>PKTP01000001.1 GCA_002869105.1 Alphaproteobacteria bacterium
GCGGCAAGAGTAGCAGCTAGATATGCTGAGGAAAACTTGTTGCAATTAGATCAAGCGGTATTTAGAAGGCCAGC
Source organism: Alphaproteobacteria bacterium (assembly GCA_002869105.1). Classification (NCBI taxonomy): domain Bacteria; kingdom Pseudomonadati; phylum Pseudomonadota; class Alphaproteobacteria; species Alphaproteobacteria bacterium. Next base: position 75 of record PKTP01000001.1, read on the forward strand.
TCGTCTTGGGCGGGCCTTAGACCACTACCAGATTCAAGCAGCCAGAGCTCAAGTTAAACAATTGCATGCAAATGTAGCGGCGGCACAAACCGCAGCTCAGCGTGAAGCAGAGGCAAGAGTAGCAGCTAGATATGCTGAGGAAAGCTTGTGCATGCAAATAATGTAGCAGCGGCGACCTTAGCTGTGCAGCAAGCAGCGGCGAGAGAACAAGCCCTTCAAGCACAGTTAGCTGCTTTACAAAACCCACCTCAAGGGCAACAAGCCCCAGCTGACGACGCAGAAGCTGGTCGATCAGCAAAAGCCCGTGCGGAAGCCAGAGTTGAAGAGTTTACCAAGGAGATGGGGTTTTATTCATCAAGTTGTTGAGGTTTTGGCTCAAGGTAATCTTCGTCCTGAAACAGGTGTAGCTAATGACCGTTCTCAACTACATGATTGGGTTCGTGAAATGGTTGCGAGCGTTGCAAAATCCAAAGTTGAAGCAGAAGCGGAACGGGACGAAGCACGTGCAGAGCTAGAAGCATTTAAAGTAAATCTTGCAGCTGCCAAAGAAGAGGCAGAAAATGCTCATCAAGATGAATTGGCTCCTGAGCTAGCAGCGGTTCACCAAAGACTGGCAGGACAGGAGACTACTGGCTTGGCTGGTGGAATTCTCAGCCGCCGCGCAGGGCTTGATCAAACAAAGATTGACACAATATTGAAAAAATTAGTGTCCTGTATTGATTCTGAAAACCTTAAAACCTTGTTATCACAAGAAGAATACGAGATAGCTACGCTTGCTAGAACAGCTTCTGCTCCTGCCAGCCCAGCTCGATCACCACGGGGCGGCAGTGGTAGTGGTAGTGATGAAAGAGGATGGTACCCTAAATAACTCCTCTACTGATTTCTGGATTCTTTTTGAGGGCCAAAACAAGACGGGTTGATACACTTGATGCAACAAATGTTCCTAAACAGATGAGAAGTACACCCATAGAAACACCAACGATCCACCAGAGCATACTGACCTCTGAAAGGGGCGCGACGATCTTGTGGGCCAAAATGGTAAATTTGTGAAAAAATTTAGAGATACCTTTCATCCCAGGATTTTTATTGAAGGCGTTTGCAAGGGCCTTGGTGCCGAATGGAGACATTAATATACCCAGGAAGAAGGCCTTAAACATAATAAACGGCAGCATAAATAGGATGCCTTTTCTCACTAAAATTTTTTTATGAGAACGCATGGCTTTGCGGTAGTTTTTGAGCGAGCTGGTTTGAAAGACAACGGCAAAAGCCTTAAACAATACTAAACTTATGGTGAGTAAAATGATTAAAAAGATGATCGCAAACATGTTGATTCTAGGTATTGTTTCAGAAAAAATCAAAAAAGAGATCGGGATGATCAAAATGAGAGGGCACAAAAATAGGATGACCTGTTTGAAAAGCGCTTGGGAATAGGAGCTCATGCCTTTTGTAGTGTGACCCGTGATGTTGTGGCCGATTTCACCAGATCGGACAAATTGAATGGATGTAAACGGTAGGGTGACATAAAAACTGAACAGAAAAGAAAAAAGCGCGATGTACATCGGAATGGGTGTGAGAGCTTGGGTATGAAAAGCCAATACAACCGTTAAAACAGCTAAAGCTACTGGCGTTATCGAAAGGTATAATCCCGTTCTCAGATGTTGAAAGGCCTGTTTGTAACCCTTGATGGCAAGCTGACGCGCGTTAGCAGGCGATAATTTCTCCATGGTTTTCCCTGTTTTTTATGATCATAAGCCTAGCATAAAAATTTTTGGAGGCAAATCAAATCAAGCCCCGAGAGTCCGGCAGGATGATTGGTTGCGAAGGAGATTGCCACGTTGGCATTACATGCCGCCTCGCAATGACCGAATGTTGGGACTACGCTCCCGCCTGAAAGAGCGATTGTCTAGGAAGGAGAGTCTCACGCGCCATGTTGTCGCTTAGAATGACGGGGGAGAAGGGGTTACGCTTTTTTCTTGGCTCGTCTTTTGTGAAAGGTTTCAGAATAGGTGAGGTAAAGGGTGGTCATGATAATGACAAAAGCACCCAAAATGGTGTTGAATTTCACCACTTCTCCAAACAAGAAGTAACCAAAAATGCTGGCAAACACCAATTCAACATAGCGGAAGGGCGCGAGCGAAGAGGCATCAGCGGCGTAAAACGCCCTGAACAAGAAAACCTGAATCAGATTTGCCCCGGATCCCAAAAGGAACAGCCAAAGGAGTTCGGTGTAAGTTGGTGTTTTCCAGACCATCAAGGCGGGGCCAAGCGCGGCGATGGTGGTACCAAGGGCGAAATAAAACAATAAGGTCATGGTGGTTTCCGTGCCGACCATACGTTTGGCAAGCACATCTAAACCAGCAAAAAGAAACGCCGCCCCCATTGGGATGAATGCCAGTAAATTGACCTTGCTGTTGGTGGGGTCAATGACAATCATGATACCGATAAAACCAAAGAAAGTGGCAATCCAACGGTTGTTAGAAATTTTTTCTTTGAGGAAAAGCGCAGCCAAAATTAACACAAAAAACTGCTGGGTAAAGGAAAACGTGGTGACTTCATTGAGGGGAACAAGCAACACAGAATAGGTATAAAGCGCAATGGCCGCAACACCAATGACCGCCCGATAGACATGAAGCTTGGGATTGCTGGTTTTAAAAGCACTTAAGCCTTTTGGAATCATGAACGGCAAAACCGTGAGCATACTGAACAGAAAGCGAAAGAAACTGATCTGCAAGCCGTCAAGGTTACCACTGGCCTGACGGGCAACGACGTCATTGGTGATGCTGACCAATGCAGTTAAACAGGCCCATACAGCCCCTTGGGGAAAGCCCTTACGAAAGAGCCAAAATCGAGAGAGATTTGGAGAAGGGGTCATGGAAATGGATCTACCTAAAATTATTACAAATTACTAATATAAAGGAGCGTGAAATGCAAACACTAAAACTATTTACCAAAGATGAAACAGGCGCTTTGACGTTTTTGGATCTCAATTTGCCCATCTTGAGAATGACCCTGACGCAAGCACGGGGGGCAAAGCCTGTTTTGAGGCTTATGATTCGTTGGAATGATCGCCGCTTCTGGCTGGCTTGCGCGATCAGATTCTTGTTTTTCAGGTGATGGATCATTGCCTTTTTACCGGCAAACTTGAGAGTGATCTGGTTGCCATTGATGGATATTGTTTGGAAGCGGTTTTTCAAGGTGAAGGCCCAAATATTTTGGCGCAGACAGAGCGAATTGAAAAAGCAGAGAAGATTGACCCCTTGTTTTATACACCGACCCAGCTTGAAAATCTGGATTTCATTCTGAGAGATATCGGCATGACCTGGTGGCAGTCGACGGACCAAGAGATTGACTGGATGGATGCCTTGACCGGTGTGGGTCATGTGACGCTTTCAAGCGAGATAGCAGCTGAAGGATTTAAGCTGGAAAAAATGCATGAGCCGGTATCCGCTGTCCAAGCTTGTATTGAAGCCAATTGGATTCAAGAAGGCTGGGGCCACGCCAACATTGGGGAAAAAATCGCCCGGCTTTGGCCAGAGGGGGTGATTAAAACCTTGGCTGCTCCAGACTTGATTCACCGATGGATTCAGGCAAAAAAAGTGCGGCACTCAAGTTATGATATTTTGGAAAGTCGATTGGAACCAGTGGGGGAACTGAATCAGATGATCCTGCTCAATGCTGAAAAGCGCATTCTGCAACAAGCCTTCAAACCCCACGTTGTTGTGGATTGGACCTGTCAGTTTCCCCGCAAAGAGGTGTGTCACTTTGAGATGAAAGCGCCAGGTGAGGCAACAGAGTTTCAGACACCCTATCATCTTAATATTGAACTGCAAGATATCACGCTGGATCGGGAAACACCCATTTGGACGCCCCATCAGCGCTACCAAAAAGGGGATTATGTGGTGTATCAATCAACGCGATATCACTGCACAGCCGATCATGTGGCACGCCCTTTTTTCTGGCGTGACAAAGACAGTTGGCAGTCATGTTCAACCACCGCTGCGCCTTTGGGCCAGACCTCTTGGGGACAATATTTCACAACAGAGCGGGGACAAAAAAGCCTTGCCTATGCTGTGCGATTGGCGGAAGCACGGTTGAAAAAGTTTTGGCTTTGCCAGCGTTTGCAATTCCGGGTGGCTCTTGATGTGTTCAAAACGCTGGCGCCCCCAAATATTGTGACCGTTAAAGATCGCCGATTGCCGGATGGAACTTTGACAGGCGTTATTCAAGAGGTGCGCTGGGTTCTTGATGGAGAGCAAAAAACCTATCACGTTTTGGTAACGGTCTTCTGTCCGATGGGACCTTGCAGAGTTCATCCGGTGCCGACAAAGGAAAATCACTTCACGCTCTGGCCGTATGATTTGGCTGATAAAGCCCAGTTTCAAGAGGGCGATGAAAAAGAGAGAGATTTTACCATTGGACCCGATCAATTGGTGCAAGGGGTGCGCGTAAAACATGCTGCCGCTGAACAGCTCCGGGAGGTGGGCGGCGAATTGGCTGCCGCCCCCCGCAAAAAGTGGCGTCGGATTTTGAAAAAAGTTCACACTGAAGTTGAGGTTGACTTGGCGGATTTGGTCCGTGTTGAACCTCTGGAACGCCGCTATGAAATAACGTTTAGACCTTAATTCTTTTCCCAACCAAAAAATAAACAAAAGGATGGATGTATGCCGACTGAAAAAAGAAAAACAATTCCCAAAAAACTTGCTAAAAAAACCAAAACTTCTTCCAAGAAAGGTAGCCCCAAAGAACCCATCAAGGGTATTGATCCCAAAATTGCTGCCATCTTGAAAAAGGGCGGGGCCCAATCTGCCTTGCAGCAGGTGTTAAATCATATGTCTCATGATCCAGAGCAGTACAATTGGGATAAATTAGCTCGAAAGAATCAAAAGCTGCCCAAAGGGCTGCGTTGGAAAATCTGGCTGATTATGGCAGGACGTGGCTTTGGTAAAACACGGACCGGTGCGGAAACTGTGCGTCAATGGGTGATGTCTGGGCAGTATCGCCGGATTGCTTTGATTGGCAACACCGAAAAAGATGTGCGTCAGGTGATGATTGAAGGGCCCAGCGGCTTGCTTTCCTGTCACCCGCCCAATATGGGATGAGGCCCCGATATTATGCTTCATTGGGGGTGGTGATTTGGCCCAATGGGGCTGTGGCCAGTGTCTATACCGCTGAAGCGTATGAAAAACTCCGCGGCCCCCAATTTGATGGCGCTTGGGTAGATGAGCTGGCGAAGTTTCGTTTTGCACAAGAAACTTGGGCTCAATTGAGGATGGCGCTGCGGTTAGGACAACAACCGCGGGTGATTGTGACAACGACGCCGCGGCCGATTCCATTGATTCGAACCCTTATGGAAGATCCTTTGGCTAAAGTTACACGTGGGAGCACCTTTGAAAACAAATCAAATCTATCACGTGCTTTTATCACTCAGATCAAAAAGTGTTACGGCGAGACCCGGATTGGCGCTCAAGAGATTTACGGACACTTATTGGATGATCGCCCGGGGGCCTTGTGGCGACGGGATTTGATTCAATATGGGTTGCCACCTGGTGTCAATCCGTTTGTCCGGGTGGTGATTGCGATTGACCCGGCGACAACGTTTGGACCCGATAGTGATGAAACGGGGATTATTGTTGCTGGGGTTACCGATGAGAAAAAAGCCTATGTGATGGCGGATTTGAGTGGCCGATACAGCCCCAATGAATGGGCGGAAAAAATCATCCAAGCCTATGAGACCTATCAAGCGGATCGCGTGGTGGCCGAAACCAACCAGGGCGGGGCGATGATTGAACAAATTTTGCGCAGTCATGATGCAACCGTCAGCTTTCGGGGGGTGTGCGCCAGGCGGGGTAAAAAAGCCCGAGCTGAACCTGTGGTGGCGCTCTATGAACAGGGCCGTGTCTATCATCAAAAAGTGTTTGAGCAGTTGGAAGATCAACTCTGTGGGTATGTGCCGGGGGAAACGGCTAAGTCACCGGATCGACTGGATGCCTTGGTCTGGGCGTTGACAGATTTGGTGATCAGTCCCTGGTATCAAACCCGGGTCTGGAGTGTGTGAGATTGAGAGGAGAATAAAAAAAACCCAGCCGAAAGACTGGGTTCTTTTTGTTTGAAGGTCTGGGACCAAGAAACTAGAAGTGGTAGGTAACACCAACGTTGGCAACAAATCCTTTTGGACCTTTAAAAGTTTTAACAGACTTTGATTTTTTAAGGTTGAATTTGTAACCGGCTTCAGCCAACCAAGACATTTTATCAGCCAAACGACCAGACACACCAAGAAGGGGTGTAAGGGTGTACGCGTGGAATTTAGTTGTGATTTTTTCGCCAGTAACAAGGTCTTTACCAATAGCTTGGCTTTGCTCGCGCAAGAAGTTAAGCGCAAGGTGTACATTCATTGTTTCAGTGATACAAGTTCCACCAACAAGGCCTAGACCATAATTGAAACGTGGTTTGTAGTTAAGAACTGCTCGACCAGGAGTTTCAGAAACTTTTGTGTCTGCGAAGTTGTAACCAGCCAACAGGTTTACACCCGCGAAGTATTTTTCTTTGATCGCCCATGTGTGACCAAAGCGTAGACCGAGGTTAGCAGCATCTGATTTTTTAGATGTGTTGCGTACTGGAGCAGGAGCTTTTGATTTCATTTTGTTTTGAGCGACACCGGCAGTAACGGTTGTGTTCCAACCTTGTTTAACGTGTGCAGCGTTTGCTGAACCAGCAAGAGCAACTGCAGAAACAGCGAATGCTGTAAGTAGTTTGTTCATTTTAAATCCTTTTAATTATCTTTGGTTAACAATTGATTTACAAATAGGGTGTTCAACCGTTTAATGCAAGCGTCTGATTCACTTGGTGGTGCAGTTTTCTTTTTAGTGTTGCAAAAAAGATACTTTTTGTTGGGTGTTGATTTTTCTGGAGGGGTGCGCATAATAAACGTCGATTCTCTTAATCAATATAAAACAATTAGCTTTTTAAAGGGGGCAACAGTGGCAAAAGTTTATTTTTATTATTCGGCGATGAATGCCGGGAAAAGCACGGTTCTGTTACAAACAGACTACAACTATCGGGAGCGCGGGATGGCATCGCTGATTTACACGCCGAGCATTGATGACCGGTATGCCCCCAATCAAGTGACCTCGCGGATTGGGTTGAAGGCCGAGGCCCAGGCGTTTGATGCAGGCTTTGATTTTTACCAGGATGTAATGGCAAAATCTGAAAGCCGTGCCGGGATGAAGATGTGCGTGTTGGTGGATGAAGCCCATTTTTTAAAAAAATGTCAGGTGGAACAATTGTGTTTGGTGGCGGATCACTTGGGTATTCCAGTGCTTTGCTATGGTTTGCGCTCTGACTTTTTGGGCGAGCCGTTCGAGGGCAGTCAATACTTATTGGTGTGGGCGGATAAATTGGTAGAGCTGAAAACGGTGTGCCACTGCGGCAAGAAAGCAACCATGAACATGCGAATTGCGGCGGATGGACAAAAGGTGACAGAGGGAAGCCAGATTGCCATTGGCGGTAATGATCTGTACATTTCAACCTGCAGGCAGCATTTTTTAATGCCCGCACAAAAATAAAACGCAGCAAAAAAAAGGATGAAACTTCATCCCTTCAGTGTTCGATTGTTAACGATGATTTACATGTTGAGATTGAGCTTCATTTCTTTCTTAGGCATTTTCATCTCTTTAGGACCTTTAGATTGCATTTTTTTGAAATCAAATTTGTCACAGGTGATTTCAGGTGAAATCATGTAATGAGGTGTTGAATCCAAAGGAAATGCTGCCGTTGGCTTATCAGCAATAAAGGCCATGTTGAAAATATTGCCCCAGAAAACACGGCAGTTGTTCTGCATGACAAATTCACAGGTGGCGCCGCGAATGCGATCGGCGTTCATACTTTTATCTTCTGTGACGGCGTAAAAATCATACTCAGCCACATCATCAGACACATGCTTTACAGCAAAGGATTGTTTGTGAACGTTATTGCCAGAGACTAAGTGAGAAGAAAGCTCTTTTAAATTACATCCTTTGTATTTTTTAAGACTCGAGTTGAACTTATCTGAGTTCTTGATTTTAATCTCTTCAACTTTTTGGGGTGCGTCTTCATTAGCAAAAGCTGTGAATGCTAAACACGAAAGACTGAGGGCGAAAATTTTTGTTTTCATAATAAAGTATCTCCACTGTTAAAACCAATCATAACAAGATTTTTGGATAAATCACAAAAGAAATTTTAAGTTAAGGTCTAATTATGTTGAAATTAACCTCTAGAGCCCCTATGTCTTAAGAGAAATGAACATATGATTTGCAAGACATGACAGCGGTTTTTTATCTTTTGACGGCGTTTATATGGGGATCCACCTGGTATGGTGTCAAAGTGCATCAAATGAGCACGGTTCCTTTGGCGCTTTCAAACTTTTATCGGTTTTTGATCGCTGTAGTTGTGCTTTATCTTTACACCCAAATGCGCAAAAAGATTTGGCCGAAGCTTTTTTGGCGGGATCATGGCTTGATGGCTTTGCAGGGCTTTTTTCTCTTTTGTCTTAATTATTATTGCTACATGCGCAGTGTGTCCTATGTGCCCAGCGGTTTAACCTCGGTTGCCTTCTCAAGCATTATTGTTTTTAACTGTGCTTTTTCAGCCCTGTTTTTAAAACTGCCCGTGACGCGTCAGATGATGATCGGTGGTTTTTTTGGGATTGCTGGATTGTGTGTGATTTTCTCTGGACACCTGGCCCATTTTCAATCGGGCGGCCTTGAAATATATGGGCTGTTGTTTGCCGTTGGCGGCGCCATTGCCTCTTCATTTGGCCATATTATTGCGAAGTATGCCCAAATGCGTGGGGCTGATGTGATTCAAAATTGCTTGTATTCCATGACGTATGGTGTTGGTTGGTGGGGCCTTTTTATTTTGTTGAGTGGTGAAAGTTTAACGTTTGAAATGACGACCTCTTATATCTCTGCGCTGCTATACTTGGCTGTGGTGGGATCAACATTGGCGTTTATTTTCTTTTTGAGCTTATTACGCAACATTGGGCCGGGGCGCGCCTCTTACGTTTTTATTATTTCTCCTGTTGTGGCCCTTGTGGTTTCTTCTGTGATGGAGGGGTATGTTTGGTCTGAGACACTGATTATTGGATTGGTGTTTGTGATGGTGGGCAATGTTTTGATGCTGCGCCGTCGATCGTAAGGGCTTTGGCGCGCGGATCGCCATTGGGAAATGCTTTGCGACGCAGGGGCGAGTCAAAGGGATCCAGTTCTGCCAATTTGATTTTTATTTTTTGATTTTCTTGTTCTGCCTGAACGCACGCGATCAGGGACTTGGCCGCGGCTTTTGAGCTGGTATACGCCGCGTCATAAGCGCCCAGAATGGGACAGCTGTAGGCTGTGAAAGTTGGATTTTTGGACTGCCGCAAAAAGGGGAATGTGAGGCGAATCAAGTGAAAAAGGCTATGGAGATTAACAGCATAGGTTTGATGCCAAGCCGTTGGCGATAGCTGATCTGTTGGCGTGAGGTCATGAAGGGTGCCATGGCAGGCATGGACGTGATCTATTTTCATGACTCTGTCAGCTAGAGGTTTGGCGAGCTGTTCAATGAGATCAAGGTTTTTAAAATCCAAAGGGATGAGGGTGGTTTGGGTATTGGTTGACCTCAATTGATCTTCAAGCTTTTCAAGCTTTCGGCTGCTTTGATCCACCAAAATTAGATGAGTGTTTTCGTGGGCCTGCCCGTAAGAGATCCATGATCCCAACGCCCCCGTGGCACCTGTGATAAGGATGACTTTTTGAGCAGGCATCAATTGACTTGATCAATTAATTGATCAAGCTTTTGCCGCTCAGGCTTTTGGTAGCCATGTTCAGCGCTTGGGACACTCTGGGCTTTCGGTTTGGTTTTAAAAGTAGAGAGGGTTTGGCTTTGCTGGGCTGCGCGATCTGTGAACTTTGTTTGATGTGGCATCTGCGATAGGCTTGGAATGAGGCTGCAGACTTTATCCAGGCAAAGTTGAACATAAGGGTAGAGGCGTGATTTTTGAAGATCGCGCGGCGAGTTATGGTTGACATCTATAAAGAAATGCAGGCTTGAGGCGGCAAGAAGCAGGAAGATGGTTCCAATAATCAAGCCAAAAACCAGACCCAGATTGCGGTCCGCCCGGCCAGCTTTACTGTTTTTAATGCCAGCTGTGAGCTGACTTGAAAGCAGGCTAAAGACAATGAGACAAATCAGGAAAATGGCAACAAAACTGAGCGCGCAGCTGAGCAGTTGGCTTTTAACATATTGAGCAATCCATGGATCAAAGTAGGGGTATAAAAAATAACCAATGGCGGCGCTTCCTCCCCAGGTGAGAATGGATAAAATTTTGCTGCTCAGGCCCGATAGATAGCCAGTCAGAGCAAAAAAAACAACGATAGAAACAATGGTGATATCGACGAGGTAATCAGTCATTTTAATCTCCTACGATGACATGTTTAAGTGGTCTACCAAATCCTTGATATGGCCGAGAGCGATCACGGTTAGGCCCTCAATTTCTTTTTTAACATGCTTTGATTTTGGCACGAAAGCTTGAGTAAATCCAAGTTTTTTTGCTTCTTTGAGGCGTTTTTCTGTTTGACTGACGGGGCGGACTTCCCCCGTAAGCCCAACTTCACCAAAAAATATGGTGTGCTCTGGCAGCGCTGAGTTGTAGAGGCTGGAGATCAGCGAAGCCGCCACAGCAAGATCTGCAGCAGGCTCTTGGATTTTGAGACCGCCCGTGATGTTGAGATAGATATCTTTAGCGCCAAAATTAATGCCCGCTCTGGCTTCTAGAACGGCCGTGATCATGGCCAAACGGCCGCTATCCCAGCCAATAACAGTGCGGCGGGGATTGCCAAAGTTCGTGCCTGCAACCAAACTTTGAATCTCCATCAACAATGGGCGTGTCCCTTCAAGACCCGCAAAGATGGCGGATCCACTCATGTGATGGCTTTTTTCATTGAGGAAAAGCGTGGATGGATTTTTGACTTCTTGGAGGCCTCTTTCTGACATTTCAAAAACGCCAATTTCATCGGTGGGGCCAAACCGGTTTTTAACCGCGCGCAAGATGCGGAAATGGTGGCCACGCTCGCCTTCAAAATACAGTACGGTATCTACCATGTGTTCCAACACACGTGGCCCGGCAATGGCTCCTTCCTTGGTCACGTGACCAATCAAGATGATGATAACATTATGCTTCTTGGCAAAAGTGACTAGTTCATGAGTGCAAAAACGAACCTGTGAAACCGTTCCAGGCGCAGATTCAAGAACATCGGCATACATGGTTTGAATGGAATCAATGATGACAATTTGACACTCAGGATGCTTTTTAATGGTTGCAAGAATGCGACTGAGATTTGTGCTGGCAGCAAATTTAAGGGGCTGGTCCGCAACCCCCAAGCGCTTTGCGCGCAGACGAATCTGATCGGCGCCTTCTTCTCCAGAAATATAAATAGCTTGATGCGCTTTCGAGAGGTGCGCTGAAATCTGCAGCACCAACGTTGATTTACCAATACCGGGATCACCACCGATTAAGATAACAGAGCCAGGTACCAGACCCCCGCCCAGCGTCCGATCAACTTCTTGGAAAGTGGTATGAAAACGAGCTTTAGGCGGGGTGGGGTGCGATAAATCAGTTAGATCAAGGATTTTACCCGATTGTTGGACTTTAACCGCCTGAGAAGAGCCCTCAGCCGTTTCTTCTTCGAGGGTGTTCCATTCATGGCACGCGTCACATTGACCGTTCCATTTAGAAGCAAGGGCACCACAGGCACGGCAGCTGAAAAGGGTTTTGCTTTTCGCCACTTAAGAAGCCTTAATCGGCCCTTCCGTTGAGCCATGGATGAATTGTTTAAGGTAGGGATTTTTTGATTTATCCATTTCTTTCAAAGATCCCGTCCAGATGACTTCTCCTTTGTAGAGCATGGATACGGTGTCAGCAATACGCCGAAGGCTGGCAATATCATGGGTGATGGTTACCGTTGTGGCACCGAGTTCTTTAGAGCACTTGGTGATCAGAGAATCAATGGTGGTACACATGATAGGATCCAGCCCTGCGGTGGGTTCATCAAAAAACAAAATTTCTGGATTGGGAGCGATGGCCCGGGCGAGAGAAACCCGTTTTTTCATCCCCCCTGAGAGTTCGGCGGGGTATTTATAGGCAACATCCTCTGTGAGCCCTACGGATGCCAGTTTTTCAACGGCCAGATCAATGGCTTTAACTTTGCTCATACCTTGGTTGTTGATCAGCGAAAAAGAGATGTTTTCCCAGACAGGCAAACTATCAAACAGCGCGCCGCCTTGAAACAACATGCCAAACTTTCTGAGGATGGCCTCAAAGTCTTTTGATCTCATTTTTTGGGTGTCATGGCCATCAATTTCGATCCTCCCCGAATCGGGCTTGATGAGGCCTATGATGCATTTCAGGGAAACCGATTTCCCGGATCCAGATCCCCCCAGGATGACATGGGATTCGCCTTTTTTAACGCTTAGGCTGAAGTCTGTTAAAACCTGATGTTTTCCAAAACTTTTTTTTAAGTTTTTGACGTTTATTTTTATCGACACTTTACAAAGCTCCTCAATCAGAAAATAGTATAGCTGTTAGAATGTAGTTGAAAATTAAAATCAAAACAGATGAGAGAACCACCGCCCGCGTGGTCGCCTGGCCAACCCCTTGGGCCCCCCCACGAGAGGTATAGCCTTGATAACATCCCATCAATGCAATCAAATAGCCAAACACAGAAGATTTGATCATACCTGAAACCACATCTTCTTGCTTTAAAAATTTAAAGGTTTGGTCAATGTAAGTCGCTGCATTGAAATCAAGCTTGTAAACAGCCACGGCATAGCCACCAAAAATACCAATGGCATCTGCGCACAAAACCAAAAGGGGGAGCGCAATCGTACAAGCGAGAACGCGCGGGGCAACCAAATAACGCATGGGATTGGTTGAAAGAGTGACCAAGGCATCAATCTGCTCGGAAACACGCATGGTGCCAATTTCAGCCGCCATGGCAGCGCCAACACGACCTGCCACCATGAGCCCCCCTAAAACAGGACCCAGCTCCCGGGTAATCGATAAAGCCACCACTGAAGAAATGGCGCTTTCAGCTGAAAAACGGGAAAAGCCGGTGTAACTTTGCAGCGCTAACACCATTCCTGAAAAGATGGCAGTTAAGCCGATAACGGGAAGCGAGAGATAGCCAATTTGATAGAGCTGTCTGAAAAATTCTTTCAGCTTTAGCGGCCAATAAAAACAGGACACTGTGGCATGAAAGCAAAAGATGAACGCCCGTCCAAAGGTGCTGAGAAAGCCAATGGTATGACTGCCAATGGCAGATAAAGATTGAACAATCATTTATTCAAAGATCCTTTCACAACGAGGGCCCAGGCGCAGAATAATTTCATGAAGCGAACTCTTTGCTGCCGTGGCCAGATTATACAATGACATGTTATCGTAAAAAACGTCAACCCAAGAGCTTTGATCGAGATGCTCTTCAGGAACTTGGGTGACATCAAGGGTGGTTAAATCCATGGAAACCTTACCCACAATCGGGGTTTTAATGCCCCCCAGCATGGGAGTGTAGACGGTGCTGTTCGATGCCGAAAGGGGCAATCCATCGGCGTATCCCATGCTGATGGTGGCGATACGTAGGGGAGATGGCGCCGTGTAACTGGCATCATAGCCAATGGTTTCACCGGGCTGAACGGTGTGAACTTGAAGGATCTTTGCTTGGACCTTGAGGGCAAATTGCAGCGGGAAAAACGAGTGACTTTCTCCGAGGTCATCCGGTGAAAAAGCGCCAAAAATATTGAGACCCTGACGGGTGAGATGGCTGGCAAAATAATCAGGCAAGACAAGTTGACAGGATGCTGAGAGACCCCGCGGATATTCTGGAAAATGTTGGTCGCAGAGCTGAGTGAACAAGGCCATTTGTTTGTTGTTAAGCGGGTGATCCTTTGTTCGCCCACAGGCGAGATGGCTGTGAATGGAATCAATATTCAACGTTTCTTTGAGGACATCAATATCGAGTGCTTCTAAATCTTTTGAATCCAAACCCAGACGATTCATGCCGGTGTTCAGCAGAAGAGCTGCGTTTAGAGAAAGCGTGTTTTTTTTACAATAGGTGAGGGCGTTTTCAATACACGGGCGGCTGTATAAAATGGGAATAAACCCATTGTTGAAATAAAAATCAAAGCCGGTTTCGTTATGGCCATGAAAGACATAAATCTTTGAGGTTGGTGAGAGCTTTTGAGCGATGCCTCTGGCTTCACTGGGGCGGGCGACATAAAAACTTTTGCACCCTGCGCCTTCAAGGATGGGAGCTAATTCGGCAGCGCCAATACCATATCCATTGGCCTTGATGACGGCGCCGTGATCGGTTTGTGGATGGAGTTGGCACAGCATTTGATAGTTGTGCTGCACCGCCGCTTGATTGACGAAAAGACGAACCCCTGCCTCTGTTGTGCTAGTCATGGCTGAGGTTTCCAAACTTGGTGAATTTACCATCATAAAACACTCTGACGGTGCCGATGGGTCCATGTCTTTGCTTGGCGATAATCAGATCAGCCTGATTGTAAACTTTCGACATGCGCTCCTGCCAGCGGCTGTGATCTTCACTGTCTTCTGCGGGTTCTTTCCGCGCTTCGTAATATTCTTCCCGATAGACAAAAACCACGACATCGGCATCTTGCTCAATGGATCCAGATTCACGCAAGTCTGAAAGTTGGGGACGCTTGTCATCACGGGTTTCAACAGCACGAGACAATTGTGACAGAGCGATAACAGGAATATGAAGTTCTTTAGCAAGTGCCTTCAGTCCCCGAGAGATTTCTGAAATTTCCTGAACACGGTTATCGGTCCGGGTGTTTCCTTGTAGCAGCTGAAGGTAGTCTATAATGATGAGGCCCAGGCCTTCGGTGCGGTGTAGTCGGCGGGCCCGAGCCCGGACAGCTGCAACAGTGAGGGCGGGAGTATCATCAATGAAAAGTGGGATTTCACTGACGCGCTGGCTGACCTCAACAAATTTTGGAAAATCTGTTTTGTTGATTTCACCCCGGCGAATTCGATCTGAAGGGATTTGAGATTCTTGGGATAACAACCGCATGGCCAGTTGTTCTGCCGACATCTCAAGGGAAAAGAAGGCCACTTTACCGCCTTCACCGCGTAGATGGTGGGCAAGAGCAGCATTAAAGCCAATGTTGGTGGCCAGCCCCGTTTTCCCCATGGAGGGTCGCCCTGCCACAATGACCAGATCTGAGGGGTGAAGGCCCCCGAGCCATTTATCAAAGTCGCGGAGTCCAGTGGTGCAGCCGACAACTTGGCTGTCACGTTTGTAGGCAATTTCTGCTAAGCTAATCGCCTCGCCTAAGGCGGTGCTAAATGATTTAAACTGCCGGGAATTACTGCCTTGGGTGGCCAGATCAAATAATTTCTTTTCGGTGTTTTCAATTTTATCACTAGCGCTTTCTTCAAAAGAAAACTTTTGGGCCGTTGTTGCCAGATCCTCACCAATGTTGACAAGATTACGGCGGATGAAAAGATCATAGATTAGTTGAGCATAGTCTTTAATGCTGACAACAGCGCTATAATTTTGCGCAATATCTGAAAGATATTTGATGCCACCAACCGCTTTAAAATCCTCATCATCTTTGAAATATTCACGGATGGTGACAGGGTTTGCAGATTTGCCTTGATCGATCAATTGCATGATCACTTTAAATAAACGCCCATGAAGTGCATCGGCAAAATGCTCTGGTTTTAATAAGTGATCAATTTTTTCAGAAGAGAGATTATTGCGAAGTAAATTGGCCAATAAAGCCTGCTCTGCTTGATCATTAACCAAACTTTGGGTGATGTCTTGGGGAAGATTTGCTGGTGTGGTTTGTGTCATCGGAGCATCATTTATACTCTGAAACTTACCTTGTTATCAATCAACGGGTCAAGGTTATTGTTGGAGATAATGATAGATGTTTCTAGAGACTTTTAGCCCTTTGCAGGAATAATTAAATAATTCTGCTGTCATATAATTACAAGAGCCATGGCGACGTTTGCTAACCAAATTACTTGGTTGATACGCTCTTTTCACTTTTGAGCCACAATTCCATTCAGCTTCTTATATGCAAGTTCCGCTATTATCTATCAGGACTTAGTAAGCGGGATACTCTAAAAACTAAGCCAACGTTCTATGAAATGTCTTTCTTCTTCAGCAAATCCACCTGAAAAGGTTTTAAAGACAGGAGCATCGCGATCCTTTACACCATGTTTGTAATATGCGTCTTCGAGCGCGCCACTTACCTTGTCTTCTTCACTGTGCCATACTTCAACCCTCAAACGCTCAAGAGGCCAATGGTGCGTAGTTGCATATTTCATCACCTAATCCAACTTTTCTGAGGTTTGTGTGAATCCAATATTAATGACTTTATCGTCTGGCATCACGCGAAAAGCCTCCGTTATAAATGAATGGACAAGCCCTCCATATGTGGTTCTGGGTTTATGATTATTTGGAACAAGCCACTCTACCACGCTCGAAAATGTAGTATTGCCTTTTTCAACTTCAAAAGGATTGTAAGACAACGTGTTATCACCCAGGCTGAGCATTTTAAAACGGTGTGACTCATTTTGCACCAGAGAGGGTAGAAACTCTTGAACAAGGGTGTCAACATGTGCGAGCCCTAGCAATCTAACCTCGATGGGGTTTGCCTCTATAAATCTATTACTTTTAGAAAACATGTAGCTATCACTTGCTAGGCGTGGATCGAATCCAATTGTTTTTGAATTTTTAAACTGTGTATAACTCAAGCCATAGTCCTCAGGATTTACATATAAGGTATGGCAATTACAAACAAGAGCATCATATGCATAAGAGCTATGGCCATCAAAAATATCCCGAGTACTAAATATGTTATCTGCCATACTGGCCCTAAGGTCTCCGAACTTTCCATCTGGAAGAACGTTCCAACTAGTAGCGTCTGCATCTGCAGTGCCTAGAATATTTAACTTAGTCAATAGCTCCTCTTTCGGAGCTTTTGGTTCTCTGCGATCAATTAACCGAAACAGATTAGGCGCCGCTGAAATAATTTGTGCGAATTCAGCTGACGAAATGAATTTCATATGCCCTTGCATGTAATTTAGGTTTATATGTTCATGAAGTTTTTTAATTGTCGCCGGATCATTGGCATCGCTTAACTCTTTCATAACACTTTGAACTACACGCAGTACAACTTCTCTTTCCTTTTTAGCTTCGTTACTCCTATCAGGAAAGATTTCTGGCCTTTTAGGCAGAATTCTGAACCCCTCATAGGCCGCGAGGATACGGGCATCATTTGAAAGAGCCTGCTGCGCGAATGCTTGATATATCTGAACATTCTGAGAAGGTGTTAAGGCTTGATCAAAATCTCGAACGGCTTTCTGCAATTTCAAGTATGAATCAGCGTCTGCAACGCCTGCCAAGGCAAGTGCATCTTCGTATTTTTTCACTTTACCAAAGAGATCGGAAAAAGATGATTCATCCTCCAGAGTATCCCAAACCGTGTACTCAATATGATTTCCGTGGATGATTTGTAAATTTCCAAGTGCACTATCATCACGCAGTAAAGTTACTATTTCGCCTTCAAACCTAAAAGTAACCCCTAGGTGACCTCCAATAGCATCATACGTTTCTCTGATTTGAGCTTGGCTAGCGCGCTCAGATAAGCGATGTTGATCAGCAAGTCCCAAAAGGTATATCATAGCGTTAGCAAATGTTGAGGCTGATGAATAGAGCTCACAGTCATCTTTGCTATAACTGACACCTAGGTTAGCTGGAAGATTTGCAATCATATTTGCCCGGTGATCGCGTGCCCTTCCAGTTTGATTTGCCGCCATATCACTAAACTCTTCAAGATACCTGTATACCGGAGTTCCCTGGTTCAACCTGTCACGATTAAGATAGATTATTCCTTCTCTTTTCTCAGCGATTGCGTGCGTAATTACATTAAATAAAGCAGTTTCAACGCAGTCTGAAAAAGTTGTATCATCCACTCGGGCTTGACTGTATTTAGGTGGTTTGAATGCCGCATTTTGAGAGGCAAAAAAATGTAGAACTGTTTATATAATGCAGACCACTGCCAGAAAGCTTCTTCATCATCTGAAAATTCTTTTTGAAGTCTCTTGAATTCCTCTAAGCCTAAAATTTGAATTGAACCCTTATTGCCCGCACCAAGATACTCGGCCACATCTTTTTCATTTTTGAGCTTGCTCCAGGCAAAAAGATCCCATAGCTCAAGTACTTTCTGTCGGTTTTCAGCATCTACAAAAGCCTCTACCATACTGTCAATACAACTGAGCTTAAGCATAGCTTTAGCGAATTTTTCTTGGTCGGATTTACTTTTTTCAAGAAAGTTCATGCGCTTTTGGTTGAATGCCGTAATGTCTTCAGAAGTGTTGTGTACGTAATGCATCCCATCTGGCTGACCCTTCAGCGGTGTAAAAAATCGCACAGCCCGTTCATAACTCAAGGCGTCATTTTCTCTGCCATGCACCCAACGCATCGCCCACAGCATAATTGCTTTTGCAGTCTGCTTATGTAGATTCCAAAATCTGATACTATCAACGTGGCGTTCAATAATAACTTTTTGTTGTAAATATTGCCAAAACTCCCTGTTTTCTGAATAAAATTTGGCAAAATTTTGAACGCTTGAAAGTTTCACCTTCCACCTCTGTGCAAGTTGGTTAAATAAATTGGCGCGATCAACTGTATCTCCTTGGCTCGTTTGTGCAAGTGCTTGCATAACGTTTTTTAGATGATTTGGTGTAATATTGTTTAAAGGCTCAACGCCTCGCTGATTTGGAACAGCATTTTGGCGATCTGGAAATAAATGAGAAACGAAAACATCGAGAGGATTTAGAGGGAATTGAAGGCTTTCTATACAAGACGGGTTGTACGACGCACCTGCAAAAGGATAGTTGCTCATCTTGACAGGCGCCCTGAGCCAGTCATGGAGTTTAGTCACCCGCGCATGTGGTGGTTGAGCGTTTAATCCTGGGACCAAAGCTGGTTTGCCGGCTACTAAAACCATGACATTCGTTAATGATGCCTGACCAGAAAAGTAATTAGAAAATAAAAGTAGTAGAGCAAAGATGTGCTGCGTGCGCATGTTCGTTTCCTTCTTGTTTGTTTTAGCCATTCAATTGATTGATTTTATTTATATGATTAATAAAATCATAATTAATGATAAATTTTAACTAGTGATCTAAAGGCGATAAAGTCAAGTAATAATGATTAAAATTAAGTTCTAATCAAATATTGTGTTTATGCAGGCGATTGGGTTTTTGAGGAAGATTTGCTGGTGCGGTTTATGTCATATTCTCGCCATAAGTCCTTCAAAATCTATCCTTTAATAGGTTGGCGGATCAAGACGATTCTTCTATGTTGAGTGGGTGTGATGTTTTGGGCTATATTTTTTGGTAAAGTTGATATAAAATTAAATTAATTAATCGCTTTAAGGGGGCTTTTTTATGACTAAAAAATTTACATCATCTTATTTCTTCGCGTTTTTAGCGCTTTTAACCTTTGGATCGTCCGGTGTCGTCGAGGCTACGCCAAACAAGGGTTACTTTCAACGGTTTAAAGAATCAACAAGCGGGGCTTTCACATCTGCTAAAAACAAAGCATCTGGTTTAGCGGGTTCTGCCAAAAAAGGCTTTGCCAATAAGGTTTCTTCTTGTGGTACCAACTGAGCAAATGGTCAAGTAGGCATGGAAGCACTTTCTTATTGTGCCTTTACCCACTCACGTGTGCCGATTTGTATGGAAAAACTTGTGATTGAACTAGAGAATTACAAGAAGTATTTAAAGGAAAAACCCCAAGATTCTGCTGCGAACCTTTCAAAGCTCATGAACAGTTATTTTGAAGTAATGCCCATCAGCCGGGATATTCTTTTGCAAATGGCCAAGCAACGCAAGAGAATGGAGACGAAAAAAGAATATGCCAATGTTCTAATGATTCTAAAACACTATTATAAGCCCGTGATCTTGTCACACTTCTTCCAAACCACCAACTCACACTATGAAGAAACAGCTGAAAAAGTTATAGCCTCTCATGCGCACGCTTACTTTGTTGGGTATATTTTTCATGTGGATGGCGCCAGTGTGGCTGCTAAAGGCAAAGAGCGTATGGCCTATGGTTTCGTTCTACACACGCCGCGTAAATCAATGGATGGAAACAAAAACTTTACCGGGACATTGTTTGAAGTTCCTTACGAGAAAGCGCAAAGAGCTGGCTTAACCGATCCAAAAAACAAATTAGTTACATTTAGTAACCTTGAAAGGATGTATGGGGAAAATAAACAGATTACGATCACGAAAAAGACCAAAATGGGTAAGAAAACATATCGCTTGCCGATTACATCAAAAACAACCCATGTTTTGGAGTTAGGTGCAGATGCACCACCGCCTGCGCACCGGAATAGAAAACCAGCAAGGTTTATGACTGACTCGAGACCGCAGGACACTCAAAGCTCTTTAGTTTGAGCATTTTGATAGACTGAGATCTTAAAATGAAGATTAGGAAGAGGGAGGTTTAAAGCCTCCCTTTTTTTATGTATTCAACAGGTACGCTTTGACGCTGTTTTGAAGCAGGTTGGCAATGGTGGTGGGACCAACGCCGCCAGGAACGGGAGAGTAGGCGGCTGCCTTTTGAAGTAAGGTAGGCGTGTAGTTAATGTCACCGGTGACATGGCCTTTTTCTGAGATGATGCCGACATCGATGAGGCAGGCGCCTGGTTTAATATCCTCTGAAGTGATGAGACCGGGTTGGCCGGTGGCACTGACAAGGATATCAGCGTTTTGGCATAATTTTTGAAGGTCTTGCGTTTGGGAGTGAGCTTGAATAACGGTGCACCCTTCAGCGAGCAACAACTGAGCCATGGGCTTGCCCACCAAAACCGACCGGCCAATGACAAGGGCTTGAAGCCCTGAAAGGTTTGGGCGCCATTGGTGAATCAGCTGTAGACACCCTTGGGGTGTGCAGGGTTTGAGATACGTGTCCGTTTGAGGCGATTGCATCAAGCGCCCCAAGTTGACCGCCGTTAAGCCATCAACGTCTTTTGTGGGCGTGATGGTATTGATTAAAGCCATCGCATCAAGGGGAGAGGGCAGAGGTAGTTGAATAAAAATGCCATCAACGGTGGGATCTTTGTTGAGATCTTGAATTTGATGAATGAGGTCAGCTTGAGACGGAGGGGCGTCAAAGAAACGAATGGTCAGATCGACACCCACGTCTTTAGCGTGTTGTTTTTTGCTTCGAACATAGATCTGACTCCCTGGGTTGCTTCCTATCAAAAAGACCACCACATGCGGCGCGCGTTTGAAGGGCTTAACTTGTTCTGTTAGCCTTTCTTTGATCTGCTGAAGCAGGGCTTTTCCATCGAGCTTTAAGGGCATGAGTTATTCTGAAGCTGGCTTTTTCTTGAAAAGCTTATCAGGATTGAAGGGCGTTTTCCAATCTAAAGCCATGTCAGAGCAATCATCTTGCTTAAAGTGCTCTTGACGAAAGCGGCTAATGGTTTGATCGATTTGATCATCGGAAAAGTTGTAGAGATTGAGAACGCGCGCTGCAAGCTGCAGGCTGGGAGCGTAGGCTTCCGGCATGATCGGGTTGGCGTTTACTTCGTAAAGGGCAAGTGCCTGCATTTTATTCCTCACCCGTGCAAAAATCGGCACATCTGGAGAATTTCGACGGATGAGTTTAACGGATCTGAGAGTGGCATTAAAATCACCCAGGGTGATGATGATGGCTTTGGCGCGATCGGCCCCTAAAGCGTGGTATATCTCTGAACGGCGACTGTCACCGAAGAAAACCTGGGCGCCATGCTCTTCCCGCCCCAACGTGACGTTCCGCATGTTGTTATCAAAAGCAACGATGGGAATCAAACGATCCATCAGGATTTTGTAGATATAATGGCCGACATTATCAAATCCAACGATGATTAGGTGACGCTGTAGATCTTTTGATTCTTCTTCAGCCCGTTTCAGAGCAACCCCGATGGGAGAGGGGAGAAGGCCACCAATGACCTTACCAAGAGTGGCAAGGTAAGGGGTTAACGCCATGGTGATAAAAACAGAGGCGTTCACAATTTGAACGATCAGGCTGGGTATTAGATTATTCTCAATTGCTTGAGCGAATAAGACAAAGACAAACTCACCGCCACCAGCGGCAATCAAACCTGTTTTAACGGATGTTTTGATCGGCACGCGAAAGAGGTAGCAAAGCCCGGTAATGATTATGAATTTCAGGACAATCAACCCCATTGCTCCCAGCAAAACCGCATCTGCAAATTTGAAAATGATATCCGGGTTGATGTTCATCCCAATGGTCATGAAGAAAAGACCCAGTAAAATTGATTTGATGGGCTTGATATCCGCTTCAATTTGGTAGGAGTATTCTGTTTCAGCCAAAAGCAACCCAGCTAAAAAAGCCCCTAACTCGTGTGAGAGGCCAACATATCCAGTGGCAAAACTGATGGAGAGTAAAATAAAGAATGTTGTTGCCACAAATAATTCTTGGTTACGCGTCGAGGCCACAGCCCGATAAATAGGTCGCAGCAGGAACCGACCAACCAACGCAATCCCAATCAGGACAACAAGGGCTTTGACTAATGTCTTGCCTAATGTGGGCCAGATATTGACTGTTTCTCCGGCAACGGTGTTGACCCAGATGAGTAAAAAAACCACCGAAATATCTTGAGCAAGCAAGATCGAAAAACTAATTTGGCCTGTGCGCGTGCTCAGTTCGTTTCGATCGGAGATGACTTGTAAAATTATAGCGGTTGAAGACAAAGCTAAGCCACCACCAATGAGGATGGCGAGCGTTGAATTATGGAGCCAGAAATAATAAACCAAAGTTCCAATCAGTGTACTGGTGAGCGCGACCTGTAAAAGACCAAGGCCGAAGACATATTTTCTAAGCTCAACGAGCCGGTCCCAGGAGAGTTCGAGGCCGATCCCAAAAAGCAAAAAGATAATCCCTGCTTCGGCCCAATGATGAGACGCTTCAACGCCGGTTATTAGGTTAAAGACGTGTGGGCCAATAAAGACACCCACCAGAAGATATCCAAGAACGGGAGAAAATTTAGCCCGTCGCGCTGTAAAATCTACGACGATTGTTAACGCAAGAAAGATTAGAATGTCTTGATATGCTTCTAGCACGGATGTGTCCTCATTTTTATTAAAGTAGAAAATTAGGTTTTTGATTGCAATGAATTTTTATCGACTTACTCTAAATAGTTTTTACCAGGCGTGTTTATTTATGGTATAAATTATGACTAAGTATTAAGTGCGGCGAGGATCAAATTTACACCTTATTGCTGATTGTGACCTTTGGCTCTTATGCGTACTTAATTAGACACATGATTGTTGGCGGCGCGTCCGACTTTATCCTTTGACGTGGTTTCTCTGGGGGTTTGTTGCTCTTATTGTTTATTTATCTCAAACGTTGGATAATGCCGGTCGAGGGGCGCATGCTTCTTTATTGACGTGTCTTTTTTTGCTTTTAATAGCGACCATTAGCCTTGTCCGCGGCTACAAAATGACGTGGCGGCAAAAAGATACATTCATTCTGGTTTTTTCCCTTGCTGCTGTGGCGCTTTGGTTTTTTTTAGACAACCCAATTTATAGTGTGTTGGTGTTGATCTTTGTGGAGTTTACTGCCTTTGTGCCGACCTTTGTGAAGGGCGTCAAAGATCCAATTAGTGAATCTGCTTTTTTTTATTTCTTGGCCAGCTTGAAATATTTCTCATCTCTATTTTCGTTTGATGTCTACACAAAGTCAAGTGTCCTGTATCCAGTCTTTGCGGTGATATGTTACTTATCTTTTGCAGTGATACTTTTTTGTTTGAGGCGAAAATTTAGTGCGTACTGATGACTCTGGTTAACGCTTCTTCTGTTTTGGCATCGAAGAGATGGGCAGCCTCTGGATTTAGGCGAAAATGCATGGTATCTCCGATTTGCACAGAATGGTCGCCGGCGGTCCGTACCATGATTGATTTACTGCTTTGGGGCAGAGTGATATAGGCATAAATCTCGCTCCCTAAATGTTCGATGATGCGGACCTTGCCGCTGATCAAGCCTTCTTTTTCAGAGCACTCTTCGAATTGTTCTGGGCGAATTCCCAGAATCGCTTTTTTAATATTTTTATCAACTTTGGCAGCGATGGTCACTGTTTTATCGGAAGGAAGCGTTACTTTGACTTTTCCTTCAGCGCTGCTTTGAGCTTTGACGCTAATGAAATTCATACGCGGTGAGCCCAAAAATCCTGCCACGAATAGGTTCTTGGGGTTGTGGTAAAGGTCAAGGGGTGTGCCAACTTGTTCAACCCGCCCCCCTTGAAGAACAACGATTTTGTCTGCAAGTGTCATGGCTTCTACTTGGTCGTGGGTCACGTAAATCATGGTTTTATTGAGGCGGCTTTTCATGCGTGCAATTTGCATACGCATCTCAACCCGCAAACCAGCATCAAGGTTAGAGAGAGGTTCATCAAACAAAAACACCTGTGGGTCACGGACAATCGCCCGGCCAATAGCGACACGCTGGCGTTGACCGCCTGAAAGCTGCTTAGGCTTGCGATCAAGCAAGGTATCAATCTTCAAGATCTCAGCAACGTCATGAACTTTTTCTTTGATCAAGGCTTTATTGCCAATGTTGCGAATGCCAAAGGCGATGTTGTTGTAAACCGTCATGTGGGGATACAACGCATAAGATTGAAACACCATGGCAATCCCCCGTTTGGCGGGTTGCTGGGCGTTGACACATTGATCACCAATAAGAATCTGGCCGCTGTTGACATCTTCTAGGCCAGCAATGAGCCTGAGAAGAGTCGATTTACCACAACCAGAGGGACCCACAAAAACACAAAACTCGTGATCTTCGATGGTTAGGTTAATGTCGTGCAAAACCTCGGTGTGATCAAAAGATTTTTTTATGTTTTTCAGTTCAACGCGGGCCATAAGCTACCTGATGCTTTCAATATTTAGAAATTTATACACGGTTCTTGCGTGTGGGCAAAGAATTTTCCTGAAATATTTTATTTTTTTTGTGATGCTGTTTTAAGAGGTAAGCGACAATTATCTTGATTCAAAGGGCTTATTTTCCTATAAAACATAGTGTAAAAATAACTTTAGGATTTTGCATGTCCCTTCATCCATACCGATCTCATACCTGTGGTCAACTGTCAACGACTGAGGTTGGTGACATCGTTCGCCTATCCGGTTGGGTGCATCGTAAGCGTGATCATGGGCATTTGTTGTTTATTGATCTTCGGGATCATTACGGTATTACACAATGTGTGATTGATTCAACCAACCCCCTTTTTGCGTTGGCGGAAGAAAGCAAGCTTGAAAGCTTGGTAACTGTCTCAGGAGAGGTGGTGAAGAGAACGCAGCAAACCATTAACTCAGAGTTAAAGACGGGTGAAATTGAAGTCAAAATAACGGGCATTCATACCGAATCTCCCTGTGTTGATCTGCCCATACAGGTCAACAGCGATGGACCCTACTCTGAAGAAATCAGATTGAAGAACCGTTTCTTTGATTTGAGACGAGCAAAGCTACACAACAATATTGTGCTTAGAAGTAAGGTTCTTCAACGCACCCGCGCGTTAATGGTTGAACAAGGCTTTCTCGAGATTCAAACACCCATTTTAACAGCCAGTTCACCAGAGGGCGCTCGCGACTTTCTGGTGCCAAGCCGTTTACATCCTGGAAAATTTTACGCCCTTCCCCAGGCGCCGCAGCAATTCAAACAGCTGTTAATGATTTCTGGCTTTGATCGCTATTTTCAAATAGCGCCTTGTTTCCGGGATGAAGATGCGCGTGCTGACCGGTCGCCGGGTGAATTTTACCAGTTAGATATGGAAATGTCTTTTGTCACTCAAGATGATGTATTTAATGCCCTGGAGCCGGTTCTCTATAAAATCTTTACAGAATTCAGTGATAAAAAAGCTTCCCCGTATCCTTTTAGGCGCATCTCTTATCATGATGCCTTGCTGAAATATGGTAGTGATAAGCCAGATTTGCGGAACCCTCTTTTAATTGGCGATGTCACAGATGCCTTCCGAGGGTCAGGGTTTTCAGTTTTTGCTAAGCTCATTGATTCAGGGTCGGTGGTTCATGCCATTCCAGCACCTGCAACTGCTTCACAACCGCGGCGCTTTTTTGACCAACTTAATGCTTGGGCGCGTGACCACGGTAAGCCGGGGCTTGGTTATATCACTTTTGAGGATGCGGAGACGAAAGGTCCAATTGCGAAACACTTGGATGAAATGCGTTTGAATCAGATCAAGAGTTCTTTAAATGTCGGTTCTGGAGATAGTGTTTTTTTTGTATGCGATAAACCAGGCGCTATTTCCGAATTTGCCGGTGCTGTTCGAACAAAAATAGCAGAAGAGTTGGATTTGATCAAAAAAGATACCTTCGAATTTTGCTGGATTGTTGATTTCCCGATGTATGAATTGAACAAACAAACAGGAAAAATAGACTTTAGCCACAACCCATTTTCAATGCCGCAGGGTGGAGAAATGGCCCTGATTAATCAACATCCATTGAGTGTGAAGGCGCAACAATATGATATTGTTTGTAACGGTATTGAGCTTTCCAGTGGCGCGATTCGGAACCATTCTATTTCAACGCTTTATAAAGCATTTGAGATTGCTGGATACACCCCAAGTCAAGTTGATGAGAACTTTCCAGGGATGGTTAATGCCCTGAAATCTGGCGCTCCGCCGCATGGTGGATGTGCCCCTGGCTTTGATCGAATCATGATGTTGCTTGCCGATGAACCAAACCTTCGAGAAGTCGTTGCCTTTCCCATGAACCAGAAAGCAGAAGATTTGCTTATGGGCGCGCCGAACGAAGTGACCGATGACCAGTTAAAAGAACTTGGTTTAAAAAAATTGCCACCAAAAAGTCCAAAATCATCCATCAATAGTGTACAAAATTAGATGGACCTGAGGGTTAGAAAGCCATAGACATGCAATTTCTCGACGAAGCAAAAGTATACGTTCAAAGTGGTGCTGGCGGTGATGGCTGTGTAAGCTTTCGCCGGGAAAAGTTCATTGAATTTGGCGGCCCGGATGGTGGCGATGGTGGACGAGGGGGCGATATTATATTTAAAGCCGTTCCCAGCTTAAACACCTTGATTGATTTTCGCTATCAACAACACTTCAAGGCCGAGCGGGGCCAAAATGGTGCGGGCCGGCAGCGCACGGGGCGATCTGGCAAAGACCTGGTTTTAGAGGTCCCGGTGGGCACGCAAGTGATTGCGGATGACAAAAAAACCATCTTGATTGATTTAGATGCGCCGGATCAAGAAGTTGCGTTGTTAAAAGGCGGGCAGGGCGGCAAAGGCAATATTCATTTTAAATCTTCAGTGCAGCAAGCGCCCAAACGCGCCACCTCAGGCGAGGTGTTTCAAAGCATGTGGGTCTGGCTGCGCTTGAAGCTTATTGCTGATGTGGGGATTATTGGGTTGCCAAATGCCGGAAAGTCAACATTCCTTAGAACGGTTACCCGAGCTAAACCAAAGGTTGCAGATTATCCTTTCACTACTTTGCACCCCCAGCTTGGCGTGGTGAGAATTAACCATGATGAATTTGTGATTGCAGACATTCCAGGCCTGATTGAGGGGGCCCATCAAGGTGTTGGCTTGGGAACAAGATTTTTAGGACACATTGAGAGATGCCGCGTTTTGCTGCATGTGATTGATGCGTCAGCTGAGGATGTTATCAAGTCTTATCAAACCATTCGCCATGAAATTTCATCATATGGTTGTAATCTTGAGAATAAAAAAGAAATCATTGCTTTGAATAAAGTGGACCTTCTATCCCAATCCGAGCTGATGGATAAAATTCAAGCTTTGGCTGATCATGTATCTGCTGAAGTTTTACCTTTGAGCACCAAAACAAATAAAGGTGTAGAGACCATTTTAAAGCTTTTATTGAAACACAAAAATACATAAGAGGAAAACATGTCATCGATTTCATCAGACCAACTGAAAAACATTATTGAAAAAATTGAACGCCTTGAAGAAGAAAAGGCAACGGTTTCAACCGATATCCGCGAAGTATATGCCGAGGCAAAATCCATTGGGTATGACCCTAAGACCATTCGCCAAGTTGTTAAGATACGTAAAATGGATCAAGATGATTTCCAAGAACAAGAAGCATTGCTTGATACGTATATGAATGCGTTGAAAATGAGACCCGGATCGTCTTCTGATTCCTAAAATCCGCCACCAAATAAATCCTGAAAAACTAAGTGCGGCTTAGGATCGGTTTTAAGCTGCACCCATGGCCCTTGCCTACATCCCGTGTTTTGCATTAATGTATAATTAAGTAAGCACGGATATGCGGTGTTCATACAAACCTATAGGAGGCCTGAGATTTTCACCCCAGAGTAAAGGGGCTCATAAAATAAAGATCTTATAACAGCCCCCCATACGCTTTGAAAAGATTTTACTCAGAAAATTTTCGGTAGAAGATAATTCCCACCACAAATGCAATCAGGTATTGAAAAAAAGTTAAGACCTGTTGGTACTTGAGGAGAGCTAACTTTTGGGATTTTTCTTCTTCACGCATCTCCTTTAACTGGTCCGCAGACATTTTTTCCAGGTCTAAATATTCAACTTTATCATCTTCTTTTTTCCTTTTAAGCTCGGCTTTATAATGTGCATTATCTTTATATTTTTCAAAAAGATGATTGTTGCGAATTTCAGTAAATAAATAATCTATAGAGCTATTTACCATCCCCATTATGCCAATAATCATAACGATGACGGTGATAACAGGCACCAATCTGATATAAGGTTTTGTCATTTTTTTCCATTTTTATTTAAAAAATAGCATTCTATTATAGTAATCGTCAACGACTTCCCTGAAGATACGCCCACTAAACAGGTAATCCGGCGAGTATTTTTTTTTATTAAACGTTCTGGAAACGGATTAAAGAGTGTAGTGCCCCTGGTTTAGCAAGCAGATTTTAAGAGAGTATTTGTGGTCATATTTTTTCTGTAGTTTTGTTCAAAAGTATATGCCGAGGCAAAATCCATTGGGTATGACTCTAAGACCATAACACAGTTGTTTTGAAAGATCGTCATAACCTTAGACAAGCTTACAAAGACTGGAGTAGCGCTGCTCAACAAGTCGGCAGAGAACTTGGTCATGCTTTTCATACAGGAGCATCCTATGAAACTCCTTCAAAAAAAGGGGCGAAACAAAAAAATTAAGACTGTCTGAAAAACACAGGCATAAGATTAAATTCTGTTTCTAAATTAAAGCAAAATCTTTTTTAAGGTTTGGCTTTCTTTAGTTGTCACTGATTTAATTGTAGCTGATTTAGCTGTGACTGATTTAGTTAGCATTGATTATAAGAAGATAGGGCTCTCATATTCGGTGTCTAGTGACTCGTCAAATAGGAGCAGGTCTTCCAGAGTTTTGCTTTTAGTAGTGGGTGTTACAGCGCCTTTTGATAAGAGATTCAGTAAACAGTCACAGGCAGAAACCACTTTGTCAAAGGGATTGATGTCATGGTTCGCAAGAGTATCCATAAGTTTATGAGCGTAACCCAATATTTCTGAGGCTTCTAAAGGACCAAGGTTATACGTGGCATGCATAAGTTTAATCTGTGCCAAGGCTGCAACGAAAGCGCCCAACTTATCATGGGGCACCCTATTAACCTGGCTCAGAATTTCTATTTTGATGCTCTGAGATAAGGGGGATGGCATGAGTGTTTGGGTGTAAAAATCAATGAGAAGATGGACTTTTTTGTTGCGAGTATAATGAAGAACGGTGTTGAAAATAGAATACACGGCAAGGGGATCGGATGTCAGGCCATTAGAAAGAAAATACGTTGTGTCTAAAAGATGTTGTTCCTCTTCTTCTGTCACTGTTTTAAGGGTTTTATTTGTCCAGAAAGCTTTTATAAAACTTTGATAGTTTGTAGCTGGATAAAGATCAGCGAGTCTTGGTCTTGTTGTTCTTAAATTCTCAAACTCTTGTTCTGTGGATTCAGTTAATTGATAACGGTTAGCAACATTATCCAATAAGCTGATCGAAGACAGGACCAAAAACTGAAAGAAGGTTTTGATTATCTTATACAAAACGTTTCTTTTTTTATGCAAACCTAGCAACACAAAGCTTTTACCTCCCATGGTCAATAATCATCGGATGTGATTATCAACATATTTTGGCGCGCCCGGGAGGATTCGAACCCCCGACCTTAAGCTTAGAAGGCTTCTGCTCTATCCACTGAGCTACGGGTGCCAAAATATAGAGGTAACTTAAGACAGGTAGGTGATTTTTTCCAGCGTTTTTTTACGCTGACTCATCAATTTGATGGTCGGGTTTATGGTCTGTCGGCCATGGATCAGAGACATCGCGCAGCCTGACATGAAGATCTTTGCAGTGTATTCTTATCAGGCCATTATCAGAGAAGTGACAGATAATGGTATTTTTTTCAAATTTAATGGCGAGGAGGTTGTGATGTTTTTCGAAGGCCATTGGATCAATTTTTTCAAATTCAACAGAGGTGACCTGGTCAAAAACCACCATTGAAAAAACGCGCTCATACTCATCGGCGGGGGTGGGATTATGAGCCAGCTCCCAACAAAATCGATTGGCCAAAAATGAAAAATGACCTGACTCAGCATCATGCTTGAAGGTTTTATTGGTGACGATGCTATCTTGCAATAAGGTCGAAATGATGTGGAGATCCTCAGCGTCTTTCGCGACAATCTTGATAACTTGGTACAGGGGATTGGGTGAGTCGGTGCTATCTGACATGAAATTCCTAAATCTTATCTTTTAAAGAATACCATGGATTCTTCTGAAATCAAACAACCAGAGATAGACGGTTGATGAGTTTGATCCGTTGGGGTCTGATAAATTATTCTCTTGTCTTACAAGGGTGCACATTCTAGCATATAAATTGTTATTTACTTAAGGGAGGCAATCTTGCGTTTAATTCTTTTGCACATTCTACTTGCGGTTTCATGTATTCAAGTATCCGCCAATTGTAGTCTGGACTTGCGTGACTATATTGCCCAGACAAAAAGCACCCCAACATGTGCCGAGTATTTTGTGAAAGACTTGAGAAAAGGCCAGCAAAGCAAAACCCTCCTAGAATTAAACTTACTTGGTGAGAAAGCAGATCGAAACGTTGTACTTGGGCTTTTAGTGCTAGCTACAAAAGGTGTTGGGTACGATGAAACCATCGCCAATGCTTATGAGCAATTTCAAGGAGAGCTCAATAAGGTTACGAAGAAAACCAAAAAAACCAGTGATGTCTATGTCTTGAAGCAGTTTTTTGTTGAAGTAAAAAAACGCTTTGACGAGCATAATAAATTGTCTGATGTTGCCAAAGAAATCAAGTTCCGAGAGCCAAGACAGCAACCCCAAAGAAAGCAAGTTACCATTGATTTTAGCAAGTTGAGGGCGGCCCCATGTATGCGTAATTTGGATGCAACGGTGATGCGGATGTTGGGTAATGATGAGGAGGCAACTGTTTGCGCCGTACAATTTAGAAGTGCTTTAAACACGGCTGGAAAAAGGAATTCAATTGTTTCTGACTACAACAAAAAAGCATCCAAATTATCGGGTCAGGTTTTTAAAGTCGATGCTGACTTAGCGCCACATAAAGCAAATAAAGCCACCGACGGCAAGGTTGAAATGAGTTATAAGGGCGTCATTCAAGGAGTGATCAAAGCCGCCACGGCGCGGCAGAAATTTTCCAATGTGCGCATTGCACGGATTTTGCAAGTGCAAGGATTGTCATTAGAGAATTTGCCAACCTGGGAAACACAAGATCCTAACACGGCCCCTAAGCAGACCCCTCGGGCAGGAATGGATCCAGCGCTTTTGCGTGAGATTCAGGGATACGATAAGAATCAGTTAAAGAAAGTTGAGATAAAGGTTAAACTAACTTTATTAGAGCAGATCCGACGTTTTGTTGGCCCCTTGAAGGAAGTTACAAAACCAAAAAACACACATCAAAAACCCGTTGATATTCGCCTGGACCCTAAAATTGCACAATTTTTGAAAACATTGTTTTCAAGCTTGCCGCGAGAGCTTGGACCCCCTCAGAACCAAATTGTTCCCTATCAGCCAAAACAGCAGCCTGAACCCGTTATGGTAACGGTGATTTTGCCTGAAGGATTTAAAGTGTTGCATTATGGCGCGCCCAAAAACGACACACCTAAAACGGCTGAAGAAAGGGGGCTGGTAATTGTTCCTTATCGTGGTGGTCAAGCTGGCAACACACCTGCGCCGGATCGCGTTCATACAACTGTGATTCCTTCGGGAACAATCCTAAAGCTGCAGGGTGTTATGGGTAAGATTCTTAAAAATAAGCCTCTTAAGCCCTTGGAGGTGCGTGACGTTAAAGATCTACTACGAACGCTTATTATTTTGCCGCCGGCAAGTCCAGGGCCCATGCGCGCTTTGCCAGCGCCTGGAGAGAAAAGCAGAACGTCTTTAGAAGATCAGGATGATTGGTTTAGGAGGCCTGCGGAAGTTGGGGGGAAAGATTCTTTTTCAGCTGCTAGGACGAGGACGCCACAGGCACAGCCAGCACCAAAAAAAACGGCGTCTAAAAGACAGTTAGCATTACCAGCCCCTAAAAGACAGTTAGCGTTGCCGGCCCCAGAAGAGAATATGGTTTGTTTGACGGGTGGTTTGAGCGAGGCCTTAAAAGAAGTCTATTCTGGCCAGATAGATCCCTGGTATCGAAAAAGATGTGCCGGCCAGATTCTCCAGCGCATATCAGCTGATTTGTCAAATCCTCATACATTACAGGGCGACATGATGGCGTTAACGGTCGCTGATAAAAAAGCGGTTTCAGACTATCTTCAGAATATGAAAGAGGGTAAAAGACCAGTCAATCAAACTCGGTTGATTGTTCGAAAACTGATTGAGGGAAAAACAAATCAGCAGCAACCAGGAGAATATGCTGAAGAAAAGGCTGGAGGCGTTATTGCTTTGCCTTATAAAAGCAACACCCCCCCATCCTCTGCGACAAGAAAAAAGACCCTTGAAATGCGGAGACGAGGTGAGAAGATTCAGCCAGCAAAGTATCCAGGAGCAGCAGGTAGACAATCTTCTCAAGGTTCAAGGCTTGCGGCTATAAAAGAGCAATCATCTGGCGTGATGAAAGGGCAGTGTTCGGCATCGAGTGCAGGTGGAATTCTGCAAGAATTATATGATGGTGATTTAGCCTGCGCAGAGCTTGCGAAACAACAGTGGCAGTCTAATACTGGTAGCATAGGAGTATTCAAGGAAAAGTTAAATGAGACTCAGGTGCGGGTGGTTGAGAGGGTTATGAACCATCAACTCACGCACCTTAGACGACTTAAGACGGGCACGGGCCCTCAAGCTGGTAAATTAGACCGATCAGATGAGATGTCTTTTCAAAATATTTTAGAAAGATTAAAAAAAGGCACACTCGGATCCAAGCCCAAACAACCACGTTTGAATGTGTGTCCACCCTTTCTGGAACGCGCCCTTTCATTTATTTTAGATAGCCGTCAGGGCGATAGCAGAAAAGAGTGTTTCGAGCAGATGAAAAACCTTGTCAATAATACTGAAAATCCAAACACGAAGCCAAGTGAGGCGGAACTATCTCTGGGTAGTCAACTTGCCCTTTTAACAGAGCAACAGTACCGCAATGTGGAACTGTTCATTACGACACTTGTTGAAAATAAGGAAATTACTAAGCAACAAAAGCAGCAGGCGCTTGAAGGATTATTGTTGAATTTAAGCACCAAAAGAACGCCAAAAAAACGGACGTATGACAGCAGGTTGGCTGAGGATGATGAAGAAAGAATTAAAGAATTATATGAGCTTAATAAGAAAGTTGAAAAGTGCGGTCAAGACTATAGTGACACGTTAAATATTCTGCGATCTCCATGGACAACCGAAGAAATGAAAAAACGATGTGCTGGATTGGCTTTGGCAGTTCTGGACGGGAATAATAAAACGAATTTTTATGAGACGCTTGGTAAGCTTGGAACGAGTGGTACTGCAAAACAAAAAGAGGACGTGCAAACCTTTTTTGGCCAGTTAAATCAAATTCATTCTGGGAAAATACTGACACTCGTTACTGACCCAATGAGGGTATAAATCTTTGTTACGTACAGTTTTTATTTTTCTTTTGATATTAACCACCTTTAATGTCAGCTCTGATTGGAGCGCGGTGGATGCAGCCAAACTCGTTGCTGCGGCCCGAGATCAAATTGGTGTGACTATGACCTATGATCCTGGTTATCAGACTTTAAAGTATCCCATGGGAGATGTGGCCGCTAAACAGGTGTGTGCTCGGATGTGGTGGTTCGAGCGCTCCGCTCTTGTTGTGGCATTGATTTACAAAAAGACATTC
Source organism: Alphaproteobacteria bacterium (assembly GCA_002869105.1). Classification (NCBI taxonomy): domain Bacteria; kingdom Pseudomonadati; phylum Pseudomonadota; class Alphaproteobacteria; species Alphaproteobacteria bacterium. The sequence continues at coordinate 34,470 of PKTP01000001.1, forward strand.
ATGAAGATATGAAAAGCAATTGGGCGCGTTACCCAAAACTTTGGGGGTTGAAGCGACCCGATAAAAACATTGATCATCGGCGCGTGCCTAATATAATGACAATATTTGAACGAAAAGGATTGAAATGTGCAGCAGAGTCAAAGGTCAAACCTGGTGATGTTATGGTTTGGGATATCTCTGAGGATCAGAAATCTGCACCATTAGTTCATATTGGTATTGTATCGGAGGTGAGTCAAGAGGGCGTAATTTTGGTTGTTCATAACATTGGCGCAGGTGCGGTTGAGCAAAATTTAACTGCTTATGTCATTGGCGATCATGCCCCATGGAAGATGTTAGGGCATTATCGTCTGGCTGATTGAGCTGTGTATTTTGAGCAGGGTTGGACTGAACAAGTTGTGCAAATCACCTGTGCAGGTTTTAAAAGGTTTCTTAAGACAGCTCATAGGTTAAGTGGCTAACCACCCGAACCTTTTTCATGATCGATGCTTCCTCAGGATCATTGCTGCTCATTGGATTTGAAATAGAGAAAGTGCCTTGGTTAGCTTTGATAATACTACCCACCTTTGCACCTGCATCTTGGGCTAATTTAGAGGCCATGTTACGAGCGCTTTGCACCGCTTCAGCTAGCAGTGCTGGGCGATATTGGTCAAACGCGGTGAGAATGTATCTTGGATTCGCCTCTCTAGTGCCATAATTATGGTGATTTTCGTTGACCATCTTAATACCCTTATCCAGCAAAGTCGTTGTTTGTTTTGCGGCGGTTGCGACTTTATCTACATTATTAGACTGTAAGATGAGCTTAGAGTTAATCACATGCTTAGAGTTGGTCACAACGTCTTTTTGGAGTTTGCTGTCATAGCGACTCTCTGTTTTGATAGAAGGGACGGGAGGGCTGAAAGAGAAGTCTTCTGTGCTGAAATTTTGGTTTTTCATAAAGAGGCTTAAGGCTTCAGTGTCTTTGTGAAATTTTGCTCGGGCTTCATCAAATGTTTTTCCTTCTGATTCAAACACAATGGTCCAGAAAACTTGATTAGCTTTAATTGTTTTTTCTCCTATGCCTTTTACATCTACTGATTTGACATGAGCTGAATTAAAGTGAATCAGCCCATTAGAGATAAAATAGCCAAAAGTAGCTATGGAAGCTGAAAAAATGAGGGTGTTAATTATCTTTTGATCAAACATTATTTTTCCTTAATTCACTAAAGAAAGGATAGCTTAGGCTATGATTGATATCAAGAGCTGTGTCATATTTACAGCGCTTTTCACTTGCATCGTTCAAAAGGAAGTGATAATCAAAATGTCATACACAGCACGCGGGTGTGGTGGAATTGGCAGACACGCTAGATTTAGGTTCTAGTGACGAGAGTCGTGGGGGTTCAAGTCCCTCCACCCGCACCACAAAAAAATCTTAGGGACCCTTTTAAGCTCTTAAAACGACTCACAAAATAATTCACACTAGAAGGATTGACATGGAAATTAAACTTTCTGAACAAAATCAGCTCGAAAAAAAATTTGAAATCATAATTCCTGCAAGTCTGATTGCAGAGAAAATTGACGCGCATTTAAATGAAAAAGCAGCAACAACAACGGTTGCTGGGTTTCGACCAGGCAAAGTGCCTCTTGATGTTATGAAGCAAAAATATGGCGATATCGCTCTGGAAAAAAGCATGGATGCATTGATTCAGGAAGCGGCAAAAAAAGCGTTTGAGACCCATAATTTTAAACCTGCAATGCAGGCTAAAATTGAAGCTGATTCTTACAAAGAAGGAGAAGATTTTAAATTCACCATTACAGCTGAGTCCTTGCCTGAAATTGAGGATGTTGATGTAAAAAAACTCAAAGTTAAGCGTTTGGATGTTCAGGTTGGTGACGATAAAATCAAAGAAGTTCTTGACCTGGCGTGCGCTGAAATGGGTGAGAAGGTCGCAGTTAAGACCAGCCGCGCAACCAAAAAAGGTGATGTTGTCACCATTGATTTTGAAGGATTTGTTGAGGATAAAGCCCTTGATAACGGTAAGGCAGCTGATTTTGAATTAGAGCTTGGGAGTCAATCTTTAATCGATGGTTTTGAAGAGGGGTTGATTGGTGTCAAGCCCGGTGAAAAGGTGACTCTTGATCTGGCATTTCCCGAGGCCTATCATGAAACAAGTTTATCAGGCAAGCCGGTTCGATTCGATGTTAATCTTAAATCTATTCTGGAGAAAAAACCCGCTAAGCTTGATCAAGAACTGGCAAAAAAATATAATTATGACTCTGTTGAAGCCATGAAAGAGGGCTTTAAAGGTCGCTTGAAGCAGGATTATCAACGTTTTGCGCGGGACGTCGAAAAGCATGATCTTTTGGATCAGTTGGATAAGACAATGACTCTTGAATTGCCAAGACAAATGGTTGACGCTGAGTTTGATGTGATTTGTGCAGAAATTCAGAACCAAAAAGAATCTGCTGAAAAAATGTCAGACGAAGACAAGGAAAAGCTGCGCTCTGAGTACTATCCCAAAGTTGAAAGGCGGGTGAAATTGGGGCTGATCCTTTCCAATGCCGCGCGAAAAAAGAACATCAATGTTAGCCCTCAAGAGCTTGAGCAGGCCGTGATGGAAAAAGCGCGTTCTTTTGCGGGGCAAGAGCAAGCTGTAATTGATTATTATAATAAAAATCCCGATGCCGTTAATATGCTACGCGCGCCGATCATTGAAGAAAAAGTGATTGACTCTTTGCTGGCACAATTCGAAGATAAGCCTGTATTGGTAACAATTGATGAACTGAAAAAGATGGTAGAAGACCGTCAGACAGCTTAGTTAGGTTTAAGGAGAAATGATGACTATTGAAAAGCACATGAGCACGCTCATCCCCATGGTTGTTGAGCAAACCAGCCGCGGGGAACGTTCTTACGATATTTACTCGCGTCTACTCAAAGAGCGTATTATCTTTGTTGTGGGGCCCATTGATGACGCCGTTGCGAGCTTGGTTTGTGCGCAAATGTTGTTCTTGGAATCAGAAAATCCAGCCAAAGACATTTGGCTGTACATCAATTCACCTGGGGGCGCAGTTCATTCAGCCCTGGGCATGTATGATACCATGAACTATATACGTCCGGATGTTGCCACGTTGTGTTTTGGCCTGGCTGCGTCAGCTGGCTCGTTACTATTGGGAGCGGGAGCAAAGGGCAAAAGGCACGTATTGCCCCACGCTAGGATTATGACGCACCAACCTCATGGTGGCGGATGCCGCGGGCAGACAACAGACGTTGAAATTCATGCTAAAGAGATGGTTGAGCAAAAAAATATTCTGAACCGAATTTATCATGAGATAACCGGCCAATCCATCGATGAAATTAAAACGGCCATGGAGCGGGATCGTTTCATGAGTCCAAAAGAGGCGCGCGAGTTTGGTTTGGTTGACCAAATTGTAACTCATAGATCTGAGGCAATTAAAACCAGATAATCTTGGTTGAGTATGATCTTGCTTGGATATGGTTTTAAGATCAGGTAATATCTAAACAAATGTAAGGTGTGTAGGCATATGACATCTAAAAAAGATTCTGAAGAAAATAAAGTTCTGTATTGTTCTTTTTGTGGCAAAAGTCAAAATGAAGTTAAAAAGCTTATTGCGGGGCCGTCTGTATTTATTTGTGACGAATGCGTAGAGCTTTGCGAAGATATTATTAAAGAAGAGGCCAAAGAAGCCCTTAAAGATCCAACAAAAATCCCAACGCCCAGTGATATTTGTCAGGTTTTAGATTCTTATGTGATTGGCCAAGAACACGCAAAACGTATCCTCGCTGTTGCCGTTCATAACCATTATAAACGACTCTCCCAGAGTGGTGGAAAAGATGCGGTTGAGCTCTCTAAGTCAAACGTGCTTTTGATTGGACCTACTGGATGTGGAAAGACGTTGCTTGCTCAAACGTTGGCACGGATTATTGATGTGCCTTTTGCGATTGCCGATGCAACAACCTTAACGGAAGCTGGATATGTGGGGGAAGACGTTGAGAATATTATTCTGAAGCTTCTTCAATCGGCTGACTATGACGTTGAAAAAGCACAACGTGGGATTGTCTATATTGATGAGGTTGATAAGATTACCCGAAAAACAGACAATCCATCGATCACCCGAGATGTGTCGGGTGAGGGCGTTCAGCAGGCGCTCTTGAAAGTTATGGAAGGAACGGTTGCCTCTGTCCCGCCTCAAGGAGGCAGAAAGCACCCTCAGCAAGAATTCCTTCAAGTTGATACCACAAACATTTTATTTATTTGCGGGGGAGCCTTTTCTGGGCTTGAAAAAATTATTGCGCAGCGCGGCAAAGAATCCTCTATCGGATTTGGCGCTGAGGTGAGCCGTCCTGAAGATCGTCGAACAGGAGAAATCCTGCGAAATGTTGAGCCTGAGGATATGCTGAAATTTGGTCTTATCCCCGAATTTGTTGGGCGTTTGCCGATTATTGCAACCCTTGAAGATTTGGACGAGAAAGCGATGATCACTATTTTGACGGATCCAAAAAATTCACTTGTGAAGCAATACCAAGCACTCTTTGCCATGGAAAATGTTGAGCTGACGTTTACAGATGCGGCACTGCATTACATTGCTCAGCAAGCCTTGAAGCGCAAAACAGGAGCGCGAGGATTGCGGTCTATTTTAGAAGCTTGTTTGTTAGATTTGATGTATGAGCTTCCTGACTATGAGGGGATCGAAAAAATTGGCATTGATGTCCAGGACGTCAAAGATCCAAACGTTGCGCGTTTGCTGCGTGGCGCTCAGAAAAAGCAGCTGAATCCAGAGAAAGATTCGGCATAGAAAATGGTTGATACAGGCCTTTTTTTGCAACCGCTTCCTCTGATTCCTCTTCGTGATACTGTGGTTTTCCCCCACATGGTCATGACCTTATTTGTGGGACGTGATGCATCCGTTCAAGCTGTTGAGCACGCGTTAGATGTCGGCAAAAAACTTTTTCTTGTTCTCCAAAAAGACCCGGCCAATGAATTCCCTGAGATGAGTTTAAACTCTCTCCATGATATTGGTGTGATTGCCACCATTCATCAGGTTATTCACTTGCCTGATGGCACACTGAAAGTGCTGGTTGAAGGGATTGAGCGCGCACAGGTTGCCAGCTTTGAAAAATCTCAAGGACTTGGATTTGCCTCTCTTCAGCCTTTTTATGTCGAAGATCAAAATATTCCAGCAACATTGCTTGATTCACTGGTGCAAAACTTTTTGACCTATGCAAATTATAGCAAACGCATTTCCCCCGATTTTATTGCGATGGTCAGCAAGGAAAAACAACCGAGCAAGTTGATTGATTTAATTAGTTCCAAAATATTGACTGATCTTGATATGCAGCAAGAGGTTTTGGCAATGCCAAAGCAACTACACCGGTTGGAAAAGCTTTTATCGGCCTTGTTGGTAGAATTAGACGCTATGAAGATTGAAGAGCGCGTCCACAGAAAAGTTAAAAAAGAGCTCGAAAAGAAGCACCGGGAGTATTATCTGAATGAGCAAATGAAAGCCATTCAAAAAGAGCTCAATCAGCAAGAGGGCGATGATGAAGGCAATGAAATTCAAGAGCTTAAATCAAAGCTTAAAAAGAAAAAATTAACACAAGAAGCGCGGCAAAAGACGGATTCAGAAATTCGTAAATTAAGCCAGATGAACCCCATGTCCTCTGAAGCATCTATCATTCGAGGATATTTAGAGTGGTTTATTGATATTCCTTGGAATGAGCCGTCTAAACTTTCATTTGATTTGCATAAAGCACAAAAAGTTTTGGATCGAGACCACCATGGATTGATCAAAGTCAAAGAACGTATTTTGGATTTGTTAGCTGTTCAAAAGCGCTTGAAAAAGTCATCCGGTCAAGTCATTTGTTTCGTTGGCCCTCCCGGCGTTGGTAAAACCTCTTTAGGTCGTTCAATTGCTGAGGCAACCGGCCGCGAATTTTTGAAAATTTCTTTGGGCGGTGTTCGGGATGAAGCTGAAATTCGGGGGCATCGTCGGACTTATATTGGTGCGATGCCGGGCCGTTTGATCCAAGGCATGAAAAAAGTTAAAAAATCGAACCCGCTTATCTTGCTTGATGAAATTGATAAGATGGGGGCTGATTGGCGGGGTGATCCCACGTCTGCCTTACTTGAGGTTTTGGATCCCAGTCAGAATAAAGAGTTCAACGATCATTACCTTGAAGTTGATTATGATCTTTCTCAGGTGTTGTTTATTGCAACGGCCAACTCTTACAACATTCCACGGCCGTTGATGGACCGTATGGAAATGATTCAATTATCAGGTTACACGGAAGAAGAAAAGTTGGCGATTGCTCAAGAGTATCTCCTTAAAAAGGTTCGCGAGCGCACAGGTTTAACAGCCAAAGAATTCATGCTTAAAAAAGAAATTTTAGAGCTCGTCATCCGCCACTACACCCGCGAATCCGGGGTTCGGGGTTTGGAGCGAGAGCTTCTATCCTTAGCGCGAAAATCTCTACGTGAAATTTATGACCAAGAGAAAACCAGTCATACGGTTACGCAAAAGCATTTAGAACAGTACCTTGGCCCCAAGAAATATACGTTTGAGATAGCCTCGCAAAAAAGTATGGTGGGCGTTACATCGGGCCTGTCCTGGTCTGAAGTGGGTGGTGATATGTTGCCGATTGAGGCAGCCGTGAGCTTTGGTAAGGGAAAAATAAACCTAACTGGTAAGCTTGGAGAGGTGATGCAAGAGTCGATCAAAACTTCCTTGAGTTTTATTCGTTCCTCTGCTGAAAAGTATGGTATTGAGCCTCAAATGTTTTTACAACATGATGTTCATGTTCATGCCCCTGCCGGCGCAACGCCCAAAGATGGACCGTCTGCTGGCATTGCCATTACAACATCTTTGGTGTCTGTTTTTACAGGCATTCCTGTGCGCTTTGATGTGGCAATGACTGGTGAAATAAGTTTGATTGGCCGGGTTCTCCCCATTGGGGGGCTAAAAGAGAAATTGCTGGCAGCTGTGCGCGGGCAGGTCAAGAAAGTATTGATTCCTTTTGAGAACGAAAAAGACTTGGTGGATGTGCCTGCTAATGTGAAAGAAGCCATCGAAATTATTCCGGTGAAGCATTTTGATGAAGTTTTGGAACATGCTTTGGTATCCATGCCCAAAGCGGTGGAAAAAATAAATTTATACGAACAGTCGAAATCAGGCTTAGCGGAATCGATGTTATAATAAAAGCATCTAAGATCGGGTGGTTTGATTTAAGACGTTTTTTTTAACAGGAGAGGGTTCTATGAAAACTGCTAGGATTTTTATCTTACTCATAATTTTCATGGCTTTGCCTAAAGTGTCGGCACTGGCTGATCAGAAAATAGATATTTTGACAATTGGAAGTGTCGTCCCTAATCAAATTTTAAGCGCAGCACATAAACTTCTAAGCCGAAAAGGTTTTTCTGTCGGAAAGGATGATAAGGCTAAAACAGCTGCTCGAACACCTTTCTCCATTTACATGAATACCGACGAGGAGCGTTTTAAACATTTTTTAAGAAGCATTTTGAGCAAGTCCCGTGTGCTTTGGGCTGCCAGAGGCGGCTATGGTTCGCAAGCTGTTTTGAGAAAATTTTCTAAGCACCCTATTCATAAAGATCGCCAAGCAGCTCGAAAGTTTCTAATTGGATCCAGTGATCTGACGGCCGCTGGATTATTTATGGCGCACCACCACGATTGGATTTTTCTTCATGGGCCGATGTTAATGCATAATGAGGATCTTCATAGTTTGCGCTTCAAATTGACGGGATCAAAAGTAAATCAGAAGGCCTCCTTAAAACCAGTGATCAAGCTTCTTAAGAAGCAGAGTGTTGATACGCTCACTTACACACTTACGCCTATAAATGCCGCTGCTAAGAAAAGCAAACGATCAAACAACATCCAAGGTCCAATTCTTGGGGGTAATTTGAGTGTCATCCAGAGAAATATTGGGGGGATTTTAAAGATATCTCTTTTGATAATGTCATTCTATTTTTAGAAGATGTTAATGAACCAGCCATTGTGCTGAGGGAAAAGCTAGAAGGGCTATTCGATACAGGGCGGTTTAATAAAGTGAAAGCCATTATTTTTGGTGATTTGTCACTTAAGGGTGGTAATAAGAAAGTGGATCAAAAAACATTCTATAAGCTGATTGGCAAGTATGTGCGTGAATATATAGGACAGGATATTCCCATATATGAGCAGTCCAGGTTTGGCCATGGGCCTTATAATGATTTGCTTCCAATGAACGTACCCAGTGAGATTGTACACCAAGGCGATCACACCTTGTTACAAATCAGCCTTGACCCAATCAATCGCTTTTTATCTTAACTAAATGGTTGAAAAGAAAAAGGCCAGCCCGTGGCTAATACTTTTTATATCGTAGCTACCTACGGATGATTTCAAGGTCAAAGAGGGCAGCGATACTAATGAGATGCTCCACAATTTCACTTTGAATATCTTCATACTCTCCCCAATTCGTTGTTTTGGTGAAGGCATAAATTTGTAGAGGCAAATAGCCATAACTATTAGAATCAAGGAGGCGCGCTAGTATTGTAAAGCTTTCGCTGTGGATACGATCATCATTGCGCAGGTAGTTGAGAGCGTAGTGTCTAAAAGCCCCTAAATTTGTGTGCTTTTGGGGATCTTTAGAGGCCCTTTCTATGAATTGACTGAGCTCTGGGAACTCACTAAACTGCGTCAGTTTCTCTGGAGTGAGTGGAACAACTTTTTGAGTGTCGATTAAAAGTGTTGGTGTAAACCTGCGACCACCAGCTTCTTCCATACCAGCCCAGTTTTTTATAACATTATTGACAATTTTTGTTGGGGGAACGGTTGAAATGGTTTTGTCAAAGTTCTCAATTTTAATAATACTCAAAGAGATATCGGTAACTGTCCCACTGATGTTTTCACTGGGTATTTCTATCCAATCGCCGACTTTAAGAATGTTCAGAGACGAAATTTGGAAGTTAGCTGCAAAAGAGAGAATGGCATCTTTAAAAACCAACATGGTAATACCACTCGCAAAACCAAGGCCTGCTAGAAGAGCGCCAGGAGATTTTCCTGCTAATGTTGAAACAGCCAGTATCGCCAGGATTCCATAGATGATGATTTTAATCGTTTGAGTGTAAGTGCTGATCGGCCAGCGGCTGCTGATTGGCTTGGTATTATATATCTTCTCTCCAACATGAATGAAGGTGTTGATTAAAACTGCTACTTTGAAATACAAATAAACCCAAAGAATTTTACTAAAAATAAGCCAAACATTTTTAAAATAAGGGTTGTCCGATTGATCCAGAGCGGCCGGACCAAAAGTAAAAAGAACCAGGACCGGGATTAATGAAAATATTTTTCGAACCGCTTGATAACGGATGATGAAGCGCATTGAAAGAGTATTATGTCTCTCGAGGAATTTATTAATTCGTGTCACGAAAAGAAAAGCCATGACCTTATGAGCTGCGTAGGCGGTACATAACAATATCAGCAAGCACAAAACCGTTGCGAGAGAAGAGGAAAGCACTTGAGAAAGACCAAGATCGCCTAGATAATGGGTGAATAAACTATACATATTTTGTGCCCTAAAATTTGAATTTATTATCAGGTCCTATCTCTACCATGTCAAGAACGCCGTAGTAGAAGCTTTTTATGTTTCAACTGGAACAAGTGATTGGGCGTAGGCTTTGGCATCAAAGGTATTTAAATCTTCCAGTTTCTCCCCAATGCCAATGGCATGAATGGGGAGATCTGTTTGGCTGGCAATTTGTACAAGAATGCCTCCCTTAGCTGTGCCATCTAGCTTGGTCATGATTAAGCCAGTGAGCGGGATGGATTTTTGGAATTGAATGACTTGCTGGAGGGCGTTTTGACCGGTTGTGCCATCGAGCACCAGAAGGGCGTGATGAGGCAACGCTGGATCCAGCTTTTTCAAGACCCGGCAAATTTTTTCTAGTTCCGCCATTAGGGATGTATTGTTTTGAAGTCTGCCTGCTGTATCAATGATGAGGATATCAACGTCTTTTGCACATGCTTGTTGATAAGCTTCATAAACAACGCCCGCAGCATCAGCGCCGTGGCTTTTCTTATATAAGGGGATGGATAAACGATTCGCCCATGTTTCGAGCTGGTCAACAGCGGCGGCTCTAAACGTATCGGCTGCGGCAATCAGGATCTTTTTTCCTTCTTGTTGCCAGCCATGACACAATTTTGCAATGGAGGTTGTTTTACCACTGCCATTGACACCTGCCATCAAAACAACTTGAGGTGTCGATGAAAAGTCGAGTGTTAAGGGCGCTGCACGCGGTGAAACAATCTTTTCAATTTCGGCTGCTAAAAATTCTTGGATTTCTTGATGTGTTACATCTTTGCCAAATCTCGTTTTGCGCAATTTAAGACTGAGTTCTTGTGTGGTGGCAACCCCCATGTCACTTTCAATTAAGAGGTCTTCAAAGGCTTCTAGTGTATCGTCATCTAGCTTCTTTTTCGTGAAAATCTGACTGATATTGTCTGTTAACTTAGAAGATGATTTTTTAAAAGCGGTGTTGAGTTTTTTGAACCAATTCATTTAACGAGCCTTATTGGAGTTAAAGAGGTTTTGCGTAAAGGCATTTGTCATCTGCAGACTCTATCATGACGCTGATTAACTGGCCAGAAGAACTGGGCGCGGTTAATTGAATGGGCATAAAGTTCTCGGCCCTAGCTTTATTGGCTGATTCTGTGAGGGCTATCATTTTTTTACCAACTTGTTTTGCAAAGTTCTTGGATTGATTGGTGGCGGCTGCCGTGCGCAAGAGCTTAGCTCTTTCTTTAACAGTTGCCCGATCAACTTGCGGCATACGTGCAGCCGGTGTGCCTGGGCGTGGGGAGTAGGGAAAAATATGACAAAAAGTCAGGTCGCAATCGGATATAATGTTTAGCGTGTTTTGAAACATCTCTTCAGATTCCGTTGGAAAACCGGCAATGATATCGGCGCCAAAAACCACATCTGGCCGGGCTTGACGGGCGCGTTGACAAAAACTGAGAAGATCATGGCGGAGGTGACGTCGTTTCATCCGCTTTAAAATCAGATCGTCGCCGGCTTGAAGGCTGATGTGCAAATGGGGCATGAGACGGTTCTCCGTTGCTAAAAGCTGAAAAACATCATTATCAATTTCAACGGGATCCACCGAAGACAGGCGCAGACGAGGTAGGTCAGGGATGTGGGCCAAAAGGCGACGCATCATTTGCCCAAGAGTTGGTTTTCCAGGCAAGTCCTGGCCATAAGACGTGATATCAACCCCGGTTAAGACAATTTCATTAAAGCCGTTATCGACATAGGTTTTTACTTGTTTGAAAAGATGACCCATGGGGACGCTTCGGCTGTTGCCACGGCCATAGGGAATGGTACAAAAGGTGCAGCGATGATCAAAGCCATTTTGCACTTCTAAGTAAACGCGGCTTTGACCTTCGATTTGGGGAACAATATCAATTTCTGCTTCCATCGCTTGCATAATGTCGGAAACGTGCATGCGTGGCATTTTATTCGCTTGAAGATCTTTAAAAGTTTCTGCTTTTAATTTTTCTTGATTACCCAGGACATGACTGACTTCAGGCATATCAGCATACGTTTTGGGTTGAATTTGTGCACTACAGCCCGTAACAATGATTTTTTTGTGGGGTTGGTCGCGCTTAAGTTTACGGATGGTTTGTTTGGCTTGACGTTCGGCTTCAGCGGTAACGGCGCATGTATTGATGATAATGGTATCAGTCAGATCGGCACTTTGGGCATGTGACTGCATCATGGATGATTCAAAAGTATTCAGGCGACAACCAAACGTAACGATTTCTGGAGCTTTGGGCATTTTTTGTAAACTTATGTTACATCATTTGAACCGATCTTTATCATATTTGTCACTTAAGCACCAACAACAATTGATTTTCAAAATAAATAACCCCTTGAATAATTATTTTTGATTGTTATATAGATGTTGCAATTTGAATGTTAACTATTATGAAAAACTTATTTACTATTTTTGTCCTATTTTTTATTTTTGGCGTCCAAGCGTTAACGCCTGAAGAAGAGTCAAGCTTAAGAGCTGCCTTGGGGGACGAGTATGATCAAGTGATGGCCGCGACCCAAGGGTCTGCGGCTCAAGGTGCAGTAGATGCTGGCATCGATGTTGGTGAGTTAGGTTTGTCAGATGTAGAACTGCAAGAAGCTTTAGAAGCAGAAATCAAACGTGCTCAAGAAAGGGCGGGGGCAGCTCCAGTGCCTTCCGGGGCAGCAGCTTCTGGCGGCCAAGGCATGACAGATGCGGAATTAGCAATCCTGTTGCAACAAGAAGAAGAGGATGCTCGGTTTGCTAGACAGCTTCAACAGCAGGAACAAGCAGAAGAGAGGGCTCGCCGGCAGCAAGCAGAGGAAGAGGGCGCCCGACTTGCTAGACAGCTCCAACAGCAGGCGCAAGCAGAACAAGATGCAGCGTTGGCAGCGAGACTTGCGGCCATGGATCTGGAAGATGCATACGGCGGCGCTGCTGCGGTAGGGCACGATATCAGACCACATCCAATCGCTACTGCCGAAGAACGCAAAAAGTTTTACGCAGACTTGCCAAATCTTCATGCTGCCTATAATGAACAGGTGAAAAAAATGCCCTGCAATGCAGCGGGTGAGTACGAGATTGATGTGCATCAATACAACCGCATTATCAAAGGGACTTTCGATACTTATGTGGCTCTTGATGGACAGGCCATTAAGACGCGCGCTGATCATGATTGGCAGGCTATTCATGCGATCTTGACTCAATTCATCAATGCAGGCGATCATTTTAAAGAACGCTATCAGCATGCATTGCCTTTTATGAATGGTAAAGGAAAAGCATATCTCCAATCAGGTGCTGTGGATCCAGAGATTGGACAGAATTATAGAACGTTGCTTTCCCGCTGTTGGGATTTGATTTTAAGGGTTTCTTACGCAGGGCCAACCCAAGAAATTACATTTAACGGTGAAAAACATCATGTCAGTGTTATGGCTATGGAAAAGCTTGCATATGCCTATCATGAAAACATTGCAACACAAGGTGGGTGCGCGCCAGGGTTTGCCGGTAGATTAGCCAAGGCCTATATTGAGCTTCTCAATCACATGCTTTGATCTTGAGAGGTTAAAGCTATTGATTGAAAGGTGAGTTGGGCAGTTGTCCCATTTTGCTCTCAAGCGCGGCAAGGTCTGACTTTTTCATCTTCTTCATTTTCTTCATCATCTTGCCCATGCCTTCATGTTGCTTGAGCAGCTTATTAATGAGAGGGACGTCCAGACCAGATCCTTGAGCGACCCGGCGTTTGCGTGAGGCATTGAGAAGCTTTGGATACCGACGTTCTTGAGGAGTCATTGATTGAATGAGAGCGATCTGATGGGCGATGGATTTTTCTTCCAAGCCAGCTGAACCCAATTTATCTTTCATCTTATTGATGCCTGGGATCATAGACATCAGTTTGCCCATACCGCCCATTTTCTGCATTTGCCGAAGTTGGCTGGCTAAGTCATTGAGATCAAACTTACCCTTCGCCATTTTTTTGCTGAGTTTTTCTGCCGCTGCTTCGTCAAAAGATTCAGCAGCTTGCTCAACCAAGCTGACCACATCTCCTTTATCAAGAATGCGGCCCGCAATTCTTTCAGGATGAAAGACATCAAATTGATCAATCTTCTCACCCAGGCCAATAAACTTAATGGGGCAGCCTGTAGCTAGCTTCATTGATAAGGCAGCACCGCCACGACTATCGCCATCAACGCGTGTTAGGATGATACCTGTGAGGGGCAGGGCTGCGTTGAAAGATTTTGCACTGTTGACCGCATCTTGACCGGTCATACTATCGACAACTAAAAACGTTTCTATGGGCTTGCTGATTTCATGAATCTCTTGGGCTTCTTGCATCATCGATTCATCAATATGCGTTCGTCCTGCGGTGTCGAGGATCAGAACATCATAGCCCTCTGCCTTGGCGAGCTTGAGGGCCCGTTTGGTAATATCAGCAGGGGATTGACCTGGAACAACCTCCAGGGAGGGGGTGTTAATTTGCTTGGCGAGTATGGCAAGTTGCTCTTGCGCAGCGGGGCGATAAATATCAAGGGAAGCTACTAAAACTTTTTTGTTTTTTTTCTGAATCAGCCACCGGGCAAGTTTAGCGGAAGCAGTGGTTTTACCACCCCCTTGGAGGCCTGCCATGAGAATAACAGCCGGTGGCTGCGTGTTGAGGGAAAGTTCGGCTGTTTCAGCGCCCAGCAATTCGACCAATTGGTCATGGACGAGTTTGATAACCATTTGCGCGGGCGAAATGCTTTTAACAATCTCTTGGCCTATGGCTTTTTCTTTAACTTGATCAATAAATTGCTTGGCAATGGGCAGGGAAACATCAGCTTCGAGCAGAGCAAGGCGCACTTCACGCAGGGCCTTATTGACATCTTCTTCAGAGAGCGTGCCACGCCGATTGAGTCCATCAAAAACAGTCGAAAGTTTATTGGTTAAATTTTGAAACATGACCCAGAGTTAACTGTAATTAGCCAATTGAATCAAGTTTTTTTGTTAAGATGATGATTTGAGCCGTGTGAAAAACAGTCGCTGCTATTACTTATTCACACTTGGCCATGTCACTCGTGATTAAGTTTCCTGTGCATTTCCCATCTTTGCGTGCATCAATTCCATTAACTGGTGTTCCAGCAGAGTTGTTCATTTGGTCCGTATAATCGTTGGCGGTGTAAGAAGTGGAGTGGTTGAATGCTTGATAACAAGTTTTTTGAATTTCTTGGCCGTCCTGTGAAATGTTTTGGGCAACTATTCCCAAGGTGGTGCACGTCGAACCTTTGCATTTCTGGCAGGTGAGCTCAACACATTTAACCGTTGGGCAGGCAGCGAAAAGGCATGGAGTCATAAAGGTTGACAACAACATGACACAAAAGTAATTTTTAAAATTTTTCATAAAGCCTACCCCAAATACTCATTAAATTTTGAAGTCATTTTGCTAGGGCGTCAATCAAAATTTCTTTTTTTGCTCGGATGATGATATATTTTCTTTAATAAAATGAACTGAATATGACACATCGACTTTGGTTTCTCTTGTCCTTGCTGCTGATAGGCGTGTTTTTATATTACGCTTGGGTTATTTTATTGCCCATTACATTAAGTGCCATCTTGGCTTATTTGTTGCTTCCGGCTAAAAAAGCACTAATCGTCAGAGGCCTTCCTAATAGGTTGTCAACCTGGTTAGTCTTTTTCCCTTTCTTTAGCTTGGTGTTGCTGTTTTTTGTTATTTTAATCCCTATTTTCCAAAGAGAATTTTGGAACTTTCTCATGATGTTGCCCGAGTATGGGGAAATGATTCGGGATCATTTGCATCATTGGCAGCTTCACTTAACAGAGAATAAGTTATTGAGCCAATTTTCAGAATTGAAGATTGATATCAGCTCTTTCATGCCAGATGCTATTTCCTTTGTGAAATCAACGTTGTTACGGCTGCTTCAAAACACATCTCTGATTGCGGATATTTTGATATATGCCATTCTTGTGCCGTTGTTTACCTTTTATTTTTTGAGAGATGCAGACTATATTTTCAATACCCTCGGCAAGCTGATCCCCAGGCTTTACAGCAACACATCTTTCAAGATTTTACGGGATATTAATGTTCGCTTGGTAAGCTACATTCGAGGGCAATTCTTACTCAGTATTATTTTTAGCATCTATTACATGTCTTGTTTGTCAGCTGTTGGCCTTAAGCATGGCCTTGTTCTTGGCTTTTTAACTGGAACATTCTTTTTTGTTCCCATGTTAACGTTTTATATCAGCTTTATTGCCGCGCTTATTATAGGGTATGTGCAATTTGATACCTCGTTGGCGTTCTGGTACATCATTGCAATTTATATGATCGGACAAATTCTAGAGAGTTTTATTTTGGTACCCGGGTGATGGGAAATAAGATTGGCCTGAATCCGCTTTGGATCATATTAACGTTGTATGTAGGGGGAGCCATCTTCGGTGTGGTGGGTCTTTTAATTTCAATACCTGTTGCAGCTGTTCTTGATGTTTTGATTCGGCATTCCCTTAAAGTTTACTTCCAATCCAGTTATTATAGATCTCAGCATTGATAATGAGATTTTTTGCTTGCATCCGCTGATGATTCCTATATATTCCCAACTATCCTTGCGATATTAATCGCTGGAGTGGTAGACCGCTTTAACCGAAAGGACGCATAATGAATTGTTACGAAACCGTGTTTATTGCACGTCAAGATCTCTCGCCTACTCAAGTAGATGCGCTCATAGATCGCTATAAAAAAATCATGAATGATTTTAAAGGCAAGACATCCAAAACTGAATATTGGGGTCTTAAAAAATTTTCTTACCCCATTAACAAGAGTGAGCGTGGTCACTATGCCTTGCTCAGCATTGAAGCGCCTGCTGAAGCTATTCATGAGATGGAGCGCCAAATGCGCCTTAGTGAAGATGTGCTTCGTTACATGACAGTCCGAGTCGATGGAGTCGATTCATCATCGCCGTCTGTGATGATGAAGTATGTCAAGAATAACTATGGCGCCTACGGACCAACAGGTCCAGCTAATAACATTGTAGAGTAAGAGGTTTTTAAATGGCTGAACGCACCCCCGTAAAAAAAACACAAAATTTCTTTAGGCCTCAGCGCACTTGCCCGTTTAAAGGAAAAAACGCATCAGCGATTGACTATAAGGATATTAAACTTTTATCTAAGTTTATAACCGAGCGGGGCCGTATTATGCCGCGCCGCATCACCTTTGTTTCGGCTGACAAGCAGCGGGAATTGGCAACTGCAATTAAGCGTGCACGCTTAATTGCTCTTATGCCATATGTTGAAAAGTAATCGTGCTCAGAATAAAAATCGAGAGAAGTTGAAATGAAAGTTGTTTTACTAGAAAGACTCAATAAACGCGGTGCTATTGGAGACGTCGTTGACGTTGCAGATGGATTTGCGCGGAACTTTTTAATTCCCCAAAAGCGTGCACTGCGCGCCACAAAAGAGAACATTGCGTATTATGAGCAGCAAAAAGATCAAATTGTTGCTGAAAATTTACGCCTTAAGGCGGGTGCTGCAGAAAAAGTAACCGCATTGAATGGGCAGATTTTTCCTGTGATTCGTCAAACCAGTGACCGTGGCCAGCTTTATGGGTCTGTAACGGCAAAAGATGTAGCTGCGTTAATCACAGAAAAGTTTTTTACAGTTGATAAAAATCAAATCATTATCAATAAGCCGATCAAAGAAAAAGGTGTGCACACCCTGCATGTTCAGCTTCACCCAGAGGTTTTTGCTGAAATCCAAGTGAGTGTTGCACCAACCATGGTTGAAGCAGAAAAGCAACTTGTGAAAGATGTGGATGAGAGCGCTTCTAAAAAAGAAAGGTCAGCCGATGAAAAAAGCACAGAGGCTTCTGAATCTGAAGAGGCTTTTGATGATCATGAAGGGCTGAGTGAACAATAGGTGGGCTGGCTTGAACGCTCATCAATAATTTATGTTATTAGGATCATGTTATGAAAATTGCAAACTCCATTAAAACCTTAAAGAGCCGTGATCGCGATTGCCGAGTTGTTCGTCGTCGTGGGCGTACTTATGTGATTAACAAGCGCAAGCCTCGCTTTAAGGCTCGCCAAGGATGATTGAGGCGCTGTTGTCATCAATGCGATCAGACCTTGCTACATTTTCTGTTGCAATGTCATCGCGTTTAAACAGCAAGCCTTGTGATCTATCTTCTTTTTCAAGTTTAAAATGCTTGACGAATATATGTGGGATGAATAGTATTCCACGCGTAATTAGGAATTATTAACCAAAGGAACCTGAATGCCAACCATTAACCAGTTGATTCGAAAGCCGCGCAAAAAAGCCCCGAGCCGGAGCAAATCCCCTGCATTGGAGAACTGTCCTCAAAAACGGGGTGTGTGTACGCGTGTGAATGTTCAAACGCCTAAAAAGCCTAACTCGGCCCAGCGTAAAGTTGCCCGTATTCGTTTGACGAATGGGTATGAGGTAACAGGATACATACCTGGTATTGGTCATAACCTTCAAGAGCACTCCGTTGTTTTGATTCGTGGTGGACGGGTGAAGGATTTACCTGGTGTGCGTTATCACATTGTTCGTGGTAATTTGGACACCCAAGGTGTTAAAGATCGTAAGGCCGGCCGTTCGAAATACGGCGCAAAAAAACCTAAGTAAGAGAGTATTAAAATATGTCACGTCGTAGAGCTGCTGAAAAAAGAGTTGTTAACCCAGATCCCAAATATGGCGACATTGTCGCGTCTAAATTCATTAATAACATGATGGTTGCTGGTAAAAAATCCATTGCTGAAACCATATTTTATGGTGCTCTTGAGATCATTAGTAAGAAAATAGGTCGGGATGCGATCGAGTTGTTTCATGAAGCGCTTGAAAACGTTAAGCCCACTCTTGAGGTGCGTTCTCGTCGGGTTGGTGGAGCAACCTATCAAGTTCCTGTTGAAGTACGCTCCATTCGTGCACTTGCTCTAGCGATCCGTTGGATTATCATTGCGGCACGCAAAAGATCAGAGAAAACCATGAAAGATCGTTTGGCTGGTGAGATCTTGGATGCTGTGAACAACCGAGGTTCTGCTGTGAAAAAACGTGAAGATACTCATAAAATGGCTGAAGCAAACCGTGCCTTTGCTTTGTATCGCTGGTAGTACAATTTTAAGTTTTTAGACGAGAGGCTAAATCATAATGAGTAGTGATAGACAAGTTCCCTTAAAAGATTATCGCAACATCGGTATTATGGCGCATGTTGACGCCGGAAAAACAACCACAACTGAGCGTGTTTTGTTTTATACGGGCCGTTCCCACAAGATTGGTGAAGTGCACGATGGTGCGGCAACCATGGATTGGATGGAGCAAGAGCAAGAGCGTGGGATTACCATCACCTCTGCTGCAACAACATGTTTCTGGAACGACCACCGGATTAACATCATTGATACGCCGGGTCACGTTGATTTTACCATCGAAGTTTTACGGTCGTTGCGCGTATTAGATGGCGCTGTCGCTGTTTTTGATAGCGTTGCTGGTGTTGAACCCCAATCAGAAACTGTGTGGCGTCAAGCTGATAAGCATAGGGTGCCGCGTATTTGTTTTGTTAATAAAATGGACCGGATGGGTGCAAATTTTTACCGCTGTGTAGATATGTTTGTTGATCGCCTGGGTGCAAACCCGTTAGTGTTGACGCTGCCGATTGGCGTAGAGGCTGACTTTGAAGGGATTATCGATCTTGTGCGGATGAAAGCCATCATCTGGGAAGATGAGTCTATGGGTGCGAAGTTTAATATCGTTGATATTCCCGCTGACTATCAAGATAAAGCCAATGAGTATCGTGAGAAATTGCTAGAAACTGCAGCAGAGCAAGATGATGCTGTTATGGAAGCTTTCTTTGCGGGTGAAGAAATCTCTGAGGATACCCTGAAAGCATGTTTGCGTAAGGGAACGATCAAAGGAGATTTTGTTCCAGTGATATGTGGAAGTGCCTTTAAGAACAAAGGAGTTCAAACTCTATTGGATGCCGTTGTGGATTTCTTGCCTTCACCGATTGATATTGGCGCTGTCATTGGCGAGGATGTCAAAACGGGTGAAGAAGTGAAGCGCGAACCTAAACCTACCGATCCTTTTTCTGGTCTTGCCTTCAAAATCATGAATGATCCTTTTGTTGGAACACTTACTTTTATGCGTGTTTATTCTGGACGTTTAGAGGCGGGCTCAACAATCTTGAATGCCAACAATGGTAAAAAAGAACGTGTGGGCCGAATGCTCTTGATGCATTCAAACAGTCGTGAAGATATTAAGTTTGCTGAAGCCGGTGATATCGTCGCTTTGTGTGGTTTGAAAGACACAATCACAGGAGATACTCTCTGTGATCCTCTTAAGCCTGTGATTCTAGAGCGTATGGAATTTCCTGATCCTGTGATTGAAGTTGCGGTGGAACCTAAAACAAAAAGTGACCAAGAAAAAATGGGTCTCGCCCTTTCTCGTTTGGCGAAAGAAGATCCATCCTTCCGTGTGAGTATGGATATTGAAAGTGGTCAGACTGTTATTAAAGGCATGGGTGAGCTACATCTCGAAATTATTGTTGACCGTTTGAAGCGTGAATTTAAAGTTGAAGCAAACGTTGGTGCGCCTCAGGTGGCGTATCGTGAAACCATTACACAAAAAGCTGAAGTTGATTACACTCACAAGAAGCAATCTGGTGGTGCGGGTCAATTTGCACGCTTGAAAATTGTTATGGAGCCGCAAGAGCCTGGAACACCTTACGCATTTAAAAATGAAATTGTGGGGGGATCCATTCCAAAAGAATATATCCCGGGTGTTGAAAAAGGGTTGCTCTCTGCAATGACAGCTGGTCCTTTAGCGGGTTTCCCAGTGATTGATTTTCGCGTGCGTTTGATAGACGGTGCATACCATGATGTCGACTCAAGTGCTTTGGCGTTTGAAATTGCTTCCAGAGCCGCATTTCGTGAGGGTGTTCGCAAGTGTGCACCTAGATTACTTGAGCCTATTATGAAGGTTGAAGTGATGACGCCTGAAGAATATTTAGGGGATATCATTGGTGACTTAAATAGCCGCCGTGGCCAAGTGAACAACATGGAGCAACAAACAAATGTGCGTATTATTACGGCGCAAGTGCCATTGGCAAGTATGTTTGGGTATGTAAATACCCTTCGCTCAATGAGTCAAGGTCGCGCGCAATTCCACATGGAGTTTAATAGTTACGCTCAAGTGCCACAACAACTCGCTGAGGAAATCAGCGCAAAATATAACGGATAATAAGATAAAGATTGAAAGGATAAAGCATGAGTAAAGAGAAGTTTAATCGAAATAAGCCGCACTGTAACATTGGGACGATTGGCCACGTTGACCATGGGAAGACAACGTTAACAGCGGCGATCACC
>PKTP01000002.1 GCA_002869105.1 Alphaproteobacteria bacterium
CGGCCGTAACTATAACGGTCCTAAGGTAGCGAAATTCCTTGTCGGGTAAGTTCCGACCTGCACGAATGGCGTAACGACTTCCCCGCTGTCTCCAACATCACCTCAGTGAAATTGAATTCTCCGTGAAGATGCGGAGTTCCCACGGTTAGACGAGAAGACCCCGTGCACCTTTACTACAACTTTGCACTGGTGTTAGGATCTAAATGTGTAGGATAGGTGGGAGCCTATGAAGCGTCGGCGCTAGTTGACGTGGAGGCACCCTTGAAATACCACCCTTTTAGGTTTTGACATCTAACTGAGATCCATGAAACTGGATCCAGGACCCTGCATGGTGGGTAGTTTGACTGGGGCGGTCGCCTCCTAAAGAGTAACGGAGGCGCACGAAGGTAGGCTCAAGTTGGTCGGAAATCAACTGGAGAGTGTAATGGCACAAGCCTGCTTAACTGCGAGACTGACAGGTCGAGCAGAAACGAAAGTTGGTCATAGTGATCCGGTGGCGCTGCGTGGAAGGGCCATCGCTCAACGAATAAAAGGTACGCCGGGGATAACAGGCTGATCTCCCCCAAGAGTTCACATCGACGGGGAGGTTTGGCACCTCGATGTCGACTCATCACATCCTGGGGCTGGAGCAGGTCCCAAGGGTTTGGCTGTTCGCCAATTAAAGTGGTACGTGAGTTGGGTTCAGAACGTCGTGAGACAGTTCGGTTTCTATCTGCCGTGGGCGTTGAAGAATTGAGAAGAGCTGCCCATAGTACGAGAGGACCGGGGTGGACGTACCGCTGGTGTACCAGTTGTCCTGCCAAGGGCACCGCTGGGTAGCTAAGTAAGGAAGAGATAACCGCTGAATGCATCTAAGCGGGAAGCTCCCTTCAAGATAAGTTCTTCCTATGAGAGTCGTTATAGATGATAACGTTGATAGGCTGGGTGTGAAAGTGTGGTAACACATGAAGCTAACCAGTACTAATAACTCCATTGACTTATTCATTAATGCATTGTGTGCATGTAGTGTGAAGTCTTTTTCGAATGTTTGGTTTTTGTAAGGTAAGAAAGGGTGAGGTGACGATAGCGTCATGGTCCCACCTGATCCCTTTTCGAACTCAGCAGTGAAACGTGACAGCGCCTATGGTACTGCGGCTTAAGTCGTGGGAGAGTCGGTCATTGCCTTACCCTTTCTTGTTTTACCCCTCTTTTTTAAACTTTTTTAATTTCCTTCTTTTCTTAATAATTTCTACTCTAAAAATTTATCGTTTCTATGTTTCATTATGTAGGAGGCCTTCCTTTTATTACTTTTAATGCTATTATTATCTAACGAATACGTATAGTAGGCAAAAGAGCTTTCTTATGACTGATCAGAAAATATTTCAAAGGCTTCAAGAATTTAAAGAAAAGAAAAATCAGCTCGATTTTATTTGGACGGATTCCCAAGGGATTTTAGAAAAAATTGAAGAAGAGCTGGCAGAAGTTCGATCAGCCATTGAGAATCAAGAGGGTGATAAGCGTATCAAAGATGAACTAGGGGATTTGACCCATGCGGTTTTTTGTCTTATCGATTTTTTGGGATTCTCCGAAGCGGACATTATCGATCAAAGCCTTGATAAACTTGAATCTCGGGTGTTGAAAATTGAAGAACAACTGAGGACCGTTGGGTTGAAAAGTCTTAAGGGGCTGCCGCGAGAGGAAAAGCTACGGTATTGGCAAAAAGCTAAGGAGTCTGAGTAAAACAATATAACTTATGAAAATGCATGGAAAAAATTATGAAAAAAACTATGAAACAAAATGTTTATCTACTCTTTATGGGGTTTTTATTTGTTGGAATCGTAGCTCAAATCCATGCGTCTTCTTCAGCAGCGCAGCCATTACAAACAAGAACAGCAAAATATACGTTTGAAGATTTGAAGGGCCCTTCACAAGACTCTAAAGAAAAAAAATCCCCTATGATTAACTTAAGCGATGAATCAACGATATCTGTAGCATTAAGGTTGGCTAATACCTTTCAAAATCGAGGTGAAAACAAACGTATTGCTGTGATCAATTTTGCTAACGCCTATTATCCGGGCGGTGCCCAAGAAGGGTCACTCAGACGAGCGACAACGCTTGAGAGTGAATTACAACAAATGCTTGCCGCTGATCAATACCCAATTCAAGACAGGGAACTCTTTATCACGGAAAGGGGACTGGTTGTTCGTGATGATGAGGATCTAGAGTTGGAAAAGCCTGTTGAGCTCGATATCATCTCTGTGCCAGCTGTTGACCTGAGAGGGAGTGTGCTTAGCGATCAAGAGTATCAAGATTTGATGTATGCTAAGATTAAAGGGCAGATCCAAGCTGCAAAGATGATTGGTGCAGACGTTTTAGTGGCAGGTGCTTTTGGATGTGGTGTCTTTGGGGGAGATCCTACGGTTGTTGCACGGCTATATCAAAAAGCCATTCAAGAGGTGGGGAATAATTTATCCCAAATCCATTTTGCTATTTATGGCGGGGGTGAAAATCTTGTTACATTTGAAAAAACTTTCAAGAGCAATAAGTGAGAAGACTTTTCCTGAGCTTTATATTTTCAAAATATTTTGTTCAATCTCTTTGATTTGATCCCGGATGGAAGCGGCTTGTTCAAAATTTAAATCACTGGCAGCCTTCAGCATTTGTTTGCGTAAGGAATCAATTTTCTTTTCTGCCTGTTTCGGGGTGAGCAAGCTTTCTTGCTTGGCTTTGCGTTCCGCTTCTTTGCCCGCATAAATTTGGCCGCCAATATCTTGGATGCGTTTTTGGATGGAAGCTGGTGTCAAGCCATGCTCTTGATTATAGGCCTCTTGTTTGTGGCGACGGCGGTTGGCTTCTTCAAGGGCAGCGTCCATGGATTTGGTCATGCGATCTGCATATAAAATCGCGATGCCATGCAGATTGCGTGCTGCCCGGCCAATGGTTTGAATCAGCGATGTTTTTGATCTTAAATATCCCTCTTTATCAGCATCTAAAATAGCCACCAACGAGCACTCGGGGATATCAAGTCCTTCGCGTAAAAGATTGATACCGATTAGCACATCAAAGATGCCCAGGCGCAAATCACGGATGATTTCGATCCGTTCGAGGGTGTCGACATCTGAGTGAATATAGCGCACTTTTAGGCCTGCTTCCGACATGTATTCAGAGAGCGCCTCAGCCATTTTCTTGGTCAAGGTTGTGACTAAGACACGTTCCTGTTTTTTAGCCCGTTTCAGACATTCAGCGATCAGATCATCAACCTGGTCTTTGGTGGGACGGATTTCACAAACAGGGTCTAGTAAGCCGGTGGGGCGAATGACTTGTTCGACGTATTCTCCCTGAGTTTGCGCCATTTCCCAAGGCCCAGGCGTGGCAGAAACAAACACGGTTTGAGGGCGCAACTCATCCCATTCTTCAAACTTGAGCGGACGGTTATCTTTGCAGGCTGGCAAACGAAATCCATGTTCGGAGAGTGTGTTTTTACGCGAGGCATCGCCTTTGTACATGGCGCTGAGCTGCGGGACGCTAATATGACTTTCATCAACCACCAGCAAGCCGTCTTTGGGAAGGTATTCAAAGAGTGTTGGCGGGGCTGATCCAGGGGGACGGCCGGTTAAATAGCGTGAATAATTTTCAATCCCCGAACAAAAGCTGGTGCTTTGAAGCATTTCAATGTCAAAGGTGACCCGCTCCCGTAGACGTTGGGCTTCCAATAGTTTTCCCGCTTCTTCAAATTCTTTAAGACGCTCTTGAAGATCGGCTTGGATGTGTTTAATGGCCTGATGGATGGTGGGCGTAGGGGTGACATAGTGACTGTTGGGATAGACTTTGACTTGCTCAAGAGTGGTCATAATCTCACCTGTTAGGGGATCAATTTCTTGAACGCTTTCAATCTCATCGCCAAAGAAGGAGAGGCGCCAAGCGCGATCATCAAGGTGAGAGGGGAAAATTTCAAAGGTATCCCCCTTGATGAGGAAGGTGCCGCGTTGCAGCATGAAATCATTTCGTTTGTATTGAATTTCTGAGAGCTTCCGACTGAGATTTTGGGGGGTGATTTCCAAACCTTTGTTGATAGGAATGACCATGCCACTGTAGGTTTCAACGCCACCAATGCCATAAATGCACGAGACACTGGCTACAATGATGGCATCATCTTTTTCAAGGAGCGCGCGGGTGGCAGCGTGACGCATCCGATCGAGCTGTTCATTGATCGAAGCTTCTTTTTCAATATACGTATCTGTACGCGGAACGTAGGCTTCAGGCTGATAGTAATCATAATAGGAAACAAAATACTCAACCGTATTGTTGGGAAAAAATTCCTTCATCTCGCCATAAAGTTGGGCGGCAAGTGTTTTGTTGGGAGCTAGAACCAGCGTCGGGCGCTGGAGTTCTTGAATAACGTTGGCGATGGTAAACGTCTTGCCAGAGCCCGTCACCCCAAGAAGAACTTGATTTCGATTGTTTTCCCGAAGGCTTTTGACCAGGGATTGGATGGCTTGGGGCTGATCACCTTGCGGTTGAAAAGAGGATTCGATTTTAAAGGTTGCCATAAGGCTTACAATAGCATGAGGAGTCCAACAATTGTACCGCTAAGGCAAGAAAGCGAGTGTACCGGCAATCAGCGCTCTGAACCCCAGAGAGATAACCTGAGAGCGCCGATCTTGCGCAATGGTCCCCCCCCCAAGGTGGCAATTTGAATACCAATGCTGCTGAGGTTGGCAAAGCCGCAGAGGGCATACGTCATAATTACCCGGGCTTTGTCTGACAGTTGATCAGCAGGCACTTTGGAAAAAGCCTCGAAGGCAACCATTTCATTGATAATGGTTTTAAGACCCAAGATCGCCCCTGCTTGAGTGGTTTCTTCCCAGGGCACGCCCATCAGCCATACAAGGGGTTTGAAGATCAAGCCAAGGATGATTTGTAAAGAAATTTTAAGATCAAATAAATTGCCAATGGTTTGCAGAATGCTATTGGCGAGGTAGATCAGGGCAATGAAGACAATGATGGCAGCAATAATGTTCAAAAAGAGTTTGAGGCCTTGGCTGGTTCCTTCATAGATGGCATCCAGGCTATTTTGGAATTGAAAAGGGTGGCTGGCCGTGCCATCGGTGGGAATGAGATCATGAGGCACCATCAGACGAGAAATGGCAATCGCACCGGGGATGTTGATGAGGGAAGCACTGATCAGATGCATCATGATGTTTGGAACATATTCCCCTAAAATCAGCGCATAAATAACAAGCACACTGCCAGCGGTTGTTGCCATGCCCAATGTCATTAAAGAAAAGAGCTCTCCCTTTGAGAGCTTGTTGATATAAGGTTTGATCAAGAGAGGTGTTTCAGTTTGGCTCAGGAAAAGTTTTGCTGCACTGCATGTTCCAAGGGCGCCCCCAATGCCGAGAAGCGGTTGGAAAATACGAGAAAGAATGCGGAGAAAAAATGGTAAGACACGCCAGTGGAAGAGCAGCATGGCCAAGGCACTGAC
Source organism: Alphaproteobacteria bacterium (assembly GCA_002869105.1). Lineage (NCBI taxonomy): Bacteria > Pseudomonadati > Pseudomonadota > Alphaproteobacteria > Alphaproteobacteria bacterium. The sequence continues at coordinate 5,465 of PKTP01000002.1, forward strand.
GACAATGACCAGCGGTAGCGCTTGAAAGGCAAAAATAAACGTACTGGATTTGGATGTGATTTGGAAGGGACAGGGATTGCCTCCCAGATACCCAAAGACAAAGGAAGTTCCAGCCAGTGTGGCGTTGCGCAAAGCAGTCAGGCCTGTGCCGATGTGATCAACACCCTTTTGGACGACCTTGAAATGGAGGATCAAGAATGCAACAGTGACTTGAAGGCAAAAGGCTTTTAAGACTGGGCCATAGCGGACCAGTTTGCTATTGTCACAAAAGAGTCGTGCAATAATTAGTATGACGGCAATGCCGAGTAATCCTTGAACCATGTTATGATCATGCCACCGGGAATAAAAAAGTCCATTTTTTTTTACTTAAATGAGACAAAAAAGGAGAAAATGTGAGTGAAATAAGTCAAAATTTAATCGTTTTTGCCCCTGTTTTGACACTTTTAGGGGGTGTTTTGGGCTATTTTTTAGCTGTTTTTAGAGCCAATCAACAGCAAGCTAAGCTTAAATGGCAAGTTGAGAGTTTGCTTCAAAAAAATCAGCTCTTGGTGGAGCAGTTGATGCAAACGAAAGAGGAAATTGAAAAATTTCAGGCCTTGCAGCAAGAGTTTATCCAGGCGCAAAAACTCATTGCAGAATTAGAAACAGCCCAAAAACACGAACGCCAAAACTTTGAAGAAAAGATTAAGCTGATGGAGCAATCAGAAAATCGACTCAAAGAAACATTTCAGAACTTATCTTCTCAGGCGTTGTCAAAAAACAGCCAGGAATTTATTGAAGTTGCCAAATTGACGTTTGAAAAAATTCAGCAAGGGGCGCAGCAAGACTTAAGCTCAAGGCAAAGATCAATCGCTGACTTTGTTAAGCCGATGCGCGAGAGTTTGGATAAAATTGATACCCGCTTGAATGAGGTCGAGAAAAACCGAGTTGGGGCATATGAAGGCCTTAAAAGCCAAGTGGATCATTTGCTAACTGCTCAAAAAGAGCTCCGGGCTGAAACAGTGAATTTAGTGCACGCGCTAAAAACGCCAATGGTTCGGGGCCGGTGGGGAGAGATTCAACTGAAACGTGTGGTTGAAATGGCCGGCATGTTGGCCCACTGTGATTTTATGGAGCAAGTACACCATCGCGGAGAAGCAGGCGCGAATGCCCCGCTTCGGCCTGATATGGTTGTTAATTTGCCCGGTGGTCAGAAAGTAGTCATTGATGCCAAGGCACCAATGAGCGCTTATTTAGAGGCCATGGAAATCGATGATCCCACAAAGAAAGCTTTGAAATATCAAAGCCATGCGCGCCTCATTCGCCAACACATCAAGCAACTAAGCGCTCGATCCTATTGGAGCCAATTTGAGCCGTCGCCAGAATTTGTGGTGCTGTTTTTGCCAGGAGAGCAGTTTTTTAGTGCGGCCTTACAACAGGATCCAGGTCTGATTGAACTGGGCGCTGATAATAAAGTAATTTTATCGACCCCCACAACGCTGATTGCCTTGCTGCGTTCCGTGGCTTATGGCTGGCGACAAGAAAAGCTGACTGAAAACGCCCGTGAAATTAGCAAGCTTGGACAAACCTTGTACGATCGCTTGGCGGATTTGACGCAGCACTTAAGTAAAATGGGACGACACTTGGGTCAGACGTTACAGTCTTATAACCAAACAGTGGGGTCTTTTGAGCAGCGGGTAATGGTGAGTGCGCGGCGTTTTGAGGGGCTTGGTATTGATTCAAAGAAAACCATGGAAACGGTAGCTCCCATCGAAACGCGTGAGCGAGAAGTGATATCAGCAGGCATTGGAACCGGGGATAAAAAAATGAAAAACCTCGGCCGTGAAAATCCTGATCAATCATGATCAATGCTGGCAATTCGGTTGGTGTATTAGTATACTGCACAAAATTATTTAGAGGATATGTATGTTAGGTGTTATTAAGCGTATTTTTGGCTCAGAGAACGATAAAATTATTAAACGCTTGAGCAAAAAAGTTGAGGAAATCAACGCGCTTGAACCTGCTATTTCCAGCCTATCTGATGCTGAGCTAAAAGAAAAAACAACGGCTTTTCGGGAACGCTTAGCCAAGGGTGAGTCCCATGACAGCATCTTGCCCCAGGCATTTGCAGTGGTTCGGGAGGCCGCTAAACGTGTTCTTGGGGAGCGTCATTACGATGTTCAGTTGATGGGGGGGATGGTGCTCGACCGGGGCATGATTGCCGAGATGAAAACGGGGGAAGGGAAAACGTTGGTTTCAACCCTTTCTGCTTATCTAAATGCGCTTCCGGGTAAGGGGGTTCATATTGTGACGGTGAACGACTATTTGGCAAAACGGGACTCTGAGTGGATGGGCCAAGTTCATCGGTTCTTGGGTCTGACTGTTGGCTGTATTTTTCATGAAATGAATGATGATCAGCGCCGTGACGCTTATGCCGCTGATATTACCTATGCTACCAACAACGAGCTTGGGTTCGACTATCTGCGTGACAACATGAAATTTAACAAAGAAGACATGGTTCAGCGTGGATTTCATTATGCGATCGTCGATGAGATGGACAGTATTTTGATTGATGAGGCGCGCACACCTTTGATCATATCAGGCACAACGGATGATACATCCGAGCTTTATGTGTCGGCCAATCTAATTGTGAAACAATTGGCCCCTGAAGATTATGATAAGGATGAAAAACAGCACAATGTAAACTTTACGGAACAGGGGATGGAAAAAGTCGAAGACTTGAGTCGTAAGGCCGATCTTCTTAAGGGCGAATCTTTATATGACATTCAAAATGTCAGCATGGTTCATCATTTGAATCAGGCGTTAAAAGCGCACACGCTTTATCAGCGTGATAAGGAATACATCATCCGGGACAATCAAGTGATGTTGATTGATGAGTTCACGGGGCGGATGATGGAGGGACGTCGTTTGTCAGATGGGCTCCATCAGGCCATCGAAGCCAAAGAAAACATGCCCATTCAAATGGAAAATCAAACACTGGCATCCATTACTTTCCAGAATTTTTTCCGTTTATACCCCAAGCTTTCAGGGATGACCGGTACGGCCATGACAGAGGCAGCGGAATTTGCTGATATCTATGGATTAGAAGTTGTGGCGCTACCAACAAATGTTCCCATCGCTCGGAAAGATTTAGATGACGAAGTGTACCGAACCGAGGCTGAGAAGTTTCAAGCGATCTTGAAAGTGGTGCAAGAGTGTCAAGGCCGTCAGCAACCTGTTTTGATTGGAACTGCGAGCATTCAAAAGTCTGAAGAAATTTCTGATTTTTTGAAACGTCAACACATTAAGCATAATGTGTTGAATGCCCACCATCATGAAAAAGAGGCATCTATTATTGAACAAGCTGGGGTGCCTGGCACCATCACTATTGCAACCAACATGGCGGGTCGAGGCACAGATATTAAGCTGGGTGGCAACAAAGATCTGATGGTTGAAAACGCCATTGAGAAAGCAAAGTCGGAGAGTGACATAAAAAAAATCACCGAGCGTATCGTTGCAGAGCATGCTGAATCCAAGCGCCGGGTTATGGAAGCTGGGGGGCTGTATGTCATTGGAACAGAACGTCACGAAAGCCGCCGGATTGATAATCAGCTCCGGGGTCGTTCTGGACGACAAGGAGATCCAGGTGCCTCTAAATTTTTCCTTTCTCTCCAGGATGATTTAATGCGGATCTTTGGCTCTGAGCGGCTCGATGGCATGCTTCAGAAACTTGGACTTAAAGAGGGTGAGGCGATTATTCACCCCTGGATTAACAAAGCCATTGAACGGGCACAAACCAAAGTGGAGGCCCGTAACTTTGACATGCGGAAGCATTTGCTCAAGTACGATGATGTGATGAACGAGCAGCGAAAAATCATCTACCAACAGCGCCATGAATTTATGGAAAGCAAGGATCTCAGTGATGTTGTGTTGGACATGCGCCTTGAGGTTATTGATGACTTAGTGGGCCAAGCGATGCCTGAAAAGAGTATGCCAGATCAGTGGAATTTAGACTCTATGAAAGAAGGGATGCAGACGATTTTTGGTTTGGATCTGCCCATTCACAAGTGGGCTGAAGAGGAAGGGATTGCCAATGAAGAGATGCATGAGCGCCTGAGGCAAGAAGCAGACCATACGTACAAAAAGAAATTTGAAGGATTTCCTGAAGAGGGCTTACGTGAAATTGAAAAGTCTGTTCTTCTCCGTGTTTTGGACCAAACCTGGAAAGACCACTTGTTATCCATGGATCAATTGCGCCAAGGCATTAATTTGCGTGCCTATGGACAGAAAGATCCGTTAAATGAATACAAGCGGGAATCGTTCTTGATGTTCGAAGAAATGTTACAACGCTTGAGAGAGCAAGCATTGATGATTTTGTTTAACTTTAATTTCATGGAAACGTTTCAGCAAGAAGAGTTGATCCCTGATGAACCAAGAGAAATGACAGAATCATTTGAAGACCCGGCCCTTGCGGCATCTGGCGATCAAGCAGCTGCAGCGCACACGGTGATGTCGCGGCAACGGTCGGAGGATTTTAACCCGAAAAAACCACAGACATGGGGACGCGTTGCGCGGAATGATCCTTGTCCATGTGGGTCGGACAAAAAATACAAGCAGTGCCACGGAAAAATATAAACGGCCAAAGGTTGCTCTCCTAAAGCTTCTCAGCGTTGAGCGCTATGTCTCTAGGTATTGGTGTGCTTTAAGAACTGTTTCCAATTTTCTTCTGTTGGGTCGTCTTCAAACCTTTGCCGCATCTCTTCCGCAAGTTTGTCCTGCTTTTCTTGGTTGAGTGCTTGCATGGTTTTTTGCCAAACTTCTGTGAGCGTTGAAGCGTCAGGATCATTGTGGAGTCCCGGCAAATGGCTACGGATAAACGTGATGTCAAATTCGGACAAAATATCACGGTACGCTTCTTTGGCCTGAAGATGAGAGAGCCAACCATCTTCATGGATTGGTTTCTGAGTGGCGCAAAAGTCTAGACATTCTTTTTGCAAAGTCTGATGACTGGCAGGAAAATCAATCTCTGAAAAATCTTCCTCATGATCGATGACTAAATTTGGATACCGGATGGCCAGGTAAAGCAACAAGCGACGATTGAGATCAATTTTGTGAGGATGTTTGATTTTTTTGCGTGGAGAGAGAGGCGTGGAAACGTTACGTCTTTGATACAAGGCGGATCGATGGCTTTTGGTTTTTTGCAACAGGTCACTTTGATAATTTTTTTGTAAAGAAGGATCTTGAATAGAAGAGGTTAATTCCCATAAATTTTTGTCAATTTGTGTGCGCTTTTCGGGGGTATCTTGATCGATGGAAAGAAAGTACAGATGCCAAAGTTGATCCACCAGGCTTTTTGATTGAGTGAGCAGTGACTGAAAAGCAGGCAGTCCGTTTTCATCAATAAAACTATCCGGATCTTGTCCTTGTGGCAGGGTGAGAAAGCGCAAGGTCCTTTCAGACGTGATCAGCGGCATGGCGCGTTCAATCACACGTTTTTGAGCACGTATGCCAGCGGTATCACCATCCATGACAATAATAGGATTTCGATCAAGGCGCCATAGGGCAATAATTTGTTCTGGTGTGACCGCGGTGCCCAGGGGCGCTACAGCCTTTGGATAGCCGGCTTGGGAGAGTTTAATAACATCCATATACCCTTCAACCAAAATCACAGATTGGTCGGAAGCGCTTTGATCTTGAACGTTTTTGAAATGATATAAAAGCGACCCTTTATGAAAAAGCTCTGTTTCTGGCGAGTTAAGATATTTAGGTTCTTGTTGGCTTAACAGAGCCCTGCCACCAAAGGCAACCACTTGGCCTTTGACATTATGGATGGGGAAAATAATGCGTCCCCGAAATTTATCGACGGCCTCTCCCTTGTCGCGGGCGCTGATCAATCCGGCTGCCTCTATTTCTTTCAGATCAAATCCTTGTTGCTGTAAATAATCCATGAGCTTGGTGCGACCGGGAGAAGCAAAACCAATGCTGAAGGCCTGAAGGGTTTGAGATGTTAAGCCTCTGCTTTGAAGGTATTTTTGGGCGTCGGTGGCTTCATGGCGTTGCAAGTTCTGAACGTAAAAATCAGCTGCATGCCGCATCAGTTGGAATAGACGATCGCGGGCTTGTAATTGCGCTGGCGATAAACGAGGGCCAGCTTCCATTGTGGTGGGCAGTTGGACCCCGGCAATCTCGGCGGCTCTCTTAAGCGCTTCAGGAAAACTCAAACCACTTTCTTGCATCAGAAAGCCAAAGACATCACCGTGAGCGCCGCAACCAAAACAATGAAAAAATCCCTTTTGATCATTCACCGTGAAAGAGGGCGTTTTTTCACCATGAAACGGGCACAGACCCGAAAATTCTTTACCCGCGCGTTTGAGCTTAACGCGTTTGCCAACGAGGTCGGAGAGCGTGATCCGTTCACGGATTTGATCTTGAATGGCACTCCCACTTTTCATGTTAGTTGAGCAGCGATTTAATGTGCGCAGAGGCCTTGGCAAAATCCATTTGGCCGGCATATTTTTGCTTGAGGCATGACATGACAGCGCCCATGTCTCGAACAGAGGAAGCGCCCGCTTCTTGAATGCAGGCTTTGATGGCTTGCTCTTGTTCAGCTTCGGTGAGTTGTTGTGGTAAAAACTCTTGTAAAACGGCGATTTCAGCTTGTTCTTTTGCAGCTAAGTCTGAACGGTTTCCTTGCGTGTAAAGGTCGATGCTTTGACGGCGCTGCTTGATCATGGTTTCCAGTAGTTTGAGGATATACTCATCCTGGGCTTCTGTCGCGCTGGTGGTGTCAACGCGGACAGCCACATCTTTATCTTTGATGCCAGATAGAATCATTCTTAAAATAGCCAGCTTGTCTTTTTGACCTTGCTTAAGGGCTTCTTTTATATCGGTTTGGATACGGTCTCTTAACATAATTTTACCTTTCGATTTAAGGGTTAACCTTGACCAGGCTCTTCTGAAAAATATTTCATTTTATTGGGCGTATTTTCCCATTGCTGGGCATCGGGACGATGGGGCTTTTTGGTGAGAATATTCGGCCAGATTTTGGCATATTTTTGATTAAAAGCAACCCAATCTTCGGTATGAGGATCTGTGTCGGGAATGATGGCATCAGCCGGGCATTCAGGCACGCAAACACCACAATCAATGCAAATCTCGGGATCGATGACCAACATGTTCTCCCCTACAAAAAAGCAGTCAACGGGGCATACTTCGACGCAGTCCGTGTAGACACAGTTGATGCATTTATCGGTGACAACATAGGTCATGACAGCACCTGGATGTAGCCAAGTTTCTTTTTACCCGCGGCAATTTTGATGACGCCTGGCGTGCGGATGTCAGTGTTTTTTAAGGAGCGCTCTTCTACAATTTTCTCGTCATTGATCCGGCAGCCACCGCCTTGAATGAGGCGGCGGGCCTCACCATTGCTTTTAGCAAACCCGAGTTGGACCAAGGCTTGCACCAAGCCATAGCCAGCCTCTATGTCTGAAGCTTTTAGCTGGAGGATCGGCGCTGCCGTTTTGATAAGGGGGTTGCCGGCGTCATCGTGGCCATCAACCTCAAGATTTTGCTCCTCTTTGGAAAAGTGAGCGCCAACAGTTGCGTGAATGGCCGAGAGCACATCCTTGCCATGGGCTAAAGTTGTGGTCTGATCCGCCAGTAAAATTTTGGCTTTGTTGAGATCAGCGCCTTTCAACTTTTCATAGGGTTGAATGTCATCCATGGAGAGGTCTGTGTATAACCGCACCAGCTTTAAAACATCTTGATCGGAGACGTTGCGCCAGAACTGCCAGTAATCAAGAGCGGGTAATTTATCTGAATTAATCCACACAGCGCCCGCGGCTGTTTTGCCCATTTTTTCCCCTTCAGAATTTTCGATCAGGGGAAGCGTCAGCGCAAACGAGGGTGATTTTTCTAACTTGCGAATCAATTCATAGCCATTGAGCATATTGGCCCATTGGTCTGACCCGCCGATTTGCAGCTGGCAGGTATAGTTTCGATTCAAATATAAGAAGTCATAAGCTTGAATGAGGATGTAGTTAAACTCAAGAAAGCTGAGCGGGGATTCCCGTTCAAGGCGGGTACGTACACTGTCAAACGTGAGGAGCCGATTGATGGTGAAATGGGGGCCGTACGCCCGCAGGAAGTCAAGATATTTGAGATCTTGGAGCCACGTGTCATTGTTTAACAGCAAGGCGCCGTTGGGGGATTCGTCATTAAAATCAATGAATGGTTGTAAAGATTTTTTAATGCCGTCGATATGTCCATCAACTGCAGCGTCATCCAGGAGATTTCGCTCTTTTGACCGTCCAGTAGGATCGCCAATTTTTGAGGTCCCCCCGCCAACGATCATCAGGGGTTTGTGCCCATGACGTTGCATAATACGTGCTGCCATAATGGTGAGAAGATTGCCAATATGGAGGCTGTCGGCTGTTGCATCATAGCCACAGTAAAATGTGATGGGTTTTTCAGCCATGGCCGCATCGAGGGCATCTAAGTCTGTGCACTGGTAAATAAAACCGCGATCGCTTAATTCTTGTAGGGCTTTTGATTTAAATTGAGTCATGTATTAGAAATAGTTTGAAACTCTTTTTATTTTACATTTTTTCAGTCTCACGTTACATTTATCCCTCAAATAAATCAATCACATTAGCCATGCCAGTTACACAAACAAAATTGCCAAACGGCCTCACGGTAATCAGTGATACCATCCCTCATGTTGAAACCGTTTCTTTAGGTGTCTGGGTGCGGGTTGGCAGTCGCAATGAGCCAGAATCAATCAATGGCGCTGCCCATTTTCTTGAGCATATGGCCTTTAAAGGCACCCATACCCGCAGCGCTCAGCAAATAGCTGAAGAAGTTGAGCAAGTGGGTGGGTATTTAAATGCATACACCTCTCGAGAGATCACGGCTTATTATGCAAGGCTCCTCAAGAAAGACTTGAATCTTGGTGTTGAGATTTTAGCGGACATCTTGCAGAACTCAACGTTTGATCCCCATGAAATGGATCGTGAACGTGAGGTGATCATTCAAGAAATTGGCCAAACCAATGATACCCCCAGTGACATTGTCTATGATTACTTTGAAAGCCAGTGCTTTCCAGATCATGCAATCGGAAGGTCTATCTTGGGACCGGTTGCAACCGTTAAATCAATGAAACGGGAAGATTTAATGGGGTTTATGAAAGCGCATTATAGACCGGAGCAGATGGTGGTTTCAGCAGCGGGGAACTTGGATCATGATCAGCTTGTTGATCAGGTCGCTAAACATTTTTCTGGACTCAAAAAAGAGGGCGGCGTCGAAGAAAAAATAATGCCAACTTATTGTGGTGGCGCGTTTCACAAAGTGAAAGATCTTGATCAGCTTCATGTTTTGCTTGGGTTTAACGGGTGTAGTTTGAGATCTGCTTCCTATTTTCCGATGATGATTTTGTCGACAGTTTTGGGCGGGGGCATGTCTTCGCGTCTTTTCCAGGAGGTGCGTGAAAAGAAAGGCTTAGCTTATGCTGTTTACGCCTTCAGTTCAAGCTATTCTGATGCGGGGGTCTTTGGGGTGTATGCCGGGACTGGCCAAAAAGAAAGCCAAGTCCTGATCAATACCTTGTTTGAAACATTGGGGCAGGCTCAAAAAGGTATGACGGTTCAAGAATTAGACCGGGCCAAGAACCAACTTAAAGCCTCGATATTGATGGCATTTGAAAGCACGACATCACGATGCAGGCGGTTGGCGACGAATTATTTGCTTTTGGGCACCATCTACAGCCCGCAAGAATTGGTTTCTTTTATCGATCAAGTATCGATGGATGAGGTTCGATTAGCCTTGGCGCATACTTTAAAAAGTAACCTGACGCTTGCAACCATTGGCCCAAGTCAAGATTTGCCAGCTTTTGATCAGATGATCTCTATGCGGGATCAATTATGCAAGGGTGCTTGATATGTTGAATGCCTTAATCTTAGCTGCGGGTGAAGGAACGCGGATGAAATCAAGCCTAGCAAAGCCTCTGCATAAAGTGGCTGGGCTTTCACTGATTCAGCATGTCATTCAATTGGCCCGAGCTGTTAACGCCCAAAACATGGCGATTGTTGCTTCACCGACCTTGCCTGAGTTCAACGAAAAATGCCCGCGATTTATTCAATCCCCCGCCAGGGGAACGGGCCATGCGGTGCAAAGTGCGCTGACGTGGATTGAAAAGTTAGAAGGTGACATACTTATTTTGTGCGCCGATGTACCGTTGATTCAGCCAGAAACAGTGCAAAAATTGATTGATCAGAAGAAAAAAAGCCAGGCTGACATTGCCATCCTAGCGGCAACCGTAACGAAGTCCAATCGATATGGCCGGCTTCATGTTGCAGCAGATGGATCCGTAGAGAGCATCATCGAGGCGAAAGAACTGCCAGAGGGTGAGCTGGGGAAACACACACTCTGCAACTCAGGGATTTTATTGGTTTCAGCAAAAAAGCTCCCCGGTCTTTTAAATCTTTTGACCGATGATAATACAGGTGGGGAATTTTACTTAACAGATATTGTGAAACATGCCCGCACTCAAGGGTTGAAAACAACCTATAGCCACGCCGAGGAGCGTGAAATTCAGGGTATTAACAGCCGGGCTGATTTAGCGAGAGCTGAGAAGATATTTCAGGACATGACTCGGGAGGCGATGCTGGAAAAAGGCGTGACGCTTCAGGTGCCTCAAACCGTTTTCTTTTCCTATGATACCCAAATTGAGGCAGATGTTGTGATCGCGCCCCATGTTGTTTTTGGGCCGGGTGTATCAATTGCAACGGGATGTCACATTAAATCGTTTAGTCACATCGAAGGATGCCAGGTTGAGCAAAATGTAGAAATTGGGCCCTTTGCCCGCATTCGTCCCCAAACGCATTTGTCTATGCACTCTAGAGTTGGCAATTTCGTTGAGCTTAAAAATACCACTTTGGGCCCCCATAGTAAGGTGAATCATTTATCCTATTGCGGAGATACAGTTGTGGGTCAGGCAAGCAATATTGGCGCTGGCACCATTACGTGTAATTATGATGGCGCCCATAAACATCCAACCCGTATTGGCGATCATTGTTTCATCGGATCCAATACCAGTCTTGTTGCCCCCATCCAATTGGGAAATGATGTGGTGATTGCAGCAGGGAGCACGATTACAAACTCTGTTGATGATGGCGCCTTATCGGTTGCACGCTCCAGGCAGACAAGCTTGGCGGGCAGAGGCAAGGCCTATCAAGAAAAAATCAACGCGCAAAAAAAGGACTAGAAAAAATGTGTGGCATCATTGGTATTATTGGGCGTCAAAATATTGTTCCAGACTTAATTGAAAGTCTAAAGCGGCTTGAATATAGAGGGTATGATTCTGCGGGCGTTGCCATTATCTCTGAGGGTGCGATTCAAAGGCGCCGCGCACAAGGTAAAATCAAAAATTTAGAAACCTTACTCCAGGATAATCCCATTGACGGAAAAATAGGCATTGCCCACACACGTTGGGCAACACATGGCAAACCAACTGTTAATAATGCGCATCCGCATGCAACCGATAAGGTGGCTGTGGTTCATAATGGCATCATTGAGAATTATCTAGATTTAAAGAAAAGCCTAGAACAAAAAGGGCATGTGTTTGAAAGTGAAACAGATACCGAGGTTGTTGCGCATTTATTGAGCGCTCTTCTGAAAGAGGAGAAAACACTTGAAGCTGCAGTGCGGCGATGCTTGTATCAACTTGAAGGTGCTTTTGCGCTGGCGGTGTTGTTTCACGATCACCCGGATACGATTTTTTGTGCGCGCCGTGGCAGCCCCTTGGCCATTGCTCAAAAAGATGGTGAATTTTTCGTGGGTTCAGACGCCCTTTCCTTGGCGCCCTTTACCAACCAAATTTGTTATTTAGAAGATGGTGATTATGCCTTTGTTACGTCAAGTGGTTATCAACTGTATGATGAAAACCATCAGCAGGTTGATAGATCAGTAAAACAATCACGAGCCACCGGCGTGCAAATTGGTAAGGGGAATTTTCGTCACTTTATGCTCAAATAGATCTATGAACAGCCTACGGTTGTTGGTGATATCTTGACAGCCTATGCGGATCATGAAAATCACGCTGTACATCTTCCTTTGGATAATATTGATTTGGCTGCTGTGAGACGGGTGATGATCGTGGCGTGTGGCACTTCTTATTACGCCGGTCTTGTGGGTAAAAACTGGCTTGAAAAAAATGTCGGGATTGCAGCAGAAGTGGATGTTGCCTCAGAATTTCGATACCGCGCGCCCCCTTTGGGTGATGTCGATTTATGTATCTTTATTTCACAATCAGGGGAAACAGCCGATACGCTTTCGGCCATGCAGTATGCTAAAAGCCAAGGTAAAAAATGTTTGGCTTTGGTTAATGTGCCTGAAAGCACGTTAGCGCATGAGTGTGATGCCACCATTGAATTGCACGCAGGCCCTGAAATTGGCGTGGCATCTACCAAGGCCTTTACAGCGCAAATCACGGTTTTAGGGTGTTTGACCATTGCCCTAGCGCAAGCCCATAAAGGCCGCGTTGATGCGCATGTCCCTTGGCAAATGCTCGATGATTTGATGACCTTGCCGCAATTATTGCAAGATGAATTGACCCATGATGAGCATATCCAGAGTTTAGCCCGCTTTTTTGTTAACAAGGATCACGCCATTTATATAGGACGCGGAAGCGGTTTTCCTATGGCTGCTGAGGGCGCGCTAAAGTTGAAAGAGCTTTCATACATCCATGCCGAGGCCTATGGAGCCGGTGAATTAAAACATGGCCCCATTGCTTTGATTGATGAGAACATGCCGGTTGTGGCATTGGTTTCTTCGAAATTATTGATGGATAAAATGCACTCGAATATTCAAGAAATTCTCTCCCGAGAAGGAAAGGTTATTTTAATCGCCGATGAGCCTTCTCATCAAGAAATGATAGATCAAGATATTCAGCGAATTAAAACCCCCGTTGTTTCCGAGTTTTTATCGCCCTTTATGTTTACCATCCCCTTGCAATTATTAGCCTATCATGTGGCGTTGCAGAAAGGAACGGATGTTGATCAACCTCGGAATCTAGCCAAATCTGTTACAGTGGAATAATCAAGACTGAGAAGAAGGCTGTGGTATCAGGTGCTATTTTCTTTGCAGATAAGTCGGATTGAGCAAGAACAAGGCAGCGACAATGGCTGCGCTGGCAAAACCAATGCTGGTGAAGAACGAATACTGATAACCGTAGGTGTCCCAAAGATGCCCAGCCAATGTGCTGCTGGCTAAATAGCAAAGACCGGTCATGAAGTAGAAGATACCAAAGGCCGTGGCCCTGGCTTCTTTTTCAACCACGTCACTGATGAGTGATAGAAAAATACTTTGGGTGGTGCTCATTTGTGCGCCCCAGAAAAAGATGCCCAACATGACTACAAAAAAGTTGGTGCCAAAGCCCATGAGTACGTTGGCAAAGATCATGAAAATAAAACCAGTGATTAAAATCAAGCGGCGGTTGTATCGATCGGAAAGATAACCCAGTGGATAGGCAACCAAGAATTGACCGATGTTCATAGCAACCATCACCAGAGGCCCCAGAGATTGGGGAAGGCCGGCTTCGTTGGCGCGCCAGGTAAGCAAGCTTTCACTGAAATGGGTCATTTCAAATACAACGGCCACAATAATAATCAGCCAAAAGGGCATTGAGAGACGCTGACGGGCTCGTTTAATGTTTTCTGGTTCAGGAAAGTTATAAAGACCCAACCCAAGAAAGACGAGCCCCAACAAGGCTAAAAACAGAGAAACATAGGAGGATGGGGCGATCAATGTGGTGTCGGAGAGATGAACGATTTCGCCATAAGAGAAATAGCCCAGCAGAACAAGAAAAATACCAACCAGCACATAGCTTAACTTTTGTGCGAAGAGGGTAGGAGTGTTTTTGGCCGCGTGGTACCAGATTAAAAGTCCGCAACCCAACATGAGGACGGATATGGTTTGATCACACGCAAAAACCAGAGATAGTATCGCGCTAAGAGTCAGTAAATAGCCAAAGAGGCGAAGAAGAATGCTATGCAAATTTGGATAAGGCCTTGATGCTGCAATCATTAAGCCCCAGCCAATGCAAAAAGTAACAGGCCAGGAAACAAAAGATAGAACGTGATAAAAAGATAAGAGCGTCGCTGTCAGTGCTGTTATAAGGCTGAGGACAAAAATACCCCCGTTTTGATGACGTTTTAAAAAGGCACTGGGGCCATTATCCTGTGTCGGCGACGGTAGAGCGTCATGATGCTCGTAACATTCGCGATGATTCTTTGGTTCTTTAATGAAGAAAACCAAAATGATGAAGGAGATAAACGCGGGAATGGTGGCAATGGTAAAGACAATGAGAAAGTCATTGTGATCAGGGGCGTTATGATTGCTGCTAAAGCTAAAGAGGATGCCCATGCCAATAAAGGCACCAAAAACAGACCCTATGGTCTTCATAGAGCGCATGAAGCCATAGCTGGCACCGCGTCTTTTTTCAGAAGTCACATCCCCAACAAGAGCATCTCTGGGCGAAGCAATTGTGCCATTGGCAAAACGATTAATAGCTTGGGCAATGAAAACAATCATCACATTAGAGGCAAATAAATAGAGTGGCTTTGATAAAACAGCCAACCCATAGCCAAACACCAGAACCTTTTTACGGTTCTGCATAAAGTCACTAATGACACCCGAGGCAATTCTTGTGAGGTAAGAAATAAACTCAACCATCCCATCAATGAAAGCTGTTGTTTTAGCAGAGGCCCCCAAGACATTTTTCATGTACATGGGCAGGTTGCTGTAGATCATCGTTGTGGAGATGTTGATTAAGAGCCCAACAGCTGAGAGTAAAACCACAGCCATGGGCAGATAAAATAGATGTTTTTTCAAAGCAACTGCTCAGAATGATTGAATGTTTTTTTTAACGATTTGGCACAGTAAAATCAAGTTTTAATCAAAAATAGGTCAATATATTTTTCTTTTGTTTTTTTGGGGGTGTGATTTGCTCGTCTCCTTTTGAAAAGCCTTGACTTTTATTGCAACGTACCTATGTATATAGTAGTTTTAAGAGCTTTTCACATTAAGGACTATTCATGACCGTCGCTTCAAAAGACATAGATTCAGAAAAAATCAAAAATAAAGAGATTGATGCCGAAGAGGGAGATCCCATCGAGGCAGATGATGATCTGAGTGAAGACAGTGAAGATGGTGATGTGGCAGTTGATAGCAGCATCGATCCTACTGAGGATGACTCTGAGCCAAGTGTGCGCCCTAAGCCAAAAACCAACATTGACGACATTGATGACGATGATGAAGAGCCTGTTGAAGAAATAGACGAAGATGTTGATAAGGTTGAGGTAGCTGACTTAAGCGAAGAAGCGCCTAAAAAAGCAGAAGCTGCCGGGCATACCGATGACCCTGTGCGGATGTACCTTCGGGAAATGGGAACTGTTGAGCTTCTTTCCCGTGAGGGTGAAATTGAGATCGCCAAGCGAATTGAGTCTGGCCGGAACATGATGATTGAGGGTTTGTGTGAAAGCCCTCTCACAATGAAGTCATTAACAAAATGGGTTCAGGGTTTTGAAGACGGGGAAATATTCCTGAGAGATATCATTGCCATTGATGCTTCCTTTAATGATGATGAAGCTTTCAAAGAGGGCAAAGAAAATGAGGCCCTTGATGCTCTAAACGCTGAATCAGAAGAAGATCAAGAAGAGGAAGAAAATTCTGAGGAAGAGGGGGAAGAATCTTCGGAAGAAAGCGAAGAAGAAGAGGTGAGCATTTCTGTTGCGCTTATGGAAGAGTCTCTGATGCCAAAAATGCTTGATCTTTTTGAGCGCTTTAAAAATCTTTACGGTAAAATTCACCCCTTACACCAAGAAAAACTTTTAAAAACCAGACAAGAGAGCTCTATTACTGAGTCTCAGCAGAAAAAACTGAAAGAGCTTGAGTCAGAAATGAAGGATCTGCTGGGAGAGATCTTCTTTAACAATCACCGCATAGAAGGCCTTGTTGAAGAGTTGGGCAGCTTAAATAAGGAATTGATTGGACATGAGGGCCAGCTTATGCGCATGGCGCTTGAACACAAAATCAAGCGTGAAAACTTTTTAGATCACTACCAAGAGCATCTAGACGCTCCTAATTGGGCAGATGCCAAGCCTAAAAAGCAGAAAAAAGAGTGGCAAAGTTTCTTTGACTCTAAAAAAGATGAGATTGGCCAAGTTCGAGAAAAAATGAATGGCATTGCTGATCATTTTGGCTTGCCTCTGGGTGATTTTAAAGTGATCGCTCAGAAAGTTCAAAAAGGCCAGAGGCTTTCAAACCGCGCTAAAAAAGAAATGATTGAAGCAAACCTAAGGCTGGTAATTTCGATTGCTAAGAAATATACCAACCGGGGCTTAATGTTCTTGGATCTGATTCAAGAAGGAAATATTGGCTTGATGAAAGCCGTGGATAAATTTGAATATCAGCGTGGCTATAAGTTTTCAACGTATGCTACGTGGTGGATTCGTCAGGCGATTACGCGATCGATTGCAGACCAAGCACGGACAATCCGGATTCCCGTTCACATGTTTGAAACGATCAATAAGTTGGTTCGAACCTCACGCCAGATTCTTCATGAAACAGGCCGTGAACCAACCCATGAAGAGTTGGTTGAAAAGCTGAATATGCCACTCGAAAAAGTGCGTAAGGTGATGAAAATAGCTAAAGAGCCTATCAGCCTGGAAACGCCTGTTGGGGATGAAGAAGATAGTTATCTGGGCGATTTCTTGGAAGATAAAAACTCCGTGATCCCTCTGGATGCCGCCATTCACACAAATCTTAGGGATTCGACAACGCGTGTGCTTTCAAGTTTAACGCCGCGAGAAGAGCGGGTTTTACGTATGCGCTTTGGTATTGGGATGAATACAGACCATACACTCGAAGAAGTGGGACAGCAATTTAAGGTAACCCGGGAGCGTATTCGTCAGATTGAGGCCAAGGCGTTGCGTAAACTTAAGCACCCAAGCCGCTCTCGTAAGCTTCGTAGCTTTATTGATTTTTAGACTGCATGAAGCTTTGGTAAAAGCTTTTAAGTTTATCTTGGAGATCAGGGTTGTTTACTGATCCAATGCTATTGGATAACGCATCAGACATTTGAGCTGGTGGTTGAATAATTTCAGGCTCTTTTTTCTTTTCGGGATGATCACTCAGATAAGGCCCTTTGACAATCCGCAGGGCTTTGATCAGCGACTGCCCAAAATAATTATTGATGGCTTCTATCAGAGGCTGCTGTTGATATTGTAGCAGAAACTCCGCCCCGGCCTTGCACGGCTGAACATGAAGAATAAAGCCCCGTTCACCTGGAATAGAGGTCGTTTTGAGAGGCCTTATTTCAGATGCCTGATCAGCTCCTACAATCAGGGACCAATTGACAAAAAGTTGGTAGGTTTGAAGTTGATTTTGTTCCAGCCTCTCAATGCAGCTTGCTTGGATAGACGTACTTATGGGCGTGAGTCCATTGGCATGACGGCGCTTTGTTTTGTATGTTTTAGTGTTCACTATGATCCAGGCTAATATGTAATGATTTTATTACATAGTGAAGGGCTTAGCCAACAGATTTTATGCTTTGATCTTCGAAAGCCCTATTTGAGCAAAGTTACGCAGAAGCAGCTAAAAGTTTCTTGCGGATTCGGAGGAGTTCTGGCGACAGTTTGCGTGTAGAGGTTGATAAGAGGTATTTATCTAACCCACCGTTGTGTTCAATGGTACGCAAACCGTGGTTGGAAACCTTGAGCTTAAAAGTCGTTTTAAGCAGATCACTGTAAAGGTTTATGGTATTCAAATTTGGTAAAAAACGACGACGGGTTTTGTTATTAGCGTGGCTTACGTTATTGCCAGTAAGAACACCTTTTTGAGTCACGGAACAGCGGCGAGACATAATTAAACCTTTATTTTAAATATCATGCATTTATTAATGGATTCTCGGTAGCGGGTCAAGAGAAAATAAAGCCTTACCCTCTTTTTGATTTGAACGCTGTCCAGGTATTGCTGAACAAAACCGCTGACGCCCCATTGGCAAGAACGTTATTAGCAGTATTAAAAACATCAAAGAGAATATAAATGGCGGTAATAAGACCGGTCATTTCTCCGGTAAAGCCAAAAGTGCCCTCTAGGATGGGAATCATAACAAAAATCCCCCCACCAGGTATCGAGACAATCCCAAAACGTAGAAAGGCCATGTAGAGAGAGCTCATGATCAAAACACTGGTGCCGGGAATGCTGTGGCCAAAAGCAATGGCTGTGGCAATGATCAAAAAGGGAACGCTGATACCATCTCCTAGAAGATGAACATTGGTTGCCGGAGGTAAGAAAGCATCGGCCATGTCGGGGTCTTTAAGGTGTTTTTTAATAGCTTTAATGGATAGTGGTAAGGCAGCCGATCCTGACATGGTCATCATTCCGGTGATATAGGGCGGAATCATGTCTTTGACCAGTCTTCTAAATTCAGCCATGTTGAACTTGGTCGCCAAAAGGAGCAAAACAATACAGTAGAGCATCTGGAACCCAAAGATAAGCAAAACCAGTGGTGCATAGTCTTGGAACATGTTATCAAGAGCACCCTCATAGTTTAATTTTGCAACATAACCACCAATGAAAAGGGGAAGCACGGGAACAAAAAACTTATTGATGAAGAGATCGATGAACCGGCGCCCAACAAGTTGACCGAATGCCAGTGTCTTTTCAGACATATAACGCGCCGTGAATCCAAGAATGAATCCAAGAGCTAAGCCCCCTTTTGTTGGAATGATGGGTTCAATATGAAACTCAAAAAAAGGTACTAGGGCTTTTCTTATTTCACTGGGACGCTGTGGACATAGCTCGGGGTGAGCATTTAGAATTTGAGCGGCGCTGAATCCAAACATGTTGGCAATGAAATTTGACAAGATGAAAAAAGAGACCAGCACAATAACAAAACTAATCACGCCAGATTGCATCCGGCTGAGAGAGAGAAAGAGAAAGAAGAAAACCAGCCAGGGCAGGCAAAAACTTAAAATGGTTTTAATAAAGACACAGGCTGTGAGGAGTGCTTGTAAAAGAGAATAGGGCAAAGCATTGCCAAATACAAAAATCAAAGCAATGATCAATGTGACCTGCACAGGGGGGCTCAGAAGCGAAGAAAATAATTTTTTCATCATTTTTACTTGATAGCACGCTTTAGGTAAAATTCAATCTTTATTTGAAGGTAAAAATGTTATTCTTAATGCTGTAGGAGCTTTATTGCTGAAACGCGGTAAATTAAGTATCATTGTTTTGATCAGTTGAGGTTCAAAAGTGGTTCGTCCAAATTCAAATAAATCCCAGCACCCCTTTCATCTTGTTGAGCCCAGTGTTTGGCCTTTGATGACGTCTTTATCTGTTTTAGTTTTAGGAGTTGGGTTTGTTTTGCTAATTAATGCTTATCCTGTTGGGACAACGATTTTACTTTTTGGGTTGGGTGGATTCGTGGCGTGTTTGGCAGGGTGGTGGCGCGATGTGATTCTGGAGTCCCACTTTGAAAAACAACATACCCCGGTTGTGAAAACAGGTCTTAAGTTGGGGTTTTTGATCTTTATTTTAAGTGAGTTTATGTTCTTTTTTGGCTTTTTCTGGGCCTATTTTAGTGCAAGCTTGTTCCCTGCAGAGGCCATAGGAGGTGTTTGGCCTCCTAAGAATATTGAAACGATCAACCCCTTTCGATTGCCTTATTTAAATACACTCATTCTTTTGCTGTCAGCATCCAGCTTAACGTGGGCCCATGAAGCCATTGGTCAAAAAAAGGAGAGGGGTAGCTTTTTGATGGGCCTTGGGATTACCATCCTTTTAGCGCTGGTTTTTACATTTGTTCAAATTTATGAATATAGCCATGCTGCATTCTCGCTCTCTGATGGCATTTATGGATCTAATTTTTATATGTTAACCGGCTTTCATGGTCTTCATGTTATTATTGGAACCATCTTTCTAGCTGTTTGTTATTTTAGAGTTCGCGCCCATTGTATGGATGAAAAAAAGCAAGTAGGCTTTGAAATGGCAGCTTGGTACTGGCACTTTGTTGACGTTGTTTGGTTGTTTCTATTTGTGTTTATTTATTGGTGGGGACGGTAAGGTAGGGGGATTTATGAAGAATAAGAAATTTTATTTAGCGGCTCTTGTTGGTGTATGTGGCGCGCTGATATTGCTGAGTCTTGGGAACTGGCAGATCGAGAGAGATGACTGGAAACAAGAAATTTTGCAGCGCCTGGAAGAGGCGCCTCAAAAGAAAGCGGTTTTACTGAGTGATATTCCTGAAAATAAACTGGAGCAATATCTCTACAGACGTGTGCGTGTCCGGGGGATGTGGGGAACAGGAAGAAATTACTATGTCATTGCGCGCACGAATAAAAAACGCGTTTGCTATCATATTTTAGGGATTGTTGAGCTGCCGACTAAAAAATACATGCTGGTTAATTTTGGTTGGGTCGGCCACAAACAGTTTTCAACCCGCGATCGCTATTCAGCAGATTTTATTGGACGTCTGCGCAAAGCCCCCAAAAGATATTGGTTCTCTGCTGGCCATACGCCAGACAAAATGGAATTTTCAAGCATTGATCCCCAAACCATTGGTAAGAGACTTGGGATTGATCTTTTGCCTTACTATGTGGATCATATTCGCCCCGATACAGGCAAACAACCGGTGCCGATCCCCAACGCGCTGAGCCTTCCTAATAACCATTTGAACTATGCAATGACTTGGTATGCCTTGGCGTTGGTTTGGGTGATTGTTTTTGTCCGGATGTTGTGGTTGGTGCGCAGAAAGTCTGATTAGTTTTGAGATGCTTGTACGGCGGCTCTTGTTTCTGTGATTACTCTTTCCATCTCTTGAGTTGACAGATCAGGGCTAATCGGTAGGCGCACCAAGCGAGACGCAACATCTGAAGCATGGAGGATGTCATCGCTCGCTCGCCCGAACTTTTTTCCTGCTGGAGAGGCGTGTAAAGGGACATAATGGCTTGTTGCTTTAATCCCTTGTTCTTGAAGATTTTTGATCACAGATGTTGCTTGGAAGGCTGTTGGCATCAGGAAGTAATAGATATGACCGTTAATCGCACACGCCTCTGGGACATGCATGCGTTGAATGAGGCCTTTTTCATCTAAGTCTCGTAGGCCTTCATGATAAGACTGCCAGACATCGAGACGTTTTTTCGTGATGGTTTCTAAGGATTGTAGTTGGTTCAAAAGGTATTCCGCTTGTAGATCACTCATCAGGTAGGAAGATCCCACATCGACCCAGGTGTATTTATCAACCTGACCTCGGAAAAATTGGCGGCGGTTGGTTCCTTTATCTCTGATAATTTCGGCTCTTTCAACCAGGTCAGGATCGTTAATGACCAGACATCCTCCTTCGCCACATGAGATGTTTTTTGTATGATGAAAGCTGAAAGCAGCCGCTGAACTTTGGGTGCCAATCTTTTGGCCTTGATATTGAGCGCCGATACATTGGGCTGCATCTTCAACAACAAATAAATCATGGCTTTTGGCAATTTTTTGAATGCGCGCCATGTCACAGCTTACGCCGGCATAGTGCATGATAATTATGCCTTTGGTTTTTGGGGATATGGCGGCGGCGATCTTATCAGGGTCAATGTTCAGCGTTTGTGGATCACAATCAACAAAAACAGGGGTTGCACTGACAAGCACAACAGCTGTTGCCGTTGATGAAAAAGTAAAACTTGGAACGATGACTTCGTCACCAGGTTTGACATTCATGAGTAGCATGCTCATTTCCAGAGCCGCTGTACAAGAAGGCGTTAAAACAACGAGAGGCGTTTGAAAGTGGTGTTCAAGCCACACTTGTGTTTTTTGATTGAATGGGCCGTCGCCTGAGAGAGGATTCATAGGCTTAGCTTGCCACCCGGTTGATGCAATTTGGACAAGAAATATTTGGCTTGTAATGCTGGCTTTGCCTCTCTTGATCAGTGAGCGGAGAGCGGCAACGATAACACTGAACCATGCCGTTGGGTTTGCAGTCGGGGGTGATGGCTAACCGTTTATCAAAAACGAAGCAGTCTCCTTCGTAATGCTCTTTGCCGACCTTTTGAAAGTAGTTAATAATGCCGCCATCGAGTTGATATACCTTTTTAAAGCCTTCTTTTTTAAGAAAAGGGGCTGCTTTTTCACAGCGCACACCACCTGTACAAAAAGTCACAACGGGCAGCTCTCGTGCTTCAGGCGGGAGACTTTGAATGGTTTCTGTAAATTTTTTGAAGGTTTTCAGATCAGGGTTAAGGGCATTTTTAAACGTTCCAATCTTTACCTCGTAATCATTCCGTGTATCAAGAATGATGAAGTCTTTATTTTGATCGTACCACTTCTTCAATTCTTCAGGCTCAATGTAGGGAGCTGGATTTGATTTTGGATCAATACCCTTTTGATCAAACGCAATGATTTCTTTCTTAAGACGAACCAGCATCCGATTGAAGGGGATATAGTCACTAAACGTTTTTTTTAGGGATAAGCCTTCGAGCCAAGAAATTTCAGCAAAAGAATCTAAAAGGGCTTTAACATGATCATCCGCTCCAGAAAGGTTGATATTGATTCCCTCGGGGGCAACCAAAATTGTGCCTTTAATATGATTTTTCTTGCAGAGATTTAACAACAGCGCTTTAATCTCTGTCAGATGGGAGAGCGTGACAAATTTATAGCCAGAAAGATTTGTATATTGTGAGCAGGACATGTATGTCTAATACCCTTGTTGTATGATAGATTTAAATTTAATGTTAATTTGTGTCAATACGGAGTTCAAGTTATGAAAGAAAAATATTCAATTTACTTAGTTGGCGTTGCACTGATGATGTGTTCTTGCCAATCTCAAGAGACCCCAAAGCATGATGCGGGTTCAGCAACCGCTTCCCTTGAAAAGGAAATCGTTCTTTATGAAAGTGATCCAAACGCCCCTCAAGAAGCAAGAGGATTAGGATCTTTGGCTGATCCACAATCAATGGAATCCATGGCAGATGCTGGGACGGATCGAAATGATGATTTAATACCGGATCAGCTTTATCAACGTATGAACCCAACCGGTGCCACGCTTGCGCAATTCTAGACTGACGATGACTGAAAATTGTTTCCCCCATTTTGATGTTTTGGCTGAGGCACGCCGCGTGATTGTCTGTGAACGAGATGGGCTCAGTTCTTTAGCAGAGACACTGAATGAGGCATTTGTCAAAGCGCTTGATTTATTAGCAAACTGCGCGGGCAAAGTTATTTTAACAGGTATGGGTAAAAGTGGTCATATTGGCAAGAAAGCCGCAGCCACCTTTGCCTCCACCGGTATGCCGTCCATTTTTATCCATCCAGCCGAGGCCAGCCATGGAGATCTTGGCATGATTTCAGAGCAGGATTGTGTGATTGCGCTTTCAAACTCTGGGGAAACGCGAGAGCTTTCAGATCTGATTTCTTATTGTCATGGCCAGAACATACCGCTTATTGCGGTTACACAAAACAGCAACAGTCATCTGGCACGCTATGCAACGGAGGTTCTTCTTCTGCCAAAATGTGCAGAGGCATGCTCAATTAAGCTTGCGCCCTCAACATCATCAACCATGATGCTGGCTTTGCTGGATAGCCTTGCCCTTACATTGCATACTGCTAAGGGATTCACCCCAAAAGACTTTAAGCGGTTTCACCCGGGTGGGAAACTTGGCAGTGCTCTGGTGTGTGTGCGGGATATTATGGTTCCCAAAGATAAAATGCCTTTGGTGACAGAAGCAACCGTGATGTCAGATGTTGTCGTGACCATGTCTCAAGGCCGGCTGGGTTGCGTTGCTGTTGCAGACTCTTGCGGTAAGTTGATTGGATTGATCACCGATGGTGATTTAAGAAGGCATATGAACTCAGCGCTGCTTGAAAAAAGAGCCAGTGACGTCATGACCAAAAATCCAAAATGTATTGATAAAGATGACTTGGCAGCAGATGCTTTGCGGGAAATGAGAACACAAAAAATTACCGCCCTACTTGTTGAAGATAAAGATCAAAACCTTGTGGGCCTCATCGATATTCACAAATGTCTTAATGCAGGAATTGATACAGCCACATGATGGAAGACGCGTATAAAAACAGACAAAAGAAGCACAGCCATATCAAGCTCATTTTGATCTTGTCTGGATTCTTCCTGGTGATGGGATTAATTTTCTGGCCAAGTTTAGAAAAGATTTTTATGCGCATGGAATTTGGGTCAGAGCATAAAAAGTTTTATGAAAAAGTGGAAAAAACAGTTGTACAATCTCAGGAAGTTATTAATCCCCGTTATGTGAGTGAGGATGAAAGAAATCGACCGTATGTGATCACCGCCAAAAAAGGTATCAATGAATCCAACATCGATCGTATCCAACTTGAAGATGTTGTTTCTTCTTTGCGTTTGAGTGATGAGAGCGGTGATCGGCTTGCGATTACATCTAAAAATGGTGTGATCGTCTCTGGCAAAGAAGGGTCTGCAGATTTAGCGGGTCAAGTGGCGCTTTCCCATAACCAGGATTTTACAATTTTTACCGAGACGGCCCAAGTTGATTTCAATAAAGGTCAGGTTCAAACAAATTCAAAGGTTGAAGGACAAGGGATTTATGGCTATTTCAAATCACAGGGCCTTTACATGGATATTCACAAAGGTGTCTTGAACTTAAAAGGTCAAACCAATATACGGCTTGAGTCTAATTCTTTTGAGGGTGGAAATGAAAAACATATGGAATAAAATTTTCATTTTGTGTGTTCTGTTGATCTCTTCTTTTGCAGAGATGGGGAGTGGCGCGTCCAACCCACCCATTGATATTAGTGCGGCGTCTGGGGTCAATATTTTCGATTCTGAAAATCGCCTAGAAGCGTATGATCAGGTAAGCATCTCACGATCTGAGGCAACTATTTATGGCGATAAAGCGACCGTTTTTTATGAAAAAAAGAATGACAAGCGGCAGCCAACCCAGCTTCGGGTCACTGGAAAAGTCATCTCTGTCTCCCCGCAGGCAACCATTTATTCAAATCAGGCACAGTATAATGTTGCAACAGAGCAGTTATCTTTTTTGGGGCGTCAGATAAAGCTATTTGGCCTATCAGCGAATATCAAGGCCCATAAGAACCTTGATTATTATCCCCAGAAAAAAAAGGCTGTGGCGAGAGGGAGTGTTGAAATGGTTGACATTAAGTCTCCGCAAAAACTTTATGGGGATGAACTTACCTTTTATTTTAGAGATGCTGGCAATGAGGGGGGCAAGCCAACTAAGAAGAAATCACCTGTGCAGAGTGGTGCGGCTTCAGATTCAAGTGAAATGGCGCATTCCATTGATTATGTGGAAGCCCATGGTCATGTAAAAGTTGTTCTTCCTGCCAAAATTGCAACAGGCGATCATGCGTCCTTCAAATCTGGAGAGAACGTTATCGAGATGTGGGGGAATGTTTTGGTGACTGATGATAATAAACAACTACGTGGCGCCTATGCCATTGTTTATAAAAATGAGGGGCAAAGTAAGGTCTATGCAGAAATTCCGGCGCACAAAGCGCCCAAAGGTCAGCCAAAAAAACAACAAAAGAACAAACGGGTGAAAATTGTCTTGCTGCCACAATAGTTTTTCAATATTTTAGCTATACTTATGAGCATTATAACAGCAGAAAATATCGGCAAATCATACGGCGGGCGCCCCATTCTTCGAGGCGTGAACGTGACCGTACGTTCTGGAGAAGTGGTTGGATTACTGGGGCCAAATGGTGCTGGCAAGACAACGTGCTTTTATATTATCTGTGGCCTTATTAAAGCCGACTATGGATCGGTTATCCTTGATAATTTTGATATCACGCCGCTGCCTATGTTCAGGCGTGCGCGGCTTGGCATTGGCTATTTGCCCCAAGAGCCGTCTATTTTCCGCGGTCTAACGGTTGAGAAAAATATCCGTGCTGTTGCCGAGATTCGGGAAAAAGATGAATTCAAAGTTCAGAAAATTGTCGATGACCTGTTGGATGAATTCTCAATCTCTCATTTAAGAATGACATCTGCTTTATCGCTGTCTGGGGGGGAACGCCGCCGCCTTGAAATTGCCCGCGCCTTGGCAACGAACCCCAAATTCATTCTGTTGGATGAGCCTTTGGCGGGGATTGATCCGATTGCTGTCAATGATATTCGTCAGCTGATCCATCATCTGAAAGAGAGAGGGATTGGTGTGTTGATCACTGATCACAATGTGCGGGAAACGTTAGGCATAGTTGACCGCGCTTATATTCTGCATGATGGGGTCATCTTGAAAGAAGGAACGGGGCCAGAAATAGTTGCCCATGAAGGTGTGCGTCGAGTTTACCTGGGGGAACAGTTCCACTACACCACGCATTGACCCTCCTAAAAGAATTTATTTCTATTTTCTAAATAAAATTAGCTCTATACTATTATCATGATAGGGCGGCTTTATTTGGGATTATTGTTCATTTCATGTTGGGGAACGTTTGCTCAGCCACGTCCTTATGTGGCTTTAAGAATGGGCGTTAACCAAGCCCGACATCAGTTTGATCCAAAACTAATTCAAGCTAATCCTAATCCTGCTGGTAATCCTGCGCATTTTGATCGTATTGGTTCGGGGCAAGCAAAAAACATACAGATAACTTCAGAACTTGCTTTGGGTTTAAGTGTGCCCGTTTCATCAGGGGTGATCACAGATCTTGAAGTGACCTATGATCCAAGAAAATATGACTCAAGGAAAACGCTTAACTTTATTGGTTTCTTTGATAATCCCCCGGCAGCTGGTCGCTATGATTATAGTCAAGCGTATTAATCCATCAAATTTTCTCCTGCATTTAGTATTAACGCTGGCCTTCGATTTAAGATGAATGACTGTCATGAGGTGTTTGCTAGACTGGGTGTTAGGCAAACGAAAATGACCTATCAGTCACGTCTTTATCATAGAGGAAATTTGCTAGCCGTTAGCTCTGATAAGAAGACCATTTTTCAGTATTCAACAGAAATGGGATGGCTGTATCATTGGTCAAAAGCTATTTCAAGCGAGGCAAGCATAGGATATCGCTTTGGTAGAGTGAGAAAAATATCAGACATTCATCCACAAACAGGCGTTGACTATTTCCCGAAAATAAAATTGCGGCCAGGGGTCAGCTCGCTATGGGATTCGATATACTTTTTAAGCGGAGGATAGATGAAAAAATTTATTTTTGTGATATTGGTTTTAGCAGGGCACAGTATACATTCTGCTCAGAAACCCAGTTGTGGCATGGTCTTTTGTATGCATATGTCTGAACAATTTGAGGATCTGCTTAAATATTGTCAAACCATGCAAGCAAGGCAATCGAGCGCCGCTGCAGTAGGTCCCGCTGTTGCTTCAAACGGTGTTGATCCAGATGTGCATCAAGATGTTCTTAAACGCATTGCAGAACTTGAGGCGCAAATAAAAGAAGATAAAGGAAAATATGATCTAGCATTACAAACAGCCCAAGAGCAACTGTTGCGCCAACAAGAGGACGCCAGAAAAAAACAAGATGCTTTGAAAAAAAATTTTCATGATCAGACAATGAAGATGACAAGAGATGTCGCAGATTTAAGAAAAGTAAAAGAAGCATTAGAGCAAGAACATAAAAGCCTTGGTGAAGACCTTAAAAAAGCAATGACAGATGTTCGTCAGAATGTGATGACTTTCATGCAAGAGAGGGAAAAGAAGGAGAGGGAGTCTAAATCCTGGGCTGATGTGGCCGTTCAAGCCTCTTCAACCCACATAACGCCAACCGAGAGAGATCTTTTGCATCAACTTTGGCAATTGCTTTGTGGCGATCAATCAAGCCCAACACCTAAGGAGTATGGGGTGGATGCGTATGAAGCAGCGATTCAAACTGTGATGGAGAAGATCAGAGAAAACCGGGCGCAATTAGCTGCTCGTGAACAAGATTTGGATGAGCTTGAAGTTGAGAAAGAGAAATATAAGCATGCATACGAAGAAGTGATAGCGTGGAAAACGGCTCATGACACCAATCAATCGAGTTGGATGGAGGAGAAAGAAAATCTACTTGCCGAGTTAGGGCATTCTCGAGAAGAAATTGGAGAGATTCGAGACAAAAATAGCGCTTTGGAAAAAGAAATAGCCCGCATTAACAAGGAAAAGACTGCACTTCTTTCAGAGGTTGATTCGTTAAGAGATGGCCAGAAGGCGCTTTCTGGATCAAAAGACGACTTGAAAAAAGAGCTTGAAGAGGCACGGCTTGCTGAGCGAGAAGCGAGAAGCGCCGAGAGAGCAATGCTGGATAAATTCTCTGAAACTGAGCGGGAGTTAGAGAGTGTTAGGAAAGAGAATGCTGCCCTTGAAACCACTGTGCAAGAGTTGGAACGCGAAGGAAAGAGGCTTGACGATGAAGAATATAGTGAAGCTCAGCAATTAGGGGATCTGCGCCATGGTATGGGACAACTGGCCTCTATTCTAGCTGATCAAGATGAGAGTCCTAAAAGAAAACTAGCCTTGATTGAAGAAATTGTGAGCCAACATAGCTGAGCTTAAGGCGTATCTTCTTCTTTTTGTAACAGGCGCAGGTTGAAATTCAGCAACAGTGGGCCAGCAATGAAGATAGAGGAATAGGTTCCAATGATAACCCCCACAATGATCGGCAGACTGTAGCTGGCAATTACCTCTCCCCCAAAAAAGTAGAGTGAAAATAACGCGACGAGCGTTGTTCCAGATGTCATCAGGGTTCTGGACAGCGTTTCATTGATGCTAAGATTAATGAGGTCAGGAATCGGTTTTCTTTTGTACTTACGAAGGTTTTCACGAATTCGATCATAGATCACAACCGTGTCATTGATGGTATACCCAATGGTGGTCAGGACAGCAACAATGGCGGTTGTGTTAAATTCAACTTGGAAAATGGAATAATACCCAAAAACAACCAAGGCATTTTCGAGAAGAGCAATGACAGCACACAACCCAAATTGCCATTCGAACCGAAACCAGATGTAGACCAAAATGGCAAGAAGACCGTATAAGATGGCCAAGATACCGTTTTGAATGAGTTCTTTTCCTTGTTTGGGACCAACGGTTTCTGTCCGCCTGATTTCAAATTGATCTTTAAAGGTGTCGCTGATTTTTTTAACCACAAGGTCTTTTCCTTCTAGACCGTTTTCAGGTTGTTCAAATTTAATCAATAAATCATTGGCAGAGCCAAATTCCTGAACAGTGACATCGCCGATATTCAGTTTGCTGAGATATGACCGAACCGTCGCAAGAGGAATGGGGTTTTTACTCCGCACTTCAATCATGATACCGCCTTTAAAATCAATCCCGTAATTGAAGTTTTTTAGGCCATAAAAAGCAGCAGAAAGAGTAACGAGCAACAGGGAAAACACAAAAGAAAGGTAGCGTAATCGAACGATATCAGACTTGAAGGTGAGGGGCATATAACGAAGTAGCATTATTTGACCTCCTTCATGTCAAAGCTCAAGGGTTGCGGCCCTTTCCATTTATAAACGATGATAAGCAGCGTTTTTGTGAGGGTGATGGCCGTAAACATAGAAATAAGAATCCCCATGGTTAGAGTAACGGCAAATCCACGAACAGGGCCTGTTCCAAATTGATAAAGCAACCCAGCGCCAATCAATGTTGTTAAGTTAGAATCAACAATGGTGCTGATAGCTCTGGAAAATCCAGATTGAATAGAGGCAGCCACTCTCTTCGTGTGGTTCAGCTCTTCTCGGATGCGTTCAAAAATCAAAACGTTGGCATCAACTGCCATTCCTAGAGTAAGGGCGATACCAGCAATACCAGGAAGGGTAAGCGTTGCGCCCAATAGGGTGAGGCCGGCTATTAACAGGGTGAGATTGAAGAATAAGGCCACGCAGGCAACACCGCCATAGTTGAAGCCATAGTAAAGGAGCATATAAGCAAACACAGCGATAATGGCAACAAGCGTAGCTGTCTTCCCTGCAGCGATAGAATCGGCACCAAGGTCAGGGCCAACGGTTCTTTCTTCAAGGATTTTAAGTGGCGCTGGAAGCGATCCAGCACGTAAGAGCATCGCCAACTCATGGCTGCTCTTTGGTGTGAATTGACCACTGATGACACTATTACCTGTTGGAATTGGTTCATTGATGATGGGCGCTGTAATGACTTTGTTATCCAAAACAATGGCAACCGGTTTTCCAACATTTGCTTTGGTAAAATCAGCGTAAATGCGCGCGCCAGTTTGATCCATGGATAGACTTACTTGCCATTCATTCCGCTCCTGGTTGAGGTATGGTTTTGCATCGATAACCATGTCGCCTGTGATGAGCGGATCTTGATCAAGGATATGAGGGATATCCATTGTTTGCCCATTATGTGTTATTTTTTGGTTGAGGCGAATGGTGCCCAATCCTTCTGTGGGCTTAACGGCATGAAAGGTGAGCTTTGCTGTTTTTCCCAGGAGGCGTTTGGCATCATCCGGTGAATTCACCCCTGGAAGCTGAAGCAAAATACGGTTGGTGCCTTGGCGTTGAATCAGGGGTTCTTTGGTGCCCATTTCGTCAATCCGGCGGCGAACCACCTCAATCGATTGATCTAGAACGACCTTTTCTTGCTCTTGGAGCGCTGCTGAGGTGAATCTGATTTCTATTTGGTCAATATTGAGCTGAACGGAAAAGTCCAGGCCTAGTTTTCTGAGCGCCTTAAAAGTTTTTTCTTTTTGTGAGGCATCGCGTAGTTGAAACACCACTTTTTCTTCTTTCGCTTCCAGATCGCGGTATCGAATTTTATGCTGTCTTAGAACTTTACGAACTTCGTTTTTAAGGTTTCTGACGCGTTCTTGGATTACGGTTTCAACGTCCGCTTCCAAGAGAAGGGAGGATCCGCCTTGTAGGTCAAGACCCAAACTGATTTTTGCTTGAGGCAGAAAAGACGGCCAGTATTTGTTCAAGGTTTCTGGGGAAAGAAGACTGGGAAGCGTTGTTAAAATACTATAAACGCTTAGACCAATAACAAAAAATAGACGGGTTAAAGAGAGGGTCACACCAAGCGCCTTACTTTTTAACCGATTTATTTACTTTAGCAGGTGCTTTTTTGGGAGCAGCGGCTTTTTTTGCTTTTGCGGGCTCTTCAATTTTAGTGGCAACCATGGCACGGGAAACTTGCATGATCACACCTGGAGAAATTTCAATAGACAGTTCTTTTTCTTGTAAATCAGTGATGGTGCCGATAACACCGCCGTTGGTGACAATGCGATCTCCCTTGCCCAGTGCAGAAATCATGTTCTGATGTTCTTTTGCTTTACGATTTTGAGGGCGAATGATGACAAAATACATGACAACAAAAAGAAGAAGAGGGGCCATGCTGATAATTTGTTGGTTCACTTAAAATACTCCTGAGTTTTTTTTGACTACAATACTGAGAGATCGCTCTGTCGTCAAAGGTTTTTAGCATTTAGCGGGTCGGTCGGCTTAACGATAGAAAGAGCCATACAGAATTTCAGGGCTAAACTTTTCAAAGTAATATGGATTGTTATGGGCATATCCAAGAGACTGAAGGTCTTTTTTGGCTTGTTCCGCAACATGTGAACGCATCAGCGGTTCATAGGCTTCTATGGCTTCTTCTCCCCGGCTAACAGACTTGTGAAAAGCCATGAAAAAGGTGTTGTCTGTTCCTTTGGATTCTATTTCAGGAATGAGTTGTGAGCTTGCTTCGCTCCATATGGTGAGCTGGTTGTAAAACGTTTCATCAAAATCTTGTTCTTCAAGAACTATTTTTTGATAAAGCCATTGACGGCCTTCATCAGGAATTTCTTGAATGCCAGAGATAAAGCCTAAAAAGCCCTCAGCTGATATTTCGCTGACAATAAAATCAATAATCTCTAAGAAGCTTTTTTCAAAACGATCACAGAATGACTTATAATAATTCAAGTGACTGACGCAAGACGACAGACCTAAAGAGCGTTGAACTTTTATTAAATTGATGAGGAACCCTTCACGGCTTTCAGTATTGTTAGCAGAACCGTGACAAATCTTTGCTGTGAAAGCCATGAGGAGATATTTTTTATACTCTTCCATGGCTTGATGGATGAGCTTGTATCGGTTTAACTGAACTTGCTCAGCGGTTAAACGTTCAGGCGAGGTCAGAAGTGTCGAGTCTAAGGAGCGCCGCATCAGCTGCTCAGCTTCATCAAGGCCCGATAAAGAACGGTCAATGCAAGCTTCTCCAATCGCATGCAGGGCTTGATGGTATCTCAGAAGGTTTTGTTTAGAAATCGCTTTTTCGAGAGGATTTTTGTATTTCATCATGTTTTTTGTGTTGGTGCCCGCAAAAGGTTAAAAATCTATCAAGTCTAGGCCCAATTTGATTGTGATCGTTTTGAAAAATGAGAGTGCTAAGAAACTCAAACTTGGGCTGGCGCGGCCCCTGATCAAAGGTTTCAAAGAGCTGATGTATGCGGCGACTTAGTTCATCTGGATCCTTTTTCCCCGCCAGTTTTGAAAGGGGCGGCGCAACTAATTTAGAAAGTGGTTTTAAGCATTTTTCAAAATTTAAAAACAGACCTGACATTGAACCGTTTTCATAGGCTCCAATTTCTTCTTGCCTTCTGGAAAAAAGAAAACCTTTGACCAAGATGCCTTTCACCCGGAGAGTTTCCTTTCTAACTTTTTGAGGTATTGTTCTAGAAGTCTCATGCATTTCAAGGCTTGGACTGGTAACAAAGTCTTCCTGCTGAGCAAGAAAGGTGGTGATGATTTCTTTGCATCTTTCCGCGGCTGATTGTTGATGCGATCTTTTTGCGGCGGGAGTTGCTTCTGGAACTTTAGAAGAGTTGCTGCTTCTTTTAGCGCTTACGCGTGCTTCTAGAACACATTCTTCATCGGAACCTGGCATGGCTGTAGTGCAGTAAAATGTCATTAAACAGAGTGTGAGTAAAGAAAAGCGTTTCATTTTTATATGTTTGTTTTTTTTAATCATAACAACAACAATAAAAATTTCTTAACAAAAATTTGTTTCTTCTATAGAAAGGCAAACATAGGACATAGGTAATTCAATCATGAAATCACTTTTAGTTTTCCCCGGCCAGGGTGCTCAGACCGTTGGGATGGGAAAAGATGTTTACGAGAACTTTTCTACGGCGCGTCGGGTTTTTGAAGAGGTCGAAGATGTTCTGCAAGTGCCACTGACCCAAATGATTCTTGAGGGGCCGCAAGAAAAATTGAATCTTACTGAAAACACGCAACCAGCCCTTATGTGTGTCAGTGCCGCATTTTTAGAGGTGATGGCAGCTGAATTTGGATTTAAGGTGGCCGACCACAGGTATGTGGCGGGGCACTCGTTGGGTGAGTACACGGCGCTTTATGCAGCAGGTGTGATTTCTCTTTCTCAGGCAGCCAAGCTCCTTAAAAAGCGAGGGATAGCGATGCAGGAAGCTGTACCCAGAGGCCGTGGAAAAATGATTGCTGTTCTGGGATTGTCCATGGAAGAGGCAGAAAGTGTGGTCGCCATTGTCCAGCACGAATTGCCAAACAAAGTCTGTGCTTTGGCGAATGACAACTGTCCAGGCCAGTATGTTTTGAGTGGACACGCTCAAGCGATTGATTTAGCGATGCAAGTTGCCAAAGATAAGGGGGCTAAGCGATGCATGCAGCTGCCTGTCAGTGCGCCTTTTCACTCACCCTTGATGGAGCCAGCAGCTTTGACAATGCGGGAAGCAATTGATCAAGAGACTTTTATGGACCCTAAGGTTCCAGTGATTTGTAATGTCACAGCTAGACCCGAGAGCAATCCTCAAACCCTTAAAGAAAATTTGGTGAGCCAGGTTTGTGGTCGGGTGCGCTGGACTGAGAGCGTTCAGTTTGCGGCTGCTAATCACATTGAAAAATCCATCGAAATTGGCGCCGGTAAAGTTTTAACAGGATTGATTCGTCGTGTTTCTCCTGACATAGCAACGCAGGCGATCAATGATTTAGAGTCGCTTAAAGCCTTTTTTAACAATAAAGAATAAGGAGAGGAACATGTTTGATTTAATGGGAAAGAAAGCTCTTGTTACGGGAGCAACTGGCGGCATCGGTGGAGAAATCGTTCGCGCCTTAACGAGGCAGGGTGCTGAAGTAGTTATGACCGGGCGCCGTCAACAGCGCCTTGATGCGCTGAGCGCTGACTGTGGCGATGGGAAAGCCCATGCTTTGGTAGCGGATTTAACAGATCTTGAACAAGTCAAAACCATTGTCCCGCGTGCTGTTGAGATGATGGGCGGCGTGGATATTTTGGTTAACAACGCTGGAATTACCCGTGACGGCCTGTCTATGCGGATGAA
Organism: Alphaproteobacteria bacterium; assembly: GCA_002869105.1. Classification (NCBI taxonomy): domain Bacteria; kingdom Pseudomonadati; phylum Pseudomonadota; class Alphaproteobacteria; species Alphaproteobacteria bacterium. Next base: position 39,722 of record PKTP01000002.1, read on the forward strand.
AGAAGTTGATTTTGATGATGTTCTTGCCGTGAACCTCAAGGTGCCTTTTCTGCTTTCTCAGGCTGTTACAATGCAAATGATTAGAGCAAAGTTTGGCCGCATTATTAATATCTCTTCGATTGTGGGTGTGACGGGAAACCCAGGTCAGGTGAATTACTGTTCGGCTAAAGCGGGGCTGATTGGCCAGACAAAATCTTTGGCGCAAGAGCTTGCATCCAGAAACATTACAGTCAATGCAGTAGCGCCGGGCTTTATTGCAACCGAGATGACTGATGCCCTTAATGAAACCCAGAAAAACAATCTTTTAGGCTCTATTCCAGCTCAAAAAATGGGTCTCCCCTTGGATATTGCTGCAGCTGTTGTGTTTCTGGCGAGTCAAGAGGCGGGCTATATAACGGGACAGACTGTGCACGTTAATGGTGGGCTGGCGATGATTTAAACGCCGTGAATGATCTGCGTTATTTTTTGACTGGTCATCAACAGCCAAGTGTGCTAACAACTACTTTGTAATTTAATAAACGAAACAAGAGGAAACCCAATGAGTGATGTACGTCAAAGAGTGATTGATATTGTTGCTAAGACCCTTCAAATTGAAAAATATAAAATCAAAGAAGAATCAAGCTTTCAAGAAGATTTGAATGCAGATAGCATTTATATTGTTGAACTCGTTATGGCTTTTGAACAAAAATTTAACTGCGAAATTTCAGATGAAGATGCTGAAAAAATCCGCACTGTTAAAGACGCCATTACGTACTTAGAAGCTAACGGAAAATAGTTTTTCCCATGCGTCGTGTTGTTGTTACAGGTGTAGGAATGGTCTCTCCCTTAGCAATGGGAGCAGAACATACCTGGAAAAAGCTTCTCCAGGGAGAATCGGGTCTTGGTCGTATCGACTATTTTGACCCGGCAGACTATAGCTGCCAAATAGCTGGGCAAGTCCCCCGTTCTGATGCGATGGATGCTGCTTCTAAGGGTTTGTATAACCCAGAGGCCGTTGTTCCCGGTAAAGAACGGGCCATGATGGATGATTTCATCGTTATGGCTCTTGCAGCAACCGGCGAAGCTTTAGAAAATGCTGGCTGGAAACCAACGGCTGAAGAAGATCTTGAGCGCACAGGCGTTATGATTGGAGCTGGCATCGGCGGATTAGATAAAATTGGCCAGACAGCTATAACTCTGCATGAGAGAGGCCCCCGTCGGGTGAGCCCTTTCTTCATTCCTTCCTGCCTTATCAATCTTGCTTCTGGACAAGTCTCTCTTAAACATGGCTTTAAAGGCCCCAACCATTCTGTTGTAACAGCTTGTGCAACCGGTGCCCACGCCATTGGGGATGCGTCCCGTCTCATTATGTTTGGGGATGCGGATGTGATGGTGGCTGGGGGAACAGAAGCATCTGTTTGCCCCCTTGGTATTGCGGGTTTTGCAGCCCTAAGAGCCTTGGCGACAAAATACAATGACAATCCAACTCAAGGATCACGCCCCTGGGATCAAGATCGATGCGGTTTTGTGATGGGGGAGGGAAGCGGTATCTTGATTCTCGAAGAACGTGAACATGCCCTTAAAAGGGGTGCCAATATCCTTGCAGAGGTAGTTGGCTACGGTTTGTCGGGGGATGCGTATCATTCAACAGCGACAGCGCCAGATGGTGATGGCGGTGTTCGCGCTATGAAAAGCGCTTTCAAACATGCTAAGATTTCACCAATCGACGTTGATTATATTAATGCCCACGGGACATCAACGCCTCTTGGGGACTTGTCTGAACTGGCTGGCATTCGAACCATCATGAACAATCAGTTTGATAACCTCTCTGTTTCTTCAACTAAATCATCGATTGGACACCTTCTTGGGGCAGCAGGTGGGGTAGAGAGTATCTTCTCTGTTTTGAGTATTCGTGACGGCATCGTTCCACCAACTTTGAATTTAGATAATCCTGTTCCTGAAGCTGCAGGCATTGATTTGGTTCCGCATCAGGCAAAAGAGCGGAAAGTTGAAATTGCCATGTCAAATTCGTTTGGATTTGGTGGCACAAATGCATCCGTCATTTTCAAAAAACATAGCTAGCGGTTATCTCTGGCTCTTGAAGGGCTTAAAAGTGTCTGTTTTTCGCATTATCCTATCAACTTTATGCTTTTGTGTATCTGTGCTTTTTTTGTACTGTGCGATGCACCTATTGTACTTAAAACCCATAAAAGACCCTGTTATTTTTGTTGTTGATAGACATGAAACCGCGCGCCAAGTTTCTAAACGACTCCTGGCAGAAAACTTAATTTCTTCTGAGTTTGTTTTTAGAGCAGTCCTTAAAATAACAAATGCTGACAAAAAAATCAGGGCTGGCGTTTATCAATTCTTGCCACATCTTTCGCTGCTTTCCCTTTTAAAAATGCTGACAAGAGACTCTGGTGTCTTGTTAAAAATAACAATCCCTGAAGGCTGGACGACTGCACAAATTATCAATTACTTAAGCAAAATACAGGGGATAGAGAAGAGTCTACCTTTGGAGGGAGAGCCACAAAGATATTTTTTTCCTGAAACCTATTATTTTTATCCTCCGATTTCTGAGGATAAAGTATTGGAAATGATGGCCAATCAGGCTCAAAAACGCATCAAGGATATATTGGGGGGACCGCTGCCATTCCCTCTCAAAACATTTGAAGAGGTCGTTACTCTTGCCGCTATCATTGAGAAAGAAACGGCCCTTGATTGGGAAAAGCCAATCATTGCCAGTGTTTTTTTAAATCGATTGCGTAAAGGGATCCCCTTACAAGCAGATCCAACGGTTTCTTATGCCGTCAGTCAAGGGACGGGCATGCTTAATAGATCTCTTACGAGACTGGATTTAAAATTTCCGAGCCCCTATAATACTTATCTAAATAAAGGATTGCCGCCAGGTCCTATTTGCCACCCAGGGTGGAAATCCATTGAAGCTGTCTTGAAGCCACAACAATCAACATTGTTGTATTTTGTTAAAAACAGCACAGGTGGCCACACCTTTGCGCAGATGATTAAAGCACACAATCAAAACGTCAAAAAATATCGTCTTCTTTCCACAGTAAAATAAAACTCAGTTTTTTTCTCATTAGGGTTGAAATATTTCACAACAATCCCTATCTATGATTAAAACTAGAGTAATTTATGAGATCTATTACATATTTATTATTGTCAATACTTTTGATTGCAGCTTTTTTATCTAAGGCAAATGACTTCGAAGATGCAGAGGGTTTTGTTATTTTGGATACAGCTGCCGTTCAGGCTGAAGAAGAAACGTACCTAGATGGCGATTGGACTGAAATAAATTCTTCAGACTGTGCAGGAGCCGGACAACTTTTGCCAACAGTTAACAGAGAATCATTCGTTCATTTTTCTAAAGTACAAGAGGCCTGGCATTATGCAGATATGGCTTATAAAAGACAGTTCAGACCGGATCATAAGCAGGATATTTTTGAAGCAGAGCTTGCAAAAGGAACGAGCATAACCTTCTTTGGAGATAATCAAGGAATTGTCTTTACCAAAAAATGTGGATCTCTGGTTGTTGCCTATCAAGGAACAACAAACCTTAACGATCTTATGACTGATCTCTCTTTTCGCGGCTATTATTCACAAAAAACTGGTCTTTCTGGACATTCTGGGTTTTTGAAAAGATATGAACAAACGAAAGATCAATTGTTTTTAATTCTAGAAAGTATTGCGCAAGCACAAGGTAAAAAACTCATAGACTTAGATTTGCTTTTTACCGGGCATAGTTTAGGGGGTGCACTTGCACAAATTGCGGCAGCGGATGCTACTATTAACCACCAACTAGGGTCAGAGCTTATCACGTTTGCAGCGCCACGAGCCCTGTCAGTTACAAGTGTAGAGGATGCTCTTTTGACAAACCGAATTATTAACCCCGTTCGAATCGTCAGTAAATATGATTATGTTCACGGAATTTTGCCCGAATTTTTGACTGGATATCGAGGGCTGGGGACAAAAATTACAGTCGGTTCTCTATCAGACATAAATCAAAGGTATAACCCTGCTTCAGCGCACAAAATGGGTGACTATGCATTGAACTTACCTGAATTAGAAAGCAGTATCGCCAGTTCAGTATATAAGGGTGAAACAGTTGAAGGTTGTTTAAATTTATCACGATATATGAAAGAAGATTCTTACCTGAGGCTGGCTAGGACAGTTGTTCACAGATATGGTGAAAACCCTGTCTTATTTGTGCTCAGCTGGGTCAGTGGGGGATGGCTTTCATAGAGAGATAACTTTCCTTTTCTCATAGTCGTTAGTCCTTAGACTGATTCAACCTAGTTTAAGGGAAGCAACACCAGACACCTGATGCACATCTTCCAGTTGCTCCGGCTGTGCATCGACCTTGATACCGAGGTGGCATTCATACCCATTGTCAGGGGCTTGAATAATGATTCTGGGTTCAGTACCTGTATTGCTCTCAAGGAGGCTAAAGATTTCTTTGAGTTTTTGCCAATCTGTTTCTTCTTGGCAGTTAATTTCAATATGTTTCACAGTTTGGGCATTGGTTTTGGTGATGTCTGTTAAGGATTCTAGAATCAGGCGGTTTTGGCCTCCATCAGAGGAGCGAACCTTTGCTGCTATTTTAACCAACATCCCAGCTTCAATCAGGTCGGCATATTCGCGAAATTTTTCGCCAAAAAGAGCTGCCTCAAAGGTGCCAAATTCATCTGTTAAGGTTAGGAATGCAAACTTCTTCCCATTCTTTCCTGTCCTGGCTTGCTTGGCCGTGATCACACCTAGGAGTTGAATGGTTTGATCAACGCGGCCCTCGATATTTTGACTGGTGGACGCATGGGGAAAGAGAGAGCGATAGCTTTGGATCGGGTGAGATGATAAGTAGAGTCCTAAGGCTTCATGCTCATTTTGAAGTTTTTCAATTTGATCCCACGCTTTAACAGGAGTAAGGGTTGGTTTTTGAATACTGGTTTCACTGGAAGAAAAGAGACTAATTTTTTGTTTTTCTTTGGCTTGTCTTTGGGTTGCGGCATACTCTAGAAGGATGTCGAGATTATCAAAGAGTAACTTTCGATTGGGTTCTATCTCATCAAACCCGCCTGCCATGATCAGCTTTTCAATCAATCTTTTGTTCACGACTTTGCCGCTGAGCCGGGAGGCAAAATCCCAAATGGATTTGAACGGCCCCTCTGCAGCACGATTGGTCACAAGCTCATCAACGGCATGTTCTCCAACTCCTTTAATAGCTGCTATGGCATAGCTCATTTTATCCCCTTCAACGCTGAACATAACATCAGAATGATTGACGCTGGGGGGGAGAATATCAATCCCCATGGCTTGGCACTCTTGTCGATATAGCGTGAGCTTATCGGTGTTGGCATGATCATAGGTCATGAGGGCTGTCATGAATTCAACAGGATAATTGGCTTTTAAATAGGCGGTTTGATAGGCTAATAAGGCATACGGCGCCGAGTGCGATTTGTTAAACCCATAGCCTGCAAACTTCGCCATTTGATCAAATACTTGATTCGCTACTTCCTCAGAAACTTTATTAGCAATGGCTCCTTTAACAAAAATCTCACGCTGGGCATCCATTTCAGATTTTATCTTTTTCCCCATGGCTCGGCGGAGGAGATCAGCAGCGCCCATGCTATATCCCCCCATTTTTTGAGCGATTTGCATCACTTGCTCTTGATACACCATCACCCCAAAGCTAGATTCTAAAATTTCTTGTAGCATGGGGTGGGGGATATGAATTTCTTCATGGCCATGTTTACAAGCAAGATAACGCGGGATGTCATCCATGGGGCCAGGGCGATAAAGAGCAACCAGTGTTGTAATTTCTTCAAAGCGATCAGGCGCAAGTTTCTGCAGCACATCACGCATTCCCGTGCTCTCGAGTTGGAACACACCTGTTGTTTGGATGCTCTGTAGCAGTTTGTAGGTTTTGGGATCATCTAAGGGCAGGAGGCTGATCTCGAAGTTTTTATCATGTTTTTCGCGAATAAAATCAGCCGCTTTCTCAATAATGCTGAGTGTTTTGAGGCCTAAGAAGTCGAACTTGACCAGGCCAGCTTGTTCAACGAGTTTAAAGCTAAACTGGGTAACGGCCATGTCTGATTTGGGATCGCGATAGAGAGGGATGACATCGCTTAAGTTTCGATCCCCAATGATTAGGCCTGCCGCATGGGAAGAGGCATGTCGATAAAGTCCTTCAAGTTTGAGGGCTGTTGCAAGCAGTTTTTGAACATCTGGTTCGTTTTTAGCCAGGCGCCGTAACACAGGATCCTTGTCTAAGACTTCCTGCAATGTCAGGGGGTCTGCTGGATTGTTTGGAATCATTTTACACAAGCGGTCAACTTGACCATAAGGCATTTGTAAAACGCGGCCGACATCTCGTACAACAGCGCGCGCTTGTAATTTACCAAAGGTAATAATTTGAGCAACCTGATTGGCGGCATATTTCTCTTTAACATATTGGATGACTTCATCACGGCGATCTTGGCAAAAATCGATATCGAAGTCGGGCATGGACACCCGCTCTGGATTTAAAAAGCGTTCAAAAAGAAGATTGAATCGTATGGGATCAATATCTGTAATGGTTAAGGACCAGGCTGCCAGTGATCCTGCACCTGACCCACGACCAGGACCGACAGGTATTTTTTGTTTTTTAGCCCACTGAATAAAATCAGCAACAATCAGGAAGTAACCATCAAAGCCCATTTGATTGATGATCTTAAGTTCATGTTCAAGCCGATCTTCATAGGACTTTTTAATTTCACTTTTTTCTTCAGGGGTGTGGGTGTCTGTGAAAACCAGTGTTTCAAGTCTAATTTTTAGCCCTTCGAAGCACTGGCGACGCATTTCTTCTGGTTCAGGCAAGCCCGAACTGCTCTCAAATCGTGGCAGCATTGGATCCGCCGTTTGGACATGAAAAGCGCATTTTTGTGCGATGAGCGCTGTATTTTCCAGCGCCTCGGGTAAATCCTCAAAGAGCTGTGTCATTTGAGATTGTGATTTAAAATAAGACTCAGGGGAAACAGTGCGTTTGTCTTCGCTGTGGATATATGTTCCATCAGAAATACACATCAAAACGGTATGAGCTTCGTGCATCGAGGGTGTCAGGAAATAATAGGGATTGGTTGCGACGATGGGGATAGATTTTTTCTGCGCTTGTTCCAATATAAAAGGTTCAGCCTTGACTTCTTCTAGGTACCCTTGGCGCGTTAACTCAAGATAGAATTGATCAGCAAAAATCTCTTTTAAGAGGTCGATGTAACTTTCTGCTTCTTTTAAATTACCCTCATTTATAAGCCGTGTAATAGCCCCTTTCGTGCTGGCAGATAAGCAGATTAAACTGGCATGATAAGTTTTTAATTGCTCAAAAGTAACATGAGGAACTTCATTAATGGCAACGTCTAAATGGGCCTGACTGACAAGTTTAATTAAGTTCTTATATCCTTGTTCGCTCTGAACCAGAAGAACAAGCGTATCAAAATGTTGAGGGGTTGCTGTATCTTTTATGGAGGTTGGTCTTTTGACCAGCAGTTCTGCACCGATGATCGGTTGGATACCTTGCTTGATCGCGAGTTGAGAAAACTCTAAAGCACCAAATAAATTGTTGTGATCTGTGACAGCGACTGCTGGTATTTTTTCTTCTTTGGTGAGCTCTATGATTTTCTTTAGTTTGAGCGTGGATTCGAGCAATGAATAATCTGAGTGGGCCCTAAGATGAATGAAGGGGTTCTTTAGCTCCATGGGGCCAAAATCCCATTCTTAAGTTGATAGGTTTGGTCCATGCGTGCCAGTAAACTTTGATTGTGTGAGACCATTAATAGAGATGTTTTTTCTTGCTTGATTGTTTGAAGAAGCAATTCAAAAACCTCACTGGCATTTTTTTCATCTAGATTTCCAGTTGGCTCATCGGCAAGGAGGATCTTAGGCTTGTTCGCTAAAGCCCTTGCGATGGCCACCCGCTGCCTTTCACCCCCGGATAGATGCTGAGGGTATTGATTAAGACGGTGACTCATATCCACAGCGTTTAATAAATAATGGGCTCGTTCTGTTTGTTCACTGCGTGAAAGCGTGGACAAAAGCCGCATCGGGGCCATGATATTTTCAAGGGCTGTAAAGTCAGATAATAGATGATGAAATTGAAAAATAAATCCTATAGACGCCAGACGGAGTTGAGAAAGGCTTTGGTCTGATGCTTTTTGAAATGCCTTACCTTGTTGGATTTGATGGCGGCCAATTTGAATGAATCCGTGATCTGCCGCATCCAGTAAGCCTGCTATGTTTAACAACGTAGATTTTCCGCAGCCAGAGGGCCCCATAAGGCCCATGGATGTATTGGGACCAATGGCGAGGTTAATATTGTTGAGTATTTTTATTTCTTGGCCAGCAATGGCATAGCTTTTATTGATGTTGTGCAGACTAAGAACGGGCTGGGCTTTACTCATATCGAATGGCCTCAACAGGATTCAATTTCTTAACGCGCCAGACAGGATAGAAGGTGCTTAGCAAAGTAAAAACAATAGATATGCCAGCGATCTTTAAAACTGTTAATGGTTGAATTTCAACCGGAAGGCGGGTGAGGTAATAAATTTCTTCATCAAAAATTGTTGTGCCTGTGATTGATTGCAAGAACTGTCTTATATCTTCAAGATAGTGACCGATGAGAAGCGCTAATCCAACGCCAAGGCCTGTCCCAAGAAAGCCAATCAAAAGGCCAATATATAAAAAAATGATCGCAATCTGATTTTTGGTGAGGCCTATTGCTCTGAGAATGCCAATGTCTCTGGTTTTATCGCGCAGGAGCATGGTCAATCCAGTTGTGATATTAAAGGCCGCAATCAAAATAATGAGAGACAGAACAATAAACATGACATTCTTTTCAACGACGAGGGCTGCGAAAAATAATTTATTCCTTTGTTGCCAATCCAATTGATGAAGACCTGTCTGTTTTAACATGTTTCTTATTTTACTTTTAAGGGGGGGTAATCTTTCAGGATCTGGACCGTTTACCTCAATCAGCGATACACTCTCTTGAAGGCTGAAGAAACGTTGCGCAGATTTGAGGGAGGTGATGAGAAAAAGTTTATTATAATCACTCTTACCAGAATCAAAGACGCCGCCAATCGTAAATGTTTTTTGTTTGGGTGCTAATCCAAAGGGTGTTTTTTGACCCTGGGGGGACATAACTTTAACTCGATCACCAACGGTTAGGAAAAGCTGGCGAGCAAGCTGTTTGCCGATAAGAATGGTATCCTCAGCATTTAAAATAGAGAGAGCATTGCCTTGAATAATTTTTTTTGAGAGCGTATTCAAATGTGTAAAATCATCCTGACAATACCCCCGGATCAAGACCCCGTATGATGATCTGGGCATGATCAGCAGGCCTTGTCCTTCCACAACGGGTAAAGCCGATGTGACTTCAGGCTGTTGATTGAGCTTTTCAACGAGATTTGAATACTGATGAATCCTATCTGTTGAGCTTAGGATGGTTACGTGGGCATTGAAAGAAAGGATTTTATCTAATAGCTGCTTGTGAAAGCCGGTCATGACACCCATGACAAGGATCAGAACAGCAATGCCAAGCGCTGTTCCAATAAATGAAAAAAGAGTCATGAATGATACAAAGCTGGTACCACCCTTCCGGCCAGTAAGATAGCGCCATGCAATGGTTAAAAGAAATGGATTCATGCATTTAACCATAGCGTTGACGGGCAACTTCTTGACTAAGTTTATGACTCAGAAAATTAAGAGCGGCTTCAAAGGAAAGATCTTGACGGTGTCCCGTTTCACGCTCTTTGATTTCAACCTCTCCTTTGGTGAGGGACTTAGGCCCAATGATCATTTGATAAGGAAGCCCTATCAAGTCCATGCGATTAAATTTATTGCCAGGGCTTTCATCTGTATCATCATAGAGAACTTCTGCTCCCATATTCCGAAGTTTTTGATATAAGTTTTCACTTTCTCTTAAAACCTCAGCATTTTTCATTCCCAAAGAGATGAGTCCAACATCAAACGGGGCTAAGCTAAGCGGCCATTTAATACCGTGCTCATCATGGCTGGCTTCAATGGATGCTGCAACCACCCGACCAACACCAATACCATAGGAGCTTCCAAGAGGGTATGTGGGGCGCCCTTCTTGTGTTGTGACGGCGGTATCTAAGATTTTAGTATATTTGTCGGCGAAATAAAAAATATGACCCACTTCAATGCCACGGGCTTGATTTAATTCGATCGTTTGTTTGGACGGATCATGAATTTCTTCTTCGGCGGCGTATAAATTAAGAAGCTCTTCCACTGCGTCATCTTGGCTTAGGTCCAAAGAATCATAGCGTGGATCATAGTAAAGTGTGCTTTCACCCGTTCCAGCAATAATATGAAATTCGTGACTTAAATCGCCCCCTATCGGACCAGTTGGCGCTTTAACTGGGATCACTTTCAAGCCCATTGTGGCAAAAATTTTGACATAGGTTTTAAGGAAGAGCCAATAAGTTTCCTCAGCTTCTTGGGGCGTTAAGTCAAAGGAGTAGCCATCTTTCATTAAGAATTCTCTCCCCCGCATCACACCAAATCTTGGACGAATTTCATCACGAAACTTCCATTGTATTTGAAACAGTCGGCACGGAAGTTGCTTATAGCTTTTAATCGCGCGACCAAAGATTTCTGTGACCATATCTTCATTGGTTGGGCCATATAAAAGCTCTCGATTGTGGCGATCAAAAAACCGTAAGGTCTCTGGCCCATAAGCATCATAACGCCCTGTTTTGCGCCATAAGTCAGCAGGTTGAACAGTTGGCATTAAAAGTTCATGACAATTGATTGAGCTCATCCCCACTCTAATAAAATTTTCAACTTTTTTTAGGACGCGCAAACCAAGAGGAAGCCAGCTGTATAAGCCAGCTGCTTCGGCATTAATCATGCCTGTTTGGAGCATAAGTTGGTGTGATAGGATTTGCGCCTCTTGGGGCTTGTTGCGTTGAATAGGGAGAAAAAAGTTTGTTAGTTTCACGGTTGTGTGCCTTGATTTAATGGAGCTGGCTTATCGTCAACAATGGTTTTACCAACAGATCCAAGGTGTTTAAAGCTAAAGGTTAGCATGACCGTTGTCTGTGGCCTAAGCGTTCTTGACCTGAAGAAAGTTCGATTTACAGAAGTTATCAGCCCAAAGCATTCATTTTGATAGGTAAGATCAAATTTTACATAAAGTAGCTTTTTGGGGTTAATAAGATCATATCCCAATGAGGAGGTTGTGGACCATTCTTTTGACATAACTGAAGAAAATCCGGTGTTCAATTGATGTGATTTCGGTTTCTTTGGCGTCGTAATTGAGCGCGCTTTAACGTATGAATACGTTGCCCAGAGTCTAAAAACGGGAGGGCCAGCATAAAGAGAGGCGGAAACGCTTTTTGGTTTAAAGGTTGTTCGATCTAATAACAAACTTGTTGATATGCTGTAGTCTTGGAAAGGACTGATGTACTGGCTGGCAAGATAGTCAGAGAATTTTTTATGTAATCCTTTCATTTCAGCATTTCTAATATGTGAATATTCATTAAAGCTAAAGCTTTGTCCTAAGAAGCCTCGAACAAGGGTTCGACTATCTTTCAGTACGTAAGATTGAACACCATAATTAAGACGCGTTCCTTCATCCAGCATGTCAAAACCACGGAACCGATTAGAGGTGAAGAGGTTGTTTTCACTGAACTCGAACTCTTGACTGTCTTCGTTGGGGAATCGGTCAGAGTTGACACCCCTAGAACTGGTTACAAAATAGACTGTTGGATCAATCACAACTTCATGCCTGTCATCGATCACGTTTGATAGGGGTTTGCGCCATCCAAGGGTAAGTTGTGGGAAAAGAGATCCTTCGGTTCCAGAGCGACTTGGGCGGTTCAACCCAGGCTCATACCCACTAAAACTGTAAATACGGGTATTCACATTTGCTTGCGCAGACCAGATAGAGCCATCAGGTGTGATGTAGGGGATATAAAATTGTCCATCAGCAACAAAGCGATTCAGCTCGCGCGCTCTGCCTTGTTCTTGGATCCCCTGGATAATGCGCCCTGGCGCGGGTTCTGGACGGGTTAAGAAAATATTTGCAAGTGTTAGTTGCCAAACCTCACCATATTGGCCGGGATCAGTCACATGTTGATAATAGAGCGACGGGATGACGGCCGGCGTTTGTTTGCGTGGTTCATTTTCCCGTAGGTTTTGGAACCAGTGACCGCTAATATCGGCATAGTTGTTCCCCTCAAATCGTTCAAGGTGAAAGGAACTATCAAGTGTGTTTTTTGAATAAATTGGATTTTGAGGATCCTCTAAAAAAGGGAATCTTTTGAGGTATGTTTGAGAATCCATTTTTTGCAGTTGATATCTCAGTCGCCAGAGCTCATTAATGTTAAACTCTCCATCAGAAAATAAGTGCCCCATGACCTTTTTTTTATCATGTCTACGATCAATATCACGCTTATCCTTGTTGTAGGTATTACCAATGCTTGCGTGGGTTTTGATTTTTCCATATCCAAAATGACGGCGATGTTCAATTTTAAGAAATGATCCAACACCACTTTCTACAAGGGGAAAGGGGGTGATTGTCATGTCTTCATCAGGACCCATATTCCAAAAGTAAGGAAGACCGATGGCTGTGCCGTAGCGACTCCCTCTTGATACTTCAGGAAAAAGAAACCCAGATCTTCTTTTGATTGAGGGATCGGGATGATAAAGGTAGGGGGTGTAAAAAACCGGGACACCAAAGATTTCCATGCGTGCATTGTAATATTCTACGATTTCAGACGGTTTGTTACGAACAATGCTGGAGGCTCTTAATGCCCAGAACGGGGGAGAGCTTGGATCATCTTCGCATAAATAACAGGGCGTGAAAGATCCTTTGTCGATTTCGATAATCTCGTCTTTTTTATTTCCTTTCTCGCCTGTTACCCGGCTGTCATCTTCAAGTAAAATGCCAAACTGATCCATAATGCCGTTTTTAAAGTTATCGGAGAGCTCAAGATAATCAGCGGTGATAATGTCACCGGTTTTCGTGAAATAACGAACGTTTGTTTCGGCGATGAGTTTGTTTTGTGGTTTTATATAGGTAAGTTTTTCACACTCTACCGTTTCAACCCCATCTGAAATTGTGACTTCTTCTAAGGCAACAACACTTTCTTGGGTTTTGTCGTGTTGCACGCTGAGGGCCGAGAGATATAAAGGCTTTTTGCTCCTGATTTCAGCACATATGGCAGGGCTCATCAGAAGGCTTGCCAACATAAAAAAGGATATAAAAACGTGTTTGATCATACCTTCTCCTCAAAGTGAAGTAGCAATGCAGATATAAAAAAGAGGCTCATCATCGGAGGGGCCCAAGCTGCTAAAAAAACAGGAATTGTATAATTTCGTCCCATTGCACCGACTACATTAAACAAGACGTATATGATATAAGCAAACACAATTATGACTAAAACGATTGGAATATTCATTCGGCGTTGCATGGCCCAAAAAGATACGAGCGCTCCTAGAAAGGCCATGGTTAAAATGAGCAGGGGTTGAGAGAGAGTTCCATGCCAGAGCATCTCATATTTTACCGTTGATAAACCGGCGTTCCTTAAAATTGAGATGTAATTCTTGAGCTGCCAAAAGGATATAGTATCTGGTCCCAATGATTGACTTTCAATACTTGTTAGATCCAGCTCCGTTTGCCATTTGAGGGATGCCATGATTTTTGGCTGTCTGTTGGGTTTGAGAACTTTGGCATTTATAACAAGCCATCCATCAGGTGTGATCATTGCCTTATCAGCATCAATTCTTTTTAAGAGGGTGTTCTGATCACTAAAAACATAAAGACTTAAACCATGAAGCAATCCTTTTGACAACTGAATGCGTTTGATTTGTACAATGGTATATTGATTTTCTTTGCTTTCCCTTAACCATAACCCGGATGAGGATAAACGTATTGTATTATCATTGCCCTTGAAGAGCCTATTGTTGTAGCTTTCAAATTTTTGCATGAGCTGGGCGCTAATGCTGTTTAGAAACATAAAATCAAAAGAGGTGTAGAGTGCAATAACAGCAAATACCGGAATTAAAAGTCGTCTCAGGGATGATCCTGACATGCGCATAATAACAAGCTGAGAGCTGCGGCCTAAGTTAATAAATAAAATCAGTGAGGAAAAAAGGGCGATCAAGGGGATGAGCTGCTTAATGATATCAGGAAAATGAAAGAAAACCATCTTGCTGATGATCGCAAATCCTATATCGTTTTTATTACGGGCTCTTCTGAATAATTCAAAATAATCCAATAAAATAATCACACTTGAGAAAGAGAGTAAGACAACCGCGAACCACTTTAAATACTGTCTGAAGATATAAGAAAAAAGAACCATGATCGTTTACATCAGCGTTTGTTGTGGCAGGGTTAAATGATTTTTCTGACTTAAAATACCTGTTAAGCCATTGACAAGCAATAAAATCAGTAATGATAGGATCGAGTAATTGATGAAAATTGCCTCAGGGAACTTAATACTTTGATTGATAATAAACAAAACACCGGCTTGCACCAGTACAACAGCTGTGACGGCATAGGTAATTTTTTTCACCTGACCTTTTCTTGAAAATTGCCCCGATGTCAGTGCATAAGCAGCAATAAGCACAAATATGATGACAAGCAGGGGTGTTGTTAGTTTTTGGTGGGCCTCAGCTTTCATCCGCTTTTTCTCTGCGTGGCTGAAACGAGAATCCGGATAAAGCAACTTGAAAAAAGGCATGTCTTGAGGCCTGGTTGACGTGGTTTTTTTATCTTCATCTTTTTGCAGGCCAACAATTGTCTCTTCAAAGAAAAGAGTCGATAATTTGTTCGTGCGCGGATCTGTGCTTTGACGCATTCCATTAAACAGGAGGATTTTTGGATCTTGGCTGTCAACGATTAAATGCCCTTGTTGGGCGCTGATGATAACGTGATGTTTGCTTCTGTTTTTTTGCTCTGTGCTTGAGACAAAGACCCCTTTTAAGTAGTTCCCCTTCTTTTCACGAACATAGATAACCATTTTGCCCATTTCATTAAAAACCCCCTCTTGAATCAGAACAATTGGCAGCGCTGACTTGAGTTGATTTTGAAGCTTTCGCATCTTTGTCTGCGCAACTGGGGCAATAACGAGGTTAATGCTGTACAAAACAAGCACCACAATTAATCCAAATTGAATAAAGGGAATGCATATTTTAAAACGAGAAAGACCGGCACTTTGCATCACGCTATACGTGCGATCATTAATCATCCGATTTAAAATAATCAACGTTGATATAAACACAGATATCGGGATGATGAGAGAGAAAAGATCTGGAAGGGTGAGAAGAGAAAGTTTAAAAAACATTTTCATAGATGCTTTCGTGCTCAGAACAAGCTCAACAAACTTAAGAGACTGTAAAATCCAAATAGCCGCAATCAAGACAATCCCAAGAGACAGGGATGTAAGCAAGATTTTCATAAAAAGATAACGGTTTAATGTGCGGGGCATGGTGAAAATTTAAGCATAAAAATTGAGGTTTGCGTGCTTTCTATTTGACAAATTTTTAAACAGTGACAATAGTGTTGATAACAATTTTTAGACGATATTCTCAAAATGTCCAAACTAAAAAAACTCTTCTTAAGTTTGAATTTAATATTTCTCCTCTGTGTGCCGTTCTTGACAAACGCCTCAACGCAGATTGTCGCTGTCGTTAACAAGAGTGTTATCACAAGCAAAGATCTCGATGACAGAATGAAATTGATTTTAATGAGCGTGCCGCAACGGCCGGATGAAAATCAGATAGAGCTTCTCAAAAGAAAAGCCCTCAGGCAAATGATTGATGAGCGTCTTCAGCTTGAAGAGACAGCTTTATACGACATTGTTGCGCAAGAAGATGAGATCAATCGACAGTTTCAATATATTGAAAAACAAAATAATCTACAGCCTGGCGAGCTTCTTAAAAAGCTTAAGGAAAATCAAATTCCAAAAGAGAGCCTTATGGAACAGCTAAAGGCAGGAATTGCGTGGCAAAAACTGATTGGATACTTAGCCAGTTCTGTGGAGTTGAGCGATCAAGAAATTGATCAAATGGCGCGGTTGAAACAAAACAGTGATCGCGTGCGTTACCTCCTTGCAGAAATTGTTTTGCCTTATGACTCTTCAATTGAGGCTCTTGCCATTGAGAACAAGGCCCAAGAAATTGTGACGCTTCTTCAAAGCGGCCAGAGCTTTGGTCAGCTTGCCCATGACTTTTCACACAATCCCTCTGCGATCAGAGGAGGCGACATTGACTGGGTTGAAGAAGAGCAACTACCAAAAGCGATCGCTGAAGTGGTTAAGCAAACACCAATTGGCGCTGTGACTCAGCCAATTCACCATGACGGTGCTGTGCACCTTATATTAGTGAGGGCGCGGCAATCACCTGAAGATGCCCGGCAAAAGTTAACCGTCCGTCAAATGGAAGTACCTTTCCCGCTCATGATGTCCGACCAGCAAAAAGAAGAAGAAATTTCAAGGCTTGAGGCCATTATGTCAAATGTTAAATCATGTAAAGCATTTGAAAAAGCGGCTGATAAAATTGAGGGCGCTGTGTTGCATTATCACCAAAACATCAATCCAGAACAATTGAGTGGCGGGCTGGATGAAGTCTTAGCTAATTTAGAGGTTGGTGTTGTGTCTCCCCCTCTTCCTGTAGAAGGACGTTCTGTTCTTTT
Source organism: Alphaproteobacteria bacterium (assembly GCA_002869105.1). Taxonomy (NCBI): domain Bacteria; kingdom Pseudomonadati; phylum Pseudomonadota; class Alphaproteobacteria; species Alphaproteobacteria bacterium. The sequence goes on from PKTP01000002.1 coordinate 56,412, forward strand.
CTTTATGGTATGCGAAAAGCATACCCAAGGCCAATCAGACGATCTTCAGGAAAAAAAGCAGGTCGTAAGAGAGAATCTGGAACAGAAAAAATTTAATGAATTGTCCACTAAAAGATTAACCTCTCTTCGCCGTCGATCTTTTATCGACGTTCGTATTTAAATGAATGACAACTTTTAACTTTTCATGGGTGCGCCAGTTTGAGGCCAAAAAGTCTCTGGGCCAAAACTTTTTAATTGATCCGAACCAACAGTCAAAAATTGTCGAGTCTCTGCACTACAATTCTGATGACGTCATTGTTGAAATAGGTCCTGGGGTTGGCTCACTGACGCATTTGTTGGTGAAAAAGAACGTTATTAAAGTTATCTTAATTGAGAAAGACCCGCGGTTTTGTGAGCATTTGCAGAATGTCTTTGGCGGCATCAAATATCCTAAAGTTGAAATAATTCAGGCAGATGCTTTAGAGATTAATTGGAAAACTCTAGAATCTAAGCCCTATCGCTTAATTAGTAACTTGCCTTATAATATTAGCACGCCGCTGATCATGAGCTTGATCAAGTCACAACACATCGAAGAAATGATTTTGATGGTGCAGAAAGAAGTTGCTCAGCGTATTGTTGCTAAGCATGGTTCCAAAACATATGGGCGTTTATCGATTATGCTGCAATGGCTTTATGACTGTGACCGTCTTTTTGATGTTGGACCAAGTTGTTTTAGGCCTCAGCCAAAGGTTACGTCGAGTGTTGTGCGTTTGAAAAAGCGCAACATAGAAATTGTCCAAAGCGATCTTCAAAATGTAGAAAAATTCACCCAATTGATTTTTCATCAACGACGCAAGATGATGAAATCCATCTTAAATGGTAAGGTTTCTATGCCCGAGATTTTTTTAAAAAAGCATGGTGTTTTGCCAACCAGTCGACCTGAATCTCTATCCGTGCAAACAATTGTAGAAATGGGTAAAGATTTTGCCTCTGCTTAAAGAGTTTAATACCTTAATCAAAAAGAATGACATGATTGGCATTGCAAGTGATCACGCTGGCTTTAAGCTTAAAAGCTTCTTGCTTAACGTTTTTCAGAGAGAAAAAGTTGATTTTAAGGATTATGGCCCGCCTACGGCCGAATCAACGGACTACCCCCCTTATGCCAGGAAGGTTGCCCAAGCCATTCAAGAAAAAAAAGTTACCAGAGGCATTCTTATTTGTGGGTCGGGGCTTGGTATGTCCATTGCTGCTAATCGGTATAAAGGTGTAAGAGCGGCTCTGTGTCTAACGCCTGAATTTGCTCGGCTCGCCCGTGAACACAACGATGCAAACGTTTTGGTTTTAGCGTCACGATTTACAGAAAATGAACAAGCTCGAGAAATCGTAAATGAATTTTTGGCCACGTCTTTCTCTGGTGACCGACATGAAAAGAGAGTTAAATTAATTGAGGAGATCCAATGACACTGTTTAGTGAAACCCTGCAGGCAGCTGATCCGGTTATCAGTAGATTTCTTGATCAAGAGTTTGAGCGCCAAAACAATCACATTGATTTGATTGCTTCAGAAAATCTAACATCTAAAGCCGTGATGGAAGCCCAGGGCTCTGTACTGACAAACAAATATGCTGAAGGATACCCAGGGCGACGCTATTACGGTGGATGTGAATTTGTTGATGAAGTGGAAAAAACAGCCATTGCACGGGCTCAGGAATTATTTAAATGTGACTTTGCCAATGTCCAACCGCACTCAGGATCTCAAGCAAACCAGGCTGTCTTCTTAGCTTTGTTGAAGCCAGGAGATAAAATTCTTGGGATGGATTTAGCTGCTGGTGGGCATCTCACGCATGGGCATCCTCTTAATATGTCGGGTCAATGGTTTGATGTTTGCACATATGGCGTTTCTAAAAACACCTGCCTGATTGATTATGATGAGGTTGCAGCTATTGCGCGCCGCGAAAAACCAAAACTTATCATTGCTGGATTTTCTGCATATTCACGACCCTTGAATTATGAAAAATTTAGAGAAATCGCTGATGAAGTGGGCGCCTTCTTATTGGCTGATATGGCGCATATTGCAGGATTGGTTGCAACAGGGATGCACCAAAGTCCCTTGCCCTATGCTGATGTTGTGACAAGCACCACTCATAAAACCCTGCGTGGTCCACGGGGAGGTATTATCCTTAGCAACAATAAAGATTTATTTAAAAAAATTAATTCCTCTTTGTTTCCTGGTATTCAAGGCGGCCCTTTAATGCACGTTATTGCTGGCAAAGCTGTGGCTTTTGGCTTAGCTCTTAAAGATGACTTTAAGGAATACATGAGAAAGGTTGTGGCAAACGCACAAACTTTAGCTGGCACGCTTTTAGAGCGTGATTTTAATTTGGTAACCGGCGGAACAGAGAATCATCTTTTAATGATTGATCTGAGGAATAAAGATGTATCTGGTGCAGAAGCTGAGCAAGTTCTAGAAAAATTAGGAATCATTGTTAATAAAAATACCATTCCTTTTGATCCTCAACCACCAATGATAACTTCTGGACTTAGACTGGGAACACCGTCTGTTACCACCCGTGGTATGGGGGCTCAGGAACTCACTAAAATTGGGGGGATGATTGCGGATGTTGTCGAAAATTTATCCGTTAAAAGACAATTATCTGAACCTGAATTGTTGGGTTTTGAGAAATCTGTCACAGCTATTGCACAATCCTTCCCATTCTATTCAACGCATAGTTAAAGTAAAGAAATGATCTGTCCTTTTTGTGGTTTTAAAGATACCCAAGTTAAAGATTCCAGGCCGAATGAGGAAGATACTATTATCCGCCGCCGTCGGTCATGCATAGAGTGTGGGTCTCGGTTTACAACGCTTGAACGTGTTCAACTCTGCCCTGTGACTGTTATTAAAAATAGCGGTGACCGAGAGACATTTGACCGGGAAAAGTTGGCGCGCTCGATTTACACAGCGGTACGAAAAAGGCACATGAAAACAGATCAAATTGAGCGTGTTGTCAATGCAATTATTCGACAGATTGAAACATGTGGTGAGTCTGAAATTACAACAGAAACAATCGGTGCCTATGTTCTTAGTTCTTTAAAAGAGTTAGACGAAGTGGCTTATATTCGATTCGCCTCGGTATATAAGGATTTTTCGAGTGTTGAAGACTTTACAAAGCTCATTACAGCGCTTAAGCAAAAACATGAACAAGAATAAAAGATCCACTATCCAGAGCGGAAGTCGTTCTCCTTTGATGCTGTCGATTCATTAATCCTTGCTCTTAACCACATACTTCACGTATCGTGTTACTGTTAAGGGGGGAGGCTTTGCATGTTTAAAAAAATATGTCTCTTATTTCTGCTGACACATGTTGTTTTCTTGTATGATAGTGACGGGCTGAATTTTAGGCCCAGTCCCGCAGCGGTGCGTCAGTCGCTGATGTTGAGTCAAAATCAAGCCGCTTATGATACATCTGATATCAATATTCAAGAGCCCGCGGATTACTTTACCGGCACTCCAAAGCCTTTAACGCTTTACTCGGTTACACTGGAAGGGAGCTCAGTTTTTGGGGATGAGCAAGTTCTTGAGATGTCCAAAGATCTCATCGGTAAATCAATCACAACTGCAGATCTTGAATCTTTAGCTCAGCGCCTTAACAAGCTCTATCAAGAAAAGGGATATGTATTTAGTTATGTTTATGTGCCTTTTCAACAATTGAAAAAGGGAGTGGTTCGCCTCAAAGCCATAGAAAACAGCGTTATTAAAACAACGTTTCGCTGGATAAATATGCCCAGTGATGATGATCTTAAGAAAGACATTGAAAACCTAAAAATAGTACGCCCTTTTAATATAGATTCCCTTAACTTAGTCATTGATAAAGTTCGTCGGAAGCCAGGACATACGCTGTCTTTTACCTTAAAGTCAACGCAAGTTGAGGATGAAAATGGGGGTGAAATTATAGCTATTATTGCCCGTCAGAGCATTACGCATAAGATGGGTGTTTCAAATACAATGCCAGAAAGCCTTGGCAGTTGGGTGGCGCGAGGAGATGTTCAATTTAATTCTTTGTTTGGCACGGGGGATCAACTAAAAGTCTTTGGTGCTGTTTATCCGACGCATAAGTTTAATCGCTTAATGCACTATGGCGCAGAGTTTTCAGCGCCCATCATGGATCTAGGAACCAGAGCGTTTATCTTTACCGATCTTTTACGAGACCAACCAGATTTAAGGTTGCAAGGATTAACGCGGGCGCGTGGCCGACTCAAGTCTTATGGGATAGGGTTAGAGCAAGATTTATCGCTGAGTCACCAAATTCAAGGGCACGCAAGATTGATGTTGGATCGCAAAAACTTTACAGAACGCACTCAATCCCAACAAGGTGTTCAAAGAGATATTCAACAAAAAAACCTGGTCCTTCATCTTTTAAGTCATTTTGAAAAAATGGATTATGACTGGGGAGAAACGGAGTTAAATGTTGGATATCATCATGGGCTCAACGATGAAAACTCACACCAAAGGGGCACAGATCAACGTGGAAATTTGAATTTTAGAAAAATCACGGCAGCTCTTTCTCAGCAATATGCCATTGATGAGTTTTGGAGTTTAGTTTGCTCGATGAGAGGGCAGTATGCGTTAAACCAACCCGTTTATATGGAGCGGTTTTTTTATGGGGGTGCTCCCTTTTCTTTTGCGCCTCCCGTGGGTGTTTTAGTTGGTGACTCTGGAGTTCAGGCAAAAATTGAGGTGCGCTATGGGCTTGCCATCGATGATTTTTTGAAAAAGATGACTGTCTATTCATATCTTGAGACAGGGAAAGTCTGGAAACGGGGCTTAAAAGTGTCCACAGAGCGCACAAGCATGCTTTCGGGAATGGGGATTGGGGTGTGCGAGGAATGTTAAAGTGGGGTCTCAGTGCTTTTATAGAGTATAGTGTGCCGTTTAAGCATCACGTTGATCAGTTTAAAGTTAAAAACCAACTTTACAGCGGTCTCTCACTATCAAACCAGGCAGAATAATTATCGACTAATGATCTATATTAAGCGCATACCCATGGCGTAGAACCCTCTCAGCATCAGAGGTTAGCCTTCCATCTTCTTCATGGAGTATGAGCCCAGAACGAAGCGTTGCTGGTTTTTTGGAATTCTTTTGCATTTTGATAAGAACTCTTTTGGAGCTTGTCTTTTCTTTGGGCCAAATGGGGTAAATGTTGAACCCCCTAAAACCAGATTTTCTAGCAACGGTAATTACCGTGTCCAGTGACAAAGTTGGGTAGATGATGGTTAATAAGCCTTGATCTCGGAGGAGGAAGTTAGCAGTTTTGAACCAAGTTCTTAACTCATCGGCTTGATTAAAAAAGGCCCTTGCGAGCATCCGACTCATAGATTTCTGTTGCTGGGAAGAGTTTTGGAAAAAGGGCGGATTCATCGCAATTGAATCGGCATTTTGTTGCAAATGACTATATGCTGGAAGCTTTGTTATATTATTAACGTCAAGGAGATGGATTTTTGCGGGGTTTTGTAATTTTTCTGTATTGGCAATGGCATATTCGTAACTTTGTTTATCAAGCTCAATGCCTTGAAAAGTATGGTTTGGATAGCGGTGTGCAAGGGCCATTAATACGGCGCCACTTCCACACCCCAATTCTAAGAAGGAATCTGTGTCCTTAAGTTGAATTGAGGCCGCGAGTAAGATGCTGTCCGTGCCGGCTCTAAACCCTTTTTGGGGCTGTTTAAGGTAAAAGCTCCCTCCCAGAAACTCGTCAACAGTAAAATCTTGAATCTTTGGTGGCATTTTTATTGTTTTGTCTCAGTGATATGATCTAATGTATACAGGATTTAGACATTTTAACAATGGCGCGTGCATCAGCAATAAAGTTATCGGGAGACCCTCCTTTTTTATCTTTCTTAGAGCTTCGTTCAGCTTATCAAGATGAGTTGGGTCTATTAGACCAATTTATCATCGATTCTATGGATGAAAAGGTTTCTTTGATCCAGCAGATGGGTCATCATATCTTTGATTTGGGCGGCAAGCGAATCCGGCCCCTTTTATTATTCATTTGTTCAAAAATGTCTGCGCACCCTAACCCTGATCAAAAACAGATCTATCTTGCAGCTGCCCTTGAACTGCTCCATACAGCAACGTTATTGCACGACGATGTGATTGATGAAAGCAGTATCAGACGGGGCAAGCCTACGATAAATAGTTTATGGAGCAATAAGCTTGCAATCTTAATGGGCGATTATCTTTTTAGTAAAAGCTTTGAAAGTGTCATGACGGCAGATTGTCCCGAGGCATTGCAGATTTTATCAAGTGCTACAAAGAAAATCACCACAGGAGAGATTAGACAGCTTTCTTTGTTGGGAGATCTAACCATTACAGTTGAGGATTATTATCAAATTAATGCTGCAAAAACAGCTAGTCTTTTTCAGGCCGCTTGTGAAATTGGCTCAGTGTTAGGGCGTTTGTCAGCGAGTGATCGGCATATAACAGCAGAAATAGGATTGATTATAGGACAGATTTTTCAACTCAAAGATGATTTGTTAGATTATGGCTTTGGGGCTGAAAATATTGGTAAAAACTATGGTGATGACTTTTATGAAGGGAAGATCACCTTGCCTGTAATGCTTTGTTATCAGAGAGGAAGTCATCAAGATCGCGCTTTCTGGGAGTGCGTCTTTAGCAAAAGTGCAAGGACTGACTCTGAGTTTAGTAGAGCGCAGGCTCTATTAAAAACTTATGATATTAATAATGCGATACACAAGGAGATCAGAACTTTTCAGGCGCGCGCTGAACAGTTGATAGACACCTTTGAAGTTGGGTGTTTGGAGAAGAAGCAAGAGCTTTTTGCCTTGATTGGGTATGCAGGACAGCGAGAGAATTAAGACTTTTAATCTTTCTCAGGCCTAAAAGGTTCATAATTGGTTTTTGGCTCTTTTTCTATGCTACGAAGAGCTTTGTCTCGGCAGGAGAAGATCCAATCAACAACATAGCGAGCCAGGGGTGTTTCTATGAATTTTTTTTCAACTTTAACATAAAATGAAACGCACTCGCCGTGAATGTCACTCAGGATAGGTTCAACTTTTAGTTTGTTGAGCAATGTTGTTTCTTCTGACGCAGCAATAATGCCAACGCCCCTCTCTGCTAGGACGTCTACCAGTCTTAGCCCGGTTCTGACATAGATAATATTTTGTGAAGAGAGCGGCATGCCTAAGCGGCGAACAATAAAATCATTTCCAGAGTAGTGTTCTTGGCTCATAGATGTTTGAACGATGAGAAGTCTATGTTTTAGAAGTTCATCAATATTATCAATGTTACCGTGGGTTTCTAAATAGCTTTTTGCGGCCCATAACTTTTGACAAAAGTCATGGTAAAGAATGTAGTGATAGTTCTCTGTATGATACTCCCAACACCCAATAAAAATATCATTTAATTTCGGTTGATAATAGTAGTTGCTGTCTTTTTGATGAAGTGAAATCCTGATTTCAGGGTTTTCATCAATAAACTCTTTCAGATAAGGGGCAATAAAGCTCTCAAGAAATGTTTGTGTTGATATGATGTTTATTTTGCCGGCATTATAAACTTTCTTAGATATCTCTTTTGTGGGTCGAAAGCTTTCTGTGATCCAGATAATTTTTTCCAGTTTCGGAATAACTTCATTCCCAAACTCTGTTATTTTGATTTCTCCTGATCCTTGCTTGCGAATGAATATTGTGTTTTGAAGTTTTTTCTCAACTTTAGCGAGGATTGAAGATAGCGTTGTTTTGGGCATTCCCAGAAAATTGGCAGCAGTAGAGATATTCATTGTATCTTTAACGGCGCTTACAACTTGCGCTTCTGTGGTGCTGATGCAAAAATTTTTTGACATAATAAAATCAAATTATTTCAATGATATATCTTAAAAATGCACAATTTTTTTAAGGAAATCAACTGTTTGTATAATATCTTTCTTTTATGGTTTTTGATCTCTTGCAAAATCCTCTGAATTATATGATATTTTATTGTATGATCTCATAGTAAAAAATATTAAAAAACAAAATTATCGTTTTAATTCATTTTATTAATCGTTGACAGTGTTTATTTGCTGTATTACCTTCTGTCAATAGAGGTTTGCAAAGCTTGTTTTAGAGCTGAATTTCAAACCTCCAAACTTTTCAAAAGCATATAATTCTATGTAAGATTTTAGAATCTATTGTTTTTTATTGAAGGCCGAGGTTTATCCTCGGCTTTTTTTGTTGAGGGGGTATATTCAGAGTAGGGTATTCTTTAAGTGGATTGTTTATTGCTTAGTGGTTATGATACTATGTAATAGTTTAGCAGCTTATGGAGAACAGGGTGCGCGTTAACTTTTTTATAATTTTTGTTTTTTCTTTTGCCATATTCGAGGTTTCTTCTCGATCTATCGCAGGCGTTAAGACCCTTGAAAGCCTGGGAAAGCCAAAAGATGGCTCTTCTTCTGATGATAAATCTAAGAAAGATGACCACAAATTAAATGGAGGCTATCTAGGGCTTGGGATGACGGCATCGCATTTGAACGCCAAAGTAAATTCAAATGATTTAGGCGGAAGTGGTGCTTATGCTTCACTCATTATGGGGGGAGGCAAGAAAGTTCGTAAGGCATACTTATCCGGTGAACTTGACGTCAATTATGGATCTATTTTAGCAACGAAAAAATCATATGGAAAACTCGCAAGCAATTTAGACTTGGGCGCAAGCTTTAGAGTAGGGTATGCCGATAAAAATAAAATTATTCCATACCTTAAGGTTGGTTTCGGCTGGACGCGCTATAAGCTGAAAGTTGATGGAGAGAAGAAAAGCTTCAGCGCCACATATTTTGCCCCAGGTGCTGGGGTTGAAATTCCAATTTTAAGCGCATCGTTCTTAAGATTAGAGGCAGCGTATGCAATGAATATGGCTGGCAACTCTCTGAAGGGATATACCTTTGATAAGAAACCTAATCGTATCTTATTTAAATTAGCAGGGCTTACGCGCTTTTAAATTTTCTTAAGAAACGTTATCTTCTTGTAAAAGTTATGTGTCTGTATGGTTTTAAGCCGAACGCTTAAGGTATCTATAAAAAAATTATCTTCAAAGGGGTTTGGCGTTTTTGAGAAGATCACCCCTCATAAAAACACAACAGAAATAGAGCTTTTTAATGCCTTGCCAGGCGAAAAAATTTCTGTTGAAGAGTTCTCCAAAAATAAGAAAAATCTTTATGTTATTAAAGAGTGGCTTAAGGTTTCTCAAGGCCGTCAAGATCCACCTTGTCCTTACTTTGGGCGATGTGGCGGATGCCAAACATTGCATATGTCAGATGATATGGAGGCGGCTTTTAAGCGCCAAAAAGTGATCGATGCCCTCCATTCTTTTGGTGTCCGATTTTTAACTGTCTCCCCCGTACAAACTTACGGGCAACGAGAGAGGCGGCGATTCCGCTTTGAAGTGCTCAGGCACAATAATCGTATTATTTTTGGTTTAAGGCGTTTTCATTCTAATCAACTCATTGATTTAGAGAGTTGTTACGTGGCTGATCAAAGCATTTCTGATCTTTTAATCCCAATAAAAATTTTCTTAACAGAAAACACTCAAGAAGGATTTAAAGCGTCTGTATCGGTTTTAAAGGTTGAAAATGGATTAGATCTTGATGTGCAGACAATCAAAGATGCAAAAGGGTTGTGTGCCAATGAAAAACAAACGCTTGATTTCATGAAAAGGAATGGGGTGACTCGATTAACTTATCAAGAAAAAAGCTTTGTCCTACAGGATCCGTTCATTTTGATTGATGGCCTTAAGGTTTATATTCATCAAGATGCCTTTATGCAGGCGAGCTACCCATCTGAAAAGGCGATGCAGTCTATCGTGGCATCTTTTTTGCCAACAGAGAAGAGGCCTCTCATGATCGCTGATCTTTATTGTGGCTTGGGAACCTTTTTAATTCCTTTAAGCCGATGCCATAGAGTTCATGGCTATGAATCTAATATAGATGCTGTGCGCAGCCTTAGGGGGGCTTTAAGCAGGGGGGAAGTAACAAGTTCCAAGGTAGAGGCGCGGGATTTAAAAGAGTCGCCGCTCAGCCAATCAGAGCTTCTTCAGTATAACTGTATTGTGATTAACCCACCCCGTGTCGGCGTAGCGTATGACCAGCTCATTCAAATTGGGAAAAGTGATGTTGAAAGAATTATATATGTTTCATGCAATCCTGATACTTTTGCCCGAGATTGTATGATTTTAGATAAATTTGGTTATAGCCCTATGGAGATAATTCCCATCGATCAATTTTATGGGAGTTATCACATTGAAATCGTTGCTGTCTTGGTAAGGTCTTGAAACGCATTGATTCTATACGGCTCCTTGTATACTATTATTTATATGTTATGCGGGATTCAAATGAAGTTTTTGGGCACTCTTTTAAAAAAATATTTTATTTTAAATCTGATATTGCTTGCGCTCGGTATTTTCCCCCTGGCAAATATTTCTGTTCACGAAGTTTTTCTCTCTGGGCGGTTTGGTAATCAGTGGCAATTCTGGGTGAATAGTCTTACAAGTGTGCTTCTGTATGGTATCTATTGCTTTTATTTATCGTATCGGCTTAAAAAAGTGACGCTGAGTCAAGGTCTTGTCTTAGGTATTTGGTGGAGTGTTGCCTTTTTGATCAGCTTTGTTTTTCTTGCTTATTGTGTCTTTAACATACAGCTAGGCGTCATAGTCAGTAACATGAACCCATTAAAGGGCGAAATTTTGCCTTTGATTATGTTTTTTATGCTAACCGCACCGAGCGCCACTTTTTATTTTATGGGCCGATAAAGACTCAAATAGCGCCCAAACGTACGAGTTCTTCTTTAATGTGGAGCTTCCTAACTTTTAAATCTTGTACCAATATGATATCCGGGCTTGGTCGAGACATCTCGTGACGCAGAGAGTGTTCAATGAATTCATGTTTATTTTTTAAGGATAAAACTCTGTTGATTAGAGACATGGTGTTACCTCCAGTAATAAAGTTATACGTGTTGAATACTTATACTGTAACAAGAAATAGGGAGAAATGAATCTAGAAAAATTTCACAGATTTCAGTCTCCTGTAAGGAGATGGATATAATGTGCTGAAATTATTAGGTATTTTTTTTTGAGGCTAGCAGAGCCTGGCAAGACAGCAGATTAAGAGCTGCCTTTTTTAAGCTTTGTTTCTTTGAACAGAACGCGTTTGCGGACTTTTGGATCATATTTCATAAGCTCAAGCTTTTCAGTCATCTGCTTTGGATTTTTTTTGCGGACGTAGAAGTATCCGGTACCCGCCGTGCTTTCCAGTTTAAAAAGATCTGTTTTTTTGCTTTTAGCCATAATATGTCTCCAGTCACGTTATGATCAATAATAGAACTTCAACAAAAGGTCAATAGTTCAATTGTTTTTGGCGAAGATAATTTCATGACCACTGTTCACAGTTCATGCTTATCAAGGGCCATCATAAGAAAAATACTCATTAAACTTTAAAATATACCATTGATTCTAATTAATTTTCTGGTGATATTGTGCAATTATTCACAAAAGACATAAAAAAAGCTTTGAATAAATGAAATTTGATGTATATTGACATCGAGTTTTACGAAATTTCCGCGCATAGTGGATCCGAGTTCTGGGTGCAATACCCAGAAGTGAGGTCAAATTATTAGACCTCATACGTCTCCCAGACGTGAAGCCTCCCTGTTAGACTGGAGCCCGACCTTGGTTGGGCTCCAATTTTATTAAAGCCAAAAATTAGTATTAAGGATAACCAATAATAGTTCAAGCTTAATTATTGGCGTATATCTCCGTAGTTTTAGGCGTTTTATTGGGCCATTACAGCTCGTTTCTTAAGGTCTAGAATGAGAGAGTTTCTGAAGGCACTGCCTCTAAAGCTTTTGTAGAAAATTTGAATTGCAGAAAAACCTATGATATCGATTACATGAACACCTTATAGTGAGTATCTTATGACCCCAGAAATTATTCAGCAAACTTTAGCTAAGCTTGGCGCCATGCTTATGGTAGGTTTTTTGGGAACCACTCCCCAAGATGAAAGTGTGCAGCTGATGGGGCGTCATATTGAGGATGGCAAAGTTGGAGCGGTTTTGCTTCTTGGAAGAAACACACAAGATGGCCCACAAAAACTTAAAGAGCTCTCAGCGTTTTTTCAGGAAAAAGCAAAAAAACAGTCGCCGCTTTTAATAGCCATTGATGGAGAAGGTGGGTATGTAAAACGGTTTCTTTCAGAATATGGTTACAAAGTGCAATTACCGTCGGCAAAAAAACTAGCGAAGATGCCTGAAGAGGAAGCAGAGGCACTGTTACAAAAATATATGCAGCAGCTAGCGGGTTTGGGAATCAATTGGAATTTAGCCCCTGTTGCCGATACCGAAGTTGAGACGGAAAAAGGATGTATTGGCCGACTTGAGAGAAGTTTTTCAAGAGATCCAGAAATAGCTGTTAAATATAGCCGTAAATTTATAGAGGCAATCCAAAAATCTGGGATGGCCTTTTGTCTAAAGCATTGGCCAGGTTTGGGTGCTGATACGGGTGATACGCATCAGGGCATGACAGACCTAACAGAGGTTTGGGATCAAAAGCGAGACATGGAGCCTTTTAATCTATTGGTGTCAGAAATACATAAAGAAAACTCTCGTCAAATTATCCCAGTGATGACAGCACACTCCGTGCACAAGAAGTTGGATAAAGAATCCCCTAGCTTGACTTTTTCAGTTAAAGTTATTCAAGAACAGCGTGCTAAATGGCCATCTGACATTTTATTTGTGAGTGATGATTTAGAGATGGGGGGCTCTTGATGACTTTGAGTTGGGTGATAAGATTATCAGAGCAATCCTGGCTGGCAATGATGTGTTGATCATTTCTCAATTTCAAGAGCATGATTCCTCAAAAGTAGACAAAATTTTTCAACATGTTGAAAAAACACTTCAAGGTGAGGAACACCAGGCAAGAGCGCTCTCTAAACGCATTGATGAATCATACGAGCGCATTCAGCAATTTAAAAAATTTTACTTCTAAGGGTTTTTTCTGAGGGAAAACCTCGTTGTTTTGACCATCTCATTTCAAAAAAAGAGAGCGGTACGTCTTGCTTTGTATAGTGAACGGCAACAAAATCTGGGGCAGCATCCTTCAGAGGAGGATTCCCTGGAAGACTATGTGGAGTCTGTGCGACTTCTATTGACGCTAATATCCCACGGATTTAAGCCCGTGGGATTGTTGTTTAGCTAGAGGTGATGGTTTCTTCAGTTTCAACGTTTTCTACTGTGCCTTCCATCATATCGATTAAGCCGGCATTCTGGCGAAGCTTTTGTTCAATTTCACCAGCCACAGTCTTATTTTCTTTTAAGAAACGTTTCGCCGCTTCCCGCCCCTGACCAATTTGTTGGCCATTGTAGGAATACCAAGATCCGGCTTTTTCAACCAAGTCTGCCTTGACTCCAAGATCTAGCAGCTCCCCGACTTTGGACACACCTTCACCATACATGATATCAAAATCAACCACTTTAAATGGCGGCGAGAGCTTGTTTTTAACAACTTTGATGCGGGTTTGGTTACCAACTACTTCGTCTTTGTCTTTAATAGCTCCAATGCGACGAATATCGAGACGAATAGATGCATAAAACTTCAAAGCATTTCCACCCGTTGTTGTTTCGGGGTTCCCAAACATGATGCCGATTTTTTGACGAATTTGATTGATAAATATCACCATGCATTTGGATCTGGAAATTGAGGACGTTAATTTTCTTAAGGCTTGACTCATCAACCGTGCTTGAAGTCCCATGTGGGAGTCTCCCATGTCCCCTTCCAATTCTGCGCGGGGAACAAGAGCCGCGACACTGTCAATAACCAATACATCAACAGCGCCAGAGCGAACCAAGGTATCTGTAATTTCAAGAGCTTGCTCACCTGCATCGGGTTGAGAGATAATTAAGTCATCGGTATTTACGCCAAGTTTACGCGCATAAATGGGGTCTAAGGCATGCTCAGCATCAACAAAAGCACAAGTGCCTCCCTTTTTCTGAGATTCTGCAACAACATGTAAGGCAAGTGTCGTTTTACCAGAACTTTCGGGGCCATAAATTTCGATGATACGGCCAACAGGAAGACCGCCAATACCAAGTGCAAGATCAAGTCCAATAGAACCTGTTGAAACAACCTCTGCTTCAACTTGTTGACCTTCGCCGAGCTTCATGATGGAGCCCTTACCAAAAGCACGCTCAATTTGTTTAAGAGCAATATCGAGAGCTTTGGCTTTTTCTGGTGATGCTTGCTTTGTCATCGGTAACCTTTTTTGAAATATTAATAATGTTGAAACTTATCATATTGCCACTTTCGGTTAAAGGGATTTCATGAGATCAGATTGTATCAACTTTGTTCTCTGAATTTTCTTCTCAGAGAAGCCCAGGGCATGACACAGGTAGACAGCTTCAAAATCTTTGACTCTGGGTGTGTTTGTGAATACGGTTTTGTGATTATGACACATATAAAACTTAGGATTCCTAAAAGAATAACAGGAGGGTGGCGTGGCCGTAAATAACCCGATGAGGCCAATCAAGAAAGGAACCAGGCCTAAAAAACGCCATTGATAGCGCCACACACAAAACCAGAGTAATCCGATAATACAGAGTAAGAATGACCAGAGGGGAGGGTGCGCAACATGAAGTTTCGCGCCGGGCCAACTGGCAATAAGCTGTGCTAGGTATGTGACGTAATCAATCAGGTGAAACGTTAAAGTCAAAACAAAAGAATAACCTGTGAGACTAGCAACCAAGAGCCCCAATACAAGCCCAGGAAGTATCAATGTTCCCAACAGAGGGATAACGGATGATGTTTGCAAGAATGCCCTGAACCGAGAGCGTGTGGAAATGCATAATGCTGAACGGAAGAATAATAATTGAGGCAATCAAAGAAGTCGTAATGAGATTGCGGATAGAGGCAATAACTTGTCGCAGCCATCCACCCTCATTGGTTACAAAAATTTGGGGGCAGGCTTCATAGAGTGAAATAAGACCCAAAACAACAAAGAATGACATTTGAAAGCTGGGTAGCTTATAGGCTTCAGGATACATGAGTAAAATGAGGATGGCCGCTAAATTTATGAAATGAAGGCTTAATCCTTCTCGGTCCATAAGAATGCCTACCAAGACAAAAGAAGCCATAAAAAAGGCGCGGGTTGAAGACATGGATTGACCAGAAATATTCCAATAAAAAAATAACAGGATAAGAGTCATGCTTGCCGCAATCTTAGGAAGATGAATGCGTTCTAATATGCCGGGAAAGCGACATAGAGAAAACTTAACACAGAAAAAAGCAATGAGTGCCATGAGGTTCATATGAAGACCTGAAATAGCCAGAATATGTGCCAGTCCACTGGCAGCAAAATCACTTCGGACGTCATTACTTATTAGTGATTTTTGACCTGTGATGAGGGAGGCAGCAATGGCATTTACTTGCGGATTTTTTGAAGGGATATTGATGATTATGTTTGTAATTTTTTGACGAATTCTTTGCCAAAACTCTGTGTACGTTTTGGTGTCTGGCTGTAAAAGTATGATAGGAGCGACCGTGAATCCTGAGGCACCGATGCCTTGAGCGCGATTGTTCTCTCTAAAGTCAAATCCCCCTGAAATAAGGGCCTCTGAAAAAGGGGTTAGAACGGCATTGACGCTGATTATATCCCCGACGCAAGGTTGACGTTCCCCTTTTATACGATGGGTCAATTTCACATGAGTAAGATTCTTTTTTAGGCTTTTTTTTACCGTGTGGTGCACCGCAATTTTGAGACGATATCCATATGGAGCTGGCGTTACTTCAACGATTCTCCCTTCAAGTTTTGGCACAAATTTTTTTTTATCTAGTGCGTCTGTCGGATTGTAATATTGGGAGAAGGATATTGAAATGATGCCCAATGAGATGCCAAGAATTAAGACTTTTAGAACTTGGAATATCCAAAAATGGCGGCGTAAAACCAAAGCAGCGAATGCCAGCAAAAGAGAGACTACCATGACACTGATTGGGTAGGTTTTGTAACTTGTAATGGATAACACCATGATGCTGGACAGCCAAAGAGACCAGCGTTTGTGTTCTTGAAAAAAGGGAAGAGCGTTTATAAAGTTCAAAGAATTAACTAAATGTTCACTCTTTTTTGCCGCAAAACTAAAAATAGGTCAACAAAACTAGATGATCAAGCGCTGGTCAACGCGCTAATGAATAAGATAGAGATCTTATAGATTGACGATCTTACTACGCTTTCTTTTTTGAGCTTCCTTGACTAGTCTTCACCAGCATAAAGGCAATGAAAGCAAATAAAACAAAGCCAATGAAAGTGCTATAAGGCGTGAGCCATGAAGGTGTGAATTGGAATATATCAGTGCGTTGAGAAGCGGCAAACGGCACAGCAAGAACGATGCCCGTAATTGCTTCACCAGCAATCAAACCTGAAGCGAAAAGCAAACCTTTGTTATTGCCGCTTTCGTGCTTTTGCGTTTTCATCACAATGTATTTCAACAGTCCGCCAAGAAATAACGCTGTTACGATTTCGAACGGAAGATATAAACCAAGCGCAACCCCAAGAGCAGGGAAGCGACCATTCCCTGTTTTTTTGAGATATTGATCAACAAGGATGGCTATCACCCCAATTCCTACGCCAACCATAATCAGATTGAAAGGCAAAGATTGACCAAGCATCCCCTGAGCAATGGTTGCTAATAACACAGACTGAGGTGCTGCCAAGTTTTGATCTGGATTCATACCGGCGCGGGGATACATGCCGGCGATACCGTAGGCTTCAAAGAGAATTTGCATGATGGGTGCAATGACAATAGCACTGACAATAACGCCTAAAAATAATGCCACTTCTTGTTTCCACGGAGTAGACCCCAGGATATGGCCCGATTTTAAATCTTGTAAATTATCGCAACTGATAACACCCATGGCCGCTACCATAGCTGTAATCATGATAAGGCCCGCTGCAACACCAGTAGCAGCAACGGTATTTTCGATGTAGTTAATCTCGTTGCCGATAACGGACATAATCACAAAGGCAACTAAAACGATTGAAGCAATCAAACTCCCGGAGAGTGGGTTTGAGGATGTGCCGACCAATCCTGACATGTAGCCTGAAATAGAGGCAACCAGAAAGCCAACAACATACGTACTGATGAGTGACACAAGGACGAGTATAAAGAAAGTTGTAGATGATAGTGGCAGGTTAAAAGAATGAAAAACATGATTCAAAATGAGGTATACTGGGATGAATAAAACCAATAATCCAATCAGCACATAGCTGAAGGGAATATCTTGCTCAGTTCTTAAGAGTTTTTTGCCAGATTTATTCGATCCAAATGTTTTAAAAGAGTGACCAATTGCAACACGAATCGGCTTGAGAACGGAAATGAAAGCAGAAATTCCGCCAATGATCATGGTGCCAACGCCAACATATCTAAGGTTTGACTTCATCATGGCGGCGCTTTTAACCAGGCTATCAGCTTCTGGGATGCCATTTAAAGATGTGAAAATGGGTATGAGAATCCAATTCATGATAATGCCACCAATCAGCAAGGTAATACCAATCTTATGGCCGACGATATATCCAGCCCCGACTAGAACCGGTGAGAAACCAATATTGACACCTACAATACTGCCACCAATCTTTTTCCAAAAAGCAAGAGAGCTGCTGGCAAATTGAAAAGCCCCTTGGCAAAGCTGCATCAGAGCAGCTAGCAAGCCCCCTACAACAATACTTTTTGCACTCCCTCCTTTTTGATCCCCTGCTTTTAAAACCTCAGCAGTGGCAACTCCTTCGGGAAAGGCAAGGCGCTCTTCGATGATGAGAGCGCGGCGGAGGGGAATGGAAAAGAAAATACCAATAAAACCTCCAACGATTGTAATCATGGCCGTTTCTAAGATCGGGAAAGATTCCCAATGCCCAATGACGAGTAGAGCGGGAAGGGTGAAAATAGCACTGGCAGCAATCACCTCTCCGGCTGAAGCAATTGTTTGAACCATATTGTTTTCAAGAATGTTTGAACGCTTGAACATCCCTAAGACAGCCATAGACATGATAGCTGCTGGGATGCATGCCGTGATTGTTTGCCCTATTTTTAAAGCTAAATAAGCATTAGATCCTGCTAGAAGAGCAGCGAGAATAACGCCTAAGATAATAGACTTGACGGTTAGTTCCGGTAATTTTTGAGAGGCTGGAATATAGGGTTCATCCGTGCGGGCATTCATGTTTAATCCTTTAATACATCAACAATTAATATTACTTTGCCATATATGATTGTAAAGCTTTTTGATCATGAATGAAGTTTGAGCGTGCTTAGCTTGCGCGATTCAATCCATAAAACCCCGATATGCACGTGGTCTTCCGGGTATTGTGATTGGATAAAATGTCCGTAAATCATGAGTTGTTTTTGGTATTTTTCCAGGGCCTTTTCGTTGAATTTTCCTGTCTTGTAGTCGATGATCCATATTTCTTTTCTTTCAGAGTTACGGAGAATGAGATCAATTTGACCTTTGATGAGTTTGCCATTGACCTCGGACCAGAAAGAGGGTTCTTGATAAAGCGCTCCTTTTTGGAAAAGATAAGAAACGTCTGATGTTAGTAAATTCTTGAGCTCTTGTTCCATTTTTTCTTTTTTCGAGGCACTGAGCAGATCATTATCACTGGCTTTGATGTAAATTTTAGCTCTCTCTAAGAAAGCGTTCCAGTGGCTTTGGCTTGGTAAATGTTCCAAGATTTTATGCATCAAAGATCCATAAAACAATGCTTCTTCATTGTGGTGAGTTTGGGATTCTTGCTCAGGATTAGAGGGGCGAATGATCTCAATTGATTTTTCCTCAGAGGCTAAAGGCTCCGAAAGCCACCTGGGGAGAGGATTCGTTGTATCATGGTTGGAGTTATTCAACGGTAAAGCAGAGGTGAAATGCTTTGGAATATCTTCAAAAATGAAGGGCTTCTCTAAATCTGCATTATCTCTCACGAGTTCTTTGAGGGCTTTTTGACATTGGTGATACCAGGAATATTCTGTCATAGACCCACGACTTGGAGCCCAGCCAGCAATGAAAAGCTGCTCTTCAGCACGGGTTAGGGCAACGTAAAGTAATCGTTTTGACTCTTCATCGATCAGGTGCTGTTTCTGTTTTTTGATGGTTGGAATGGGGGATATTTCTTTTTCCAAAGATGAAGAGGCCCATAGCATGCCGCCATCTTGCCAATAGATCGGACCACGACTATTTTTGTTTTCGGTTGTATCCGGAAGAAACACAATCGGCGCTTGCAATCCTTTTGCACCATGAACTGTCATTAAACGAACATAATTTTGCTTTGGATCACTCAAAGCCCGTTTGATTTCTATCTCATTGGTTTCGAACCAGTGAACCCACTTCTCTAATGACGGCCCATTTTTTTGCTCATAAAGCTCACACATTGACAAGTATTCAAGAAGAGGATCTGCTGTAGAAGATCCTAAATCATCAATCCATTTATCCAGCCCCCCTTGTTCGATTAGAATCATCGAGACCAGTGAATAGGGTGTCACATAGTCAACTTTATTGAGCAAATGATGCAACCAGCAAACGATCTCTCTGAGCGACTCTTCTTTTTTGCCTTGCTTTTGGAGCTCTTGCCATAAGGAACGATCTTTTCTTGAAAGCGCAAGTGAAGAGAGAACTTGTTCATCAATATTGACTAAGGGACTTTTTAAAATGCCCGCCAGTGAGAAATCATCATCTGGTAACAGTAAAAATTTAAGAAGACTCTGAAGATCACGAACAGCCAGATTATCTTGAAGTGTCAGACGATCTAACCCAGCACAGGGAATTTGATGATGCTTTAATGCTGCCGCCATTTCAGGACCAAAGCGCCCCCGCTTTTGCAGAAGAATCATGATATCTCTCGGCTCTATCGGCCGATCTTTTGAAAGAAGGCGCGATCCTTGCTTCAGCCAATCACTGATGGCAGTGGCTATTTTATCCGCCACCTTCTTCTCGGCGGACTGATTGGCATCATTGGGGTTGATAGAGTCATCATTTTGCTCGAGTGGCCATAGAGAGACCCGTCCGCCAAGCCCATGGCGCTGAGTTTTGTGAGACAGTTTATAAAAGGGACCATGAGGGTTTTGATCCGCGTTAAAAATATGATCAACAAACTGAAGAATAGGTTTTGTTGACCGATAAGAGTGGTCCAGAATCCGTTTTTTGATGAGATGCCCATGGGCAGAAAATCGCTCTTGAACAATGGTTTGATAATGATCCAAATGTTTCAGATCAGCGCCTTGAAAACTATAAATGGATTGCTTTTTATCACCCACGATAAACAATGATTTCATCCCAGGATCATTATCTTTTGTAAAAAAATCTTCCAATAGGTTCATCAAAAGCTGCCACTGTAAGGCGCTTGTGTCTTGGGCTTCATCAACCAACAGGTGCATCAACCTGTTATCCAGCTTATAGCGCACCCAAGCGCCTTGTTCTGCGCTTTCTAGCAGTTGATTGGTTTTGATAATCAAATCATCAAAATCTAATAGCCCATGGCTGTTCTTCAAAGACGCATAGTGGATATAAATTTCAGTAAATAATGAGAGGAGGAGATTGGTTTTTTCACATATGTTTTGAGCGCATATCTTTTGATGAACGGAGGATAAGTCATTAAAGAAGACGCTAAAATCACAACCGTTCTGATCTAATGTGTCACTGGTTTTTTTGCTGACCATTTTTTTGCGAAACTGCCCTGTTTTAGTGAGAAATAAATCAATGACAGCTTGATAGGACTCAAGATTAGGATCAGATGAAAAGCGGGTGTAATGCCGTCTAAGATTCTGTGCCAAGCTCTGGTCTGAGGCAGATCCAGTTTCACAGTGCTCACATAGACGAGAAATTTTTTGTAAAGGATGCTGTGAGATGAGCCACATAAAGGGGTCAGATTCATCTTTAAGGATGCAGAGAGAGACGACCTGACTTAAATTTTCTTGGGTTTTCCCTCTGAGGGATTCAAGATTAATCCATTGATAACGATTTTTTAGCAGATCAAGAAGAAGATCTCCCAGCTGTGGTAAAGAGGTTTGATTGACAAGGTCTGTTAGAAGACCCATTGTTTGCGATGTTTGGGCGACATGCTCAAAAGCCTCGTGCCAAAGTTGAGCTTGTTCTCTTTCCTCCAGTACTGAGAAGTCTGGAGAGACATTAGATTCAAGGGCAAAGGTGCGGAGCATCGATTGGCACATGCCATGGAGCGTTGTAAAACGGATTTTTTGTTGAGACCAGAGATAGTCTTCATATAAATTTCTTGCCTTATCAAGTATTGTTGAACAAGGATTTTCAAACCCCATCTGGTTCATGTCCTGTTCAAGTTCCATGTCAGAGGAGAGCGCCCAGTGTTCAAGCTTTTCTTGTAGCCGCTTTTCCATTTCTCCTGCAGCTGCGTTGGTAAAAGTAATACATAGGATGTCATTGAAGGAGATATCCTTTAACAAGAGTCCTAAAATACGATGAATTAATTGATAGGTTTTGCCACTGCCGGCTGACGCTTCAATCCATTCTGATGTGTGGTTGGATTGATGTGAGCTCATGGCATCCTCGCATGCGACCAAGCGGGGTAGCGGGTGAGCGTATAATAATCTGGATTATCTTGATCAGCTGTCAGCGAAAAGGCGTGGCCTAAGATATAGTATTTTTCAATTTTCTCTTTTAAGTTTTCAATAACTGAATTCGCCAGATCTTTTGCATGAGCGTTGATGGGAATGATTTCAACAGGGTTTTCTTTTCCCGATAACTTCCAGTAACTGATTTGCTGGACGTCAACATTTGGTTTAAGTTTTTGATAACTGCCTTGATAGTAGAGAGCAGCCTCTAAGCTTAGCTGGGGTGCGAGATGATTTGCGACAGCTGTTTGGGCTGGCACTTGCCCTGTTTTGTAATCAATAATCTCTATTGAGTCTTTGTAAATATCAATCCGATCTGTTCTGCCGATAATCTCAAGTATTTTACCTTGATGCTCTATAAAAAGAGAGCCTGAAATTTCAGTGACAATTGCTTCGATATTCTTAGATGTTTTGATGTGGTCAAGGAAATAACAAATGATATTCTCAGCACGACGCTGCCAAAAAGCGGGGGCAATCGCGCCCTTCATGTACTTTTTAAGCATTTGATGCATCAGTTGATAGCTTTTCTCTTGAGAGCAATACAGATGAGAGGACGCAGCGAGTTTATTTAGAATATCATGCATCATGATGCCAAAATTAACAGCATCCGTTTTGACAGATAAAGGGGGGAGGGGTCTGAGTAAGGCAATCTTGTGCAGGTAAAAGAGATAAGGCGCATTCAGAAGAAGAGAACTATCTGAAATTGATATTTTTGGTGGTAGATGCTGTGGGTCAACGTGAACAAACGGCGGTCTGTGAGCAGCCTGGGTGGGGGGGTAACGGCGTTGACGTACCCATGATATGTATTTGTTTGCTGATTGTATCTTATTTCCTTGTTTTGCGGCTTTTAACTTCAGAAGATGCCAAAATATGTTTGGTTGCGTCGGCTTGCCATTGTGTGAATTAGAACGGGTGAGTAGTATTTTTTTGCAGCCTAAAATATTCATCATATCAAGGGCCGCAAATCCAAGATTTTGCTCTGGCAAAGGTAGACCAATTTGTTCCCGCATGGAACGATTCAGCCATGGATCATCTTGTTGCTGAACAGGCCAAGTATCACTATTCATACCGGCCATGATTGCTAAATCTGACCGTAAAAGCCGTGATTCAAGTATGCCCAAAATTTGCACTTGTGGTCGGATAGAAGAGACTGCTGGTGGGCTCATTAGGGTGCACAGCACAGATGTCAGGATTTGTGAATAGGGAACGCTCCCAACGCTTGGAAGCGATTCAAGAGCGTTGGCGAGCTCATCTAAAACGACATTGAGCTGCTCTTCATTTTTGGTATCGCCCCCAATAAGGTACGATAGGATATCGCCGTGGCTTTGAAAGCAATTTTGTAAGGAATTTTTTCGGCATGTGCTTTGAAAGTTGTCAATGAGGGCAAAGAAATGCGTAAAAAAATTAGAACACGTTATGGCTTCTTCATGCGTGTATTGCTCAAGACGATTCAGGACAAAAGACTTCACGTCTATCCATAGGACGGGCAGGCGCGCTCCACGAAGAATATGTTTTTCAAACCAGCGCAGGGCTTTTAAGTAGCCCATTCTATCGCCTTGGATTTGACACAAGGGATGTTTTAGCAACGCAACAAAATCTATCCATGAGCATATGGGAGACACCAGAGTAAAAAGAGAGCTTTTAATGAAGCTTCCTCCTGTAGCCGTTTGATCAATGGAGATATTTGCCGAAGCATCAACATAGATATCAAATACTTTTAAATGGTGCTTGATATTGGCGGCAAGCGATCTGTTTTGCGTGACTATTAAAATTGTTTTATGTGTCTCTTCTAAAAAGTGTCGAATGTATAGAGCAATGGCAGCAGCCTCTTCATCAATACGATCCGCTTCAAGTATGTTTAACTTTTCAAAAAGAGAGGAGTCGCTTTTTTCAGGGTCTGAATCTGAATCCCTTTGAAGGCATTTGTAGAGGGCAGTATCACACGGGGCGTATAATGTGGGCACGGCCTTAATTATCTGAGTATCAAGCCGACTTTCTTCAATAAAAAGGTTTTGACTGGCAAAAGGGTGGTGAGCAGGGATATTATTTTTGATTTTGGGGTCATAGCCGGGTAGAAAGACAGATCCTGTTGCCAGTGAGCCGATCGCTTTCATCAGGGTCCTCACTTCTGGTAGCGAGCCACTGGCGCCCACAAGCCATATCGGATGCTCAGGTGGCTTTTCTGCCCAAGCTTTTTTTTGCAACGTAATGAGAATACGGCGATATTCTTGTGGTGATATGACGTTTTCTTCTTTAAGAATGGCAGGCCAAATTTGACTGAAGAGTTTTAAAAATGAAATAGAATTCACGTGATGATCTGTGTTGAAGCCGGGGTCCAGATCTGAGAGTTTTTCTAAGGGGATATGTTCGTTTAATAAATCATCAATCAACGTTTCCAATGAGCTTACCAATTGATTGATGTTGTAAGACTTATTATTTTGCTCATTAAATTTAGAAACCAAAGAAAATAAAAGAGCCCGTCTTCGAGCGGAGGATAAAACTTTGGGGAGTTGCGTAATTTCCTTCATCAGATTGAGGGATATAAAAGCAATCGCCTCGCTGTCTAGGTTGGTGAGAGAGATAATTTTAGGCAAAAAAGAGTTTGGTTTCTTTTGGTTAATGATCTCCGTTAAGCGGTGCTTCGACCGACGCGTTGATAAATATATATGATAGTGAGTGATTGCCAGGGGATCACTGGATGTCTCTTCAATAAGGCGATCGGCAATAACATCAAGGATAGAGTGTGAGGGAGGAATGGTAAAATAAGCCATGGTCAATCAGCATTGAGAGGATAAAGGCGTTTTGCCCACTCTTCAGAGCCACTAAAGGTTAGAGCTAATAAATCCGAATGAGGTTCAAACTGAATCCACAAAGTGGACCGAGGAATAAAGTCGGCTGCTTTTTCGGGCCACTCGATCAATGAAACACCTTCTTGTGTTTCATTGAGGCCAAGCTCTTGCCATTCGTTTTTATTTTCTAATCGGTACAAATCTGCATGCCAAAGGGGAAAAGGGCCCTGATCATAGACGCTTACGATATTAAATGTTGGACTGCTAACTGTGTAAGATGTGCCGATCAGATTTTGAATGAGGCCTCTAATAAAAGTGGTTTTGCCCGCCCCAAGAACGCCCGAAAATGCCAGACAATCCCCAGGTTTAAGGCATGTAGACACCAACGCGCCAAGCCGCTGAGTTTTGTCGGGGCTACGCGTGGTTCGGGTAAATATTTTAGGTCTTGCTTGCCAATTCATCTCTAATGACTATTATGAACCAAAGCATAGACTAAAACAAAGGAATTTAAGATGTCATATCAGACGGATGTTGTCATTATTGGTGCAGGACCTGTGGGATTATTTGCGATCTTTGAATGTGGGATGAATAAGCTTAAATGTCACGTGATCGATGCTCTTGATACTGTTGGTGGGCAGTGCCGCGCTCTTTATCCAGAAAAGCCCATTTATGATATTCCAGCGCACCCAAGTATTTTGGCAGGGGAATTGATTGATAAGTTAGAAGAGCAGGCAGCTCCTTTTAACCCGACTTTTCATTTGGGACAACAAGCAACGCACATCAGCAAAACAGATGAAGGATGGATAATCAAAACCTCTAAAGGGCATGAGATTGACACCAAAGCCATTATTATTGCTGCGGGTGTCGGAGCTTTTGGACCAAATAAACCGCCACTGGAAAATTTGGCAGAATTTGAAGAAAAGCATGTGCATTACTATGTGCGGCGAATGGAAGATTTCAAGGATCAAACAATTGTGATCGCGGGGGGCGGTGATTCTGCAGTTGATTGGGCGCTGAACTTGAAGGGTATTGCGCGGAAAATTTACATGGTTCATCGACGGGATAAGTTTAGAGCTGCCCCTGAAAGTGTGATGCAGCTCAAAGCTGCGGCCGCTTCAGAAGAGCTTGAGTTGGTCACGCCTTATCAACTCGCGGCCTTGAAAGGAACAAATGGTAAGCTTGAGGCCGTTGAATTAACAAATTTAGATGATCATCACCGGACACTTGAGGCCGATCATTTGCTTGCTTTTTTTGGATTGTCCATGGATTTGGGCCCACTATCTGATTGGGGTATGGCCCTTCAAAAAAAGCATATTGAAGTTGATTTTAAAACGTGTGAAACAAACCTCAAAGGCGTTTTTGCCATTGGAGACGTGGCAACATATCCGCACAAACAAAAATTAATTTTGACTGGATTTGCGGAAGCAGCACAAGCCGTGCATCAGATTCGTTCGCTGGTGTATCCAGGCGAAGTATTCCACTTTGAATACTCCACTACGCAAGGTGTACCAGGTGGCACGTCTTAAGAATCCAGGTATCTTACAAGTATTGCCGGCGCTGAATACCGGGGGTGTTGAGCGTGGTACGTGTGAGATAGCCCAGGCCATTGTTGAAAAAGGCTGGCGATCTTATGTTGCGTCTACTGGCGGCAAGCTGGCTCCTCAGCTTGAAGATGCTGGAACACTTCATCTAACCGTGCCAACTTTAAAATCACATGCCTTGATTTTCTACTCAGCTTGGCAACTCTATAAGATCATTAAAAAACATAAGATTGACCTTGTCCATGTTAGAAGCCGCGCGCCTGCTTGGGCTTGTTTTTATGCAGCTAAGTGGAGCAAGGTGCCACTTGTCTCTACGTTTCATGGGGCTTATGGCTGTCAAAATTCTTTTAAATATCACTATAATAAGGTGATGACATGGGGGGACAAAGTAATTGCGCCGTCTCAGTATATTGCCCAGCACATCCAACAAATATACCATGTGCCCCCGTCTAAAATTGACCTGATTTATAGAGGTGTTGATTTGAATCAATTTAACCCGGCGCATGTCAGTAAGGGGCAGATTCAATCGATTCGGGAACAGTGGCAGGTGAAGCCCCATGACCGTGTGTTTTTGCTTCCAGGTCGTTTTACGGCCATTAAGGGCCATGAAGATTTGATCAGAGCCATGGCCCCGCTCGATCAAAAGTGGAAATTAATTCTGATGGGATCTTGGACTGGTAAGGAGAGATATCTGGCTCATATCCAACACTTGATTGCTGAGCTTAAATTAGCCGACAAGGTTAAGATTGTCCCTGCTTCGGCTACGATTCAAGAAGCCTATGCTGCTGCTGATGTTGTGGTGTGTCCTTCCACAAAGCCTGAATCCTTTGGAAGGACAATTGCTGAAGCGGGAGCCATGGCACGGCCTATTGTGACAACAAACATTGGTGGCGGCGCAGAGATTGTTGTTCCAGGAAAGACAGGATGGTTGATACCTTCTCAATCTATTAAAGATCTTCGAGAAGTCATTGACAGTATTTTATCCTTGGATCAGCAAAAGTTAATCGATATGGGACTCTCTGCCCAAAAGCATGTTGAGAAAAAATTCCCTTTAAGTCTGATGCAACAAAAAACACTAGCTGTTTACGAAAAAATTCTGCATTAGTTCCATTCCAAAAAAAAGCTGGCCAAAGGCCAGCTGAGGGTATTGTTACCTAAAAATCAAAAGGAATTATTTTGCCTTGCAAGTCACTTTATTAGAATTTTTGTTTTTGATCATTTTAACACTTGGGTGTCCCTTTTCTAGGTCACTCACAAAGTCACTGCTTCTACTTTTGATGCCATTTTGGAGCCAATTCTTTGCTGCAAGTCTTAACTCCTCATCTTTTTTCAGATAGCCTTCGGAAGCAAACAAGCCTTTGATGAATTGACGGTCAGCGCGCACAGTCGTGCAATAGTTTACATTTGAGAAAGAGGGATCAATTCCTGATGTTCTATCATCAAGAACAGGTAAATGGCCCCAAGCAGATTTTACTCTTTCTACACCGTAATGATAGGCAAGATTTAAAATAATATTTTTGGTGTTGGGTGCTTTTTTATCAAGCTTATTAAGAGCTTCATGAATCCGCTCCCGAGCCTGCGACCCTTTGGTTGGCGCTTCAACAAAGTCATAGAAGGCCTTCAAGCAAGGCGCATACTGAGTTGTATTAGAGGGTTTTGAATCCGTGGCAATGCTCTGAAGAACAGATAACACAAGGTCAAGATCTTGCTTACAAGCACGTGGGGTAAGGGTTGCTTTGGAAAGATAGATACTATTGCTTATGCCGGCTTCAGCGGAAAAAAGAGTTGTAAGAAAGAATATTGATAGCGCAGAAAAAAACTTGTTCATTGAATGGCCCCCATGTTTATTCAAAATATAATCTACAACAAGCAAGATTGGCAAGAAGAAGTTTTGAAATGTTCTTAGTTTTGAGATTTTAAATAAGAAGATGAGCATTTACTTGAATATTTAGGCAAAGATTCATATGATTCAGAAAAAATAGGCTGGAATGTCAAAAGAAGACTTAATTGAATTAGAAGGCGAAGTCACAGAACTTTTGCCTAAAGCAAACTACCGGGTGATGTTAGAAAATGGTCACGAGGTTGTTGCTTATGCATCGGGACGGATGCGGAAGAATCGGATTCGGGTCCTGTTGGGAGATAAGGTGACTGTCGAAATGACGCCTTATGATTTGACCAAAGGTCGGATTTCTTTCCGACACAAGTAACCAAATTTTTATCTGATGTCCGACTTTCAATCTTTTGTTCTTGCCTCTGGATCCCCTTCTCGCGCCCAAATTCTGGAACAACTTGGGTATCGTATCTCTGAGATTTTCCCTCAAAATATTGATGAATCTGAATTAAAAAAAGAGGTGCCACGGGCTTACATCAAACGGATTTGTCAAAATAAACTTTCTTCGGCTGTGAAGCAGCGCCCTAATCAGGTTATTTTGGGGGCGGACACCATTGTGGCTGTTGGCCGTAGAATATTGCAAAAAGCTCAAACTGCGCAAGAGCAGGCCTCTTTCATGCAGCGTATTTCCGGCAGGCGCCATTACAGCATGACGGCGGTCGGAGTTTATGATCCGCACCACCCCCAAAAGATAACTATTAAATTGGTTGAAACATTGGTGCAAATGAAGCGTCTGACAAACCAAGAGATTCAATCCTATGTGGCTTCAAATGTTTGGAAAGGGTGCTCCGGTTATAAGTTTGATTATGCGTTTCAATCTTTGGTAAAGCGCATTGACGGATCGGTATCAAGTATTCAAGGGTTGCCTGTCTATGAAGCCAAAAACATGCTCGGCAGCGCCGGTGTTTTTCCGGAGAATAGTCTTAAACCGTCATGAAAAGACTGCTGATCGACACATGTGGCAAAGGTTTTTTAGCGGTTGAGGTTTTGGGAAATGACCCCACAAATGTTTTGATTTTTGGCCCTGAGATCCCTTTTTCATGGGCGGGGGCTGAGGTTAAAGGCCGCGTTTCAAAAAGGGGACCAGATGGTAAAAGCTTTTTTGTGACCTCAGATTGCCTTTCAAAAGACACGCTGATCCAGAGTGCTGACTCAAAAATAACAGAGGGGCAAGAGGTTTGGATATGCATCACCCATGACCAATCCTTGTTCGAACATCATAAAGGCTATAAGGGAAAGTTTGTTCATGGAAACAGCGCGCCTGAAAGTCCCCTAAATTGGCTCTCAGCGGTTTCAAAGATGGGTCAGCGTGCAGACGAGGTGAAGGTAAACGATCCAGGTCTGGCTGTGAAACTTCAGGATTTAGGGCTTCAAAACATAAGATATACCCTTGATGAAAGCGTGCTTGATGCAGAGGGATTTGGCGATCTGTTTGATAGCTTAAGACAAACAGAGTGGGTTTTGAAGGAATCAAAAGGATCTGTGTCGCTGGACCGCTCGCGGATAGCGTGGTGTTTTGATGTGAACATCAGCTCTGGAGACACTGCCAGTCGATCCTCCATTAAAAAAGTCAATCATGAAGCGTGGCTATTTATTCGTCAGCACATTCAGTTGCTGAACCTATCTGGGCTGATTCTGATTGATTTTGTTGAGATGAACCGCATGGAAACCTCACACTTGTTGAATAAAATTCAACGTGACCAGGGGATGAAAGACATACATGTTCTAGGTATGTCGCGTGCGGGGTTGGTTGAACTCACCCGTAGTCGAACTGGATATCCTTTGTGGGATTTGCTAGAATTATGTTAATAAGAGTTGCTGAAAAATGACGCAAAAATGCCCAATATGTAAAAAGCCAACCGTGATGGAAAGTCGGCCCTTTTGTTCAAGCCATTGTAAAAACATCGATTTGAATCGCTGGCTCTCAGAGCGCTATACTCTCAAAGAAGAGTTTTCTGAAAAAGAAATTGTTCAAAATTTTAAAAAATCTGAGAAAAAAAGTCATTAGACTCTGTTGCCTCTAGTAATTCAAAATGATTGACGTTGAATTTTCTCACCGTTACTGGCAAAGATAAATAATGAAATTAAAGTACCCCGAATTTGTTGAAAACCCAGAAATACGATGTCCAGTCGTTCTGTTGTTAGATGTCTCTGCCTCTATGGAGGGTGCACCTATTCAAGCCCTCAATGCCGGGCTGGCATCTTTTAAGTATGATATTGAAGAAGATGAAATGGCGTCCTTACGTGTTGAAGTGGGTGTTTTGACTTTTGGTGCTGACGTTAAAATCATCCATGACTTTTCAACCATTGACCGGTTCACGCCGCCCCAATTAACAACCCAAGGAAAAACACCTTTGGGAGAAGCCATTAACATGGGGTTGGATATGCTAGAGTTTCGGAAGAAAATCTATCGTGATCATGGCGTTCAATATTACCGTCCGTGGGTTTTTCTGATCACTGATGGGGCCCCAACGGATGATAAATGGCAAGAAGCATCAAAACGGATTGAAGAAATGGAGCGTGCTAATAAATGCTATTTCTTCACCATTGCGGTTGAAGGCGCAGACCTGGAAACACTCGAAGAGATTGCGCCTCAAAACAGACCACCGTTAAGATTGCAAGATTTGAAATTTGAAGAGTTATTTCATTGGATGTCAGCATCCGTGAGGCGTGTTTCAAAGCACAAATCAGCGGGGGAAATGGCTTCTTTACCATCTGTTACGACATGGGCCGTACAATAGGCTTGCACGCTTAAAGAAAAAAAACAGGGAGGTTTATATGCCTTGGCAAATTGTTACAGGCGTATCAGCTGGTGTCATGCATGAAAAGTTGGCTGAAGAGTGTGGTGATGTTGTTCGGCATGTTCAGCGCGGGGCAATACATCTAGCGCTCATCGCGGATGGTGCCGGTTCTATTGAGGGCAGTGCGCGCTTTGCTGAAAGCATCAGCAATTATATGGCTCAATCTTTTCAAGAGATGCCTTTGGATATGATACAAGGGCGAGATTTAAAAGATATACTTTTGGATCTATATCGTGGGTTAAGAGAATCAAGTTATATCATCGATCCTATGCAAGGGGATTCCACGTTGTCTATGATCTTGGTTGCTGAAAGCAATATGTGCATCTTACAGGTCGGGGATGGTTTTTGTGTTGTCCGGGAAGACGCTGAATTAAAGTTGGTTAGTGCCAGTATCGATCGTGAATATGCCAATGAAACAGACTTTGTCAGCAAAGTTGAGCACCCACAAATTGTAACATTTCCACGAAACAGCATCGACTTCTTTGCTTTATCAAGCGATGGATTGGCGTAGGTAGGTATCAGTGTCAAAACACATCTGCCGTATCGGCCCTTTTTTCAGGCGTTTATTGACTTTCTATCAAGAAAGCCAGGGAAACATGAAGCTGAGCTTGAAATCGAGAGTTTCTTGAGATCTGCGCCTCTTCGTGCCAAAGTAAAGGATGATGTTTCTCTTATTTTAGGACTGTATCATAATGACTGAGACGCTATACACCCGAGTTCGTCAACCGGTTCTTTTAGATAAAAAGCTTGCAGCTGGCGGTGAGGGGGAGGTCTGGCAAACGGATCGCATCAATGTGGTTGCCAAAATTTTCCATCAACCAGACGTGACACGCCTGGAAAAATTACAGACCATGCTGCAACTTCCACCTTCTGACCCCATGGAAAAGCATGGGCATGTTTCCATTCCGTGGCCCCAAGAACTTATTTTTGATCGAAATGGCAAATTTCGGGGATATTTAATGCAGCGTGTTTCAGGGGGAATGACGCTTAACAATGTATATAATGCAAAGCTCAGGAATCAAAAAGCACCTGGTTTCAATTGGTACTATCTTCATATTGCAGCGCTCAATGTTGCTTCTATTGTTGATGCGCTTCACAGCAAAGGGTATGTGATTGGCGACATCAAAACAGATAATTTTTTAATCAACAACCAAGCTCTCGTTTCAGTTATTGATACTGATTCTTTTCAGGTGAAAAGCGCTTCACGGACATTTAGAAGCCTTGTTGCATCGGATGGATTTACCCCGCCTGAATTAATTGGTAAAGACATGAAACGTCTGAACCGCAGACCTGAACATGATAATTTTGGGCTAGCGGTTATTATCTATATGCTTTTAACCGGCGATCATCCCTTTTCAGGGCAATGGAAGCAGGGCATTGAACCGCTTGGTCGAGATGAAGCAATTGCAGGGGGGGTGTGGCCTTATGGTCCCCAAAGTTTAATACAGGCCTCGCCCTTGGCTATTCCCTTAGACCACTTAGATTCAACCTTGCAATTAGGTTTTCAACAGACATTTACAGCGGGCCATCGAGAGGCAGCTAAGCGTCTTTCGGCGCGTCAATGGTGCCAACATCTTACCCGTGCTGTAGAAGCTTTGGTACTCTGCTCAAAAAATTCAAACCATTATTTTCACAAAAATCATAAAGATTGTACGTGGTGTCATCGGTTTGAGGCATTTGGGTATGAGTCATTCCCTGTTCAGACTTCAAAGTCAGAACTGAGCAATTATCACGCCTTCATAGAGGCTGCTCAAAAAAAAGATCATCAACTGATGCTCAAGCTGTGGCAAGAAGCACCCGAGCTCAGAGACCTTACTGATTTACAAGGGTATCAAAAACAAATGACATCCTTGATGAGGGGACTAGAGAATATCAAATCATTTGTAAAGTTATGTCAGAGCCCAGATGTCTCCCCTTCAAAAATTTTGACACTCTGGAGAGAAAATCCTGAATGGCATGCTTATGCCAATCAAAATGATTTTAAGGTTGATGGCAAGTCTCTGCAGCAATTTCTAAATAGCCTTGTTGATGAAGAAGAAGAGCTGGCTACATTAAGTCGACTGCTCAAGCGGTGTGATGAGAGGTTTGCTCTGAGAAAGGCCTATGTTGAAGAGGAAGATCAGCTTTATCAGCGCATCAAAACTTTTGCAAAAAAATATCAATCGGAAAAAATCGATGAGCCGTTTCTTTTGCGAATGAACCTTGCAAAAGAGCGCGTTAAAGCCTGGCAAAAACTATCAGCTGCCCTCAAGGAGGATGGGCGGGTTTTGTATGCAATTTGGTTGAAAAGCAAACCTTATATTGAGGGATTTGTTCAGGTTCAAGAGCAGCTGGAACATCTCAATAACTTGGAAATTCAAATCAAAGTCTTAGAAAAACTTCATCAAAAAATACAGAAAAAACAATCACATGAAGAAATACTAACTCTGTGGGAACTTTATCCGACTCTTAAAGAAACAAACTTCATTAAAAATCATATCGTTGATGATTTTGATTTAAGCTATCACATCAAAAAATGTTACCAAAAGCGGGCGTTGCTCAAGCAACTCAGGAAAGCTAAGCAAGCGGGTCAGGTTGAAGAATTAAGAAGGCTTTGGCAGCCAGAGTTATGCGATGAGGCGTGTTTTCATCTTTTTCAGCAACACCTCTCTCATGCCTCCATGGCCAGCAATAAATGGGCGCGGGTGCGAGCAGCCGCATTAGAAGGAGAAAACAAGACGCTGATTCAAAATTGGGATGAGAATTTTGTGCTACAAGCATACCAGGAAGGCATTGAAGGAAAGGTCAGGCAAGCTTTTCAAAAGGAGTATGGTTTTAACAAAAACATTCATCATACAGGACAGGAAAGAGTATTTAATCATCGGGATTTCCTAGAGATTGTCTATCCATGGCCGCTTGAGAATGTCTTAGAAGAAAATAGATTGATGTGTTCACACCTTATCTTTTGTGCCAGGTCAGACCGTTTTCCTGATTTTCCAGATGATATTCAGAATCCCATCCACTATCAGGTCATTAAAAAGACGGAAGAGGTCAAGAAATTTGCTCGCCTCTTTTTCCCCGCATTGAATGACAAGCATTATTTTTCTGTGTTTCCCGGCTCTGTGATTTGTGGCAGAGTTGTTGAAATAGATGACCCCTATCCGTTTACGGCTCCTATCAAAAGACCTGAAATAAAATATGCATTTTTCAGGAAAGGCCCTTCAAAAAAGAACTCCTTATTTCTGCAGATTTTTGCTACTGGGCAGATAACACTCCCCCCGTTTTCAGTGGTGATTAATGACAGTCATCCCATTCACATGCTTGATAAAAATCAAAAGGTTTTGGCCGAAATGAATGCGGTCACTTGTGAACCGGGTGAAACATTGCTTGAGCTTCAATGGAAAGATGATCTGCCCCTGACACCTTATATTTCAATTTCCGTACATGACCGTTCTTTTTATGATAATATTCGAGTAATTAATCTATCAGTGGATCCGGTTTCATGAAGCTAAAAAACAAAGATTCAGCAGTTTGTCCTTATTGTTTAACGTCTTTCACGGCAAGCGAGGTCCTGTTTAGATGTTCAGCCTTGCCCCAAATTTGCCAACCAGAAATAGATGAGGTTTTTGATACTTTCTTTGATGGTCCGGCTGAAAAAAGAGGACGCGTCTTTAAACACGAGAGTCGTGAACAAAAAAAACTGTCATTTGGTATTCGCAAGGGTGAAGAGGTAGGCTGTGACATGTGTGCGACGCCAACCCAGGTCCGTATCTGTCCACAATGTCATGGTAATTTGCCGGCTGATTTTTTTACTTTAAAACATATACCCTTTGGATTTCATAGTTCTGACCGTGCTCTGACGGATCAGTTTTCTCTAGCTCTTATGGAAAAAATGAAGAAAATCACCGGGCATGATATTAAATCAACCATAGAGACAGCGCCTCTTTTAAATAGGTTTATTTTTTCATTTGATAGAGGAGGGTTTTCGCGGACGCGTGTTCTCGTGAGTTTTCATCATGCAAGAGACATCCATGACAGGGAAGTGAGGCAAAACCTACGCGCTATTCAAATCCTTGTTGATGCAGCAACTTTGTTTGGTGATAAAAAAAGAGAGCTGACCTATGAAGCTGTTCAATCTCTTCATGACTCAGCGATAAAGGGGGCTGTGATTGGCATGAATTTCTACAATATTGACCAATATTTTGGATATTTTGCAAGAGCATCCATTGTTGTTGATAGCCCTGATTTTAGCAATGGCTATCAGAACACATGTGGGGAATTTGTTTCTCAAGAAATATTGACGCTCTTTGGCGCTTCTTATGGGGTTAATTTTTTACGACAAATTCGTGAGAATTTAAAACCATGGCGATTTGGCGTTTGCTCATTGAAAGAAAGCCAAACCGTTCCCCTTTCAGCTTATCATCGCATTGAAGATTTGTTCTTATGGCAGCTTTTCTTAACTCTTGATCAATAGTATGAGCTCTTTAGAGAGCCATTAGATAAAGCATATAATAGCTTGACGCACCAATCACGCATCCTCACAATTTTAGTTGTTTAAGTATTTTTTTAAAGGATAAGTGCATGGATTATTTTTATGCGCCGATCATTGGTGTTGTTGTTGGTGCGCTTGTTGGACTAACGGGTATAGGAGGTGGCGCGGTGATGGCGCCACTGCTTCTGTTAGTATTTGGTTTAGATATTCAAACGGTTGTAGCAACAGACCTTTTGTTCGCAACGATTACAAAATTACTTACAGGTGGAACGCATGTTTTTAAAGAAAGAGTTGATTGGGCGGTGGCTCAAAAACTCTGGATTGGAAGTTTGCCCGCCACAGTAATGGTATTGGTCTTTTATTTTTTTAATCAAGGATTCACGCGGTTAACGTGGTTGCAGCTTTTAATGGGAGTGATGATTTTAGTTTCAGGTGTATCGTGGTTTTTTTCAAAGTGGACTGAAGGGATTCAGACTCGCAAAGATATGACTGACTTTAAAAGGAACAATCTTACAATTTTCTTTGGAAGTTTGATTGGGTTGGCGACAAGTTTGACCTCGGTTGGAGCTGGATCTTTTGGTGCGCTGGTTTTGCGTTGGCTATATGCCAGGAAGATGACGATCCAAACATTGATTGCAACAGAAGTTATTCATGCTATTCCGGTTTCCTTTTTTGGCTGGCATGGGGTTGCTTTTTTTGGGAAAGACAGATCTCACGCTTCTTTTTTATCTGTTGCTGGGATCTTTGCCTGCGGCCTTTGGGGCAAGTTACTTTATGGAACGTGTTCCGTCTTACTGCCTTAAAAAAATCCTTGGTGTTCTGCTGATTGCTGTTGCAATAAAGCTGATCTTAAAATCTTTTATTACTTTCTAACTTTTTTAATGCTTTCATAAGATAGGTGAATTGGATACAACATAATTGGGGAGCACATGCAGACAAAAAGTTTGTTAATCCGGTCAGGTCCGAGAGGAAGCAGCCGTCGCAAATGTATTTGGGTTGTATCGTGCTTCTCGCTTAAGCTATGATTGACTCATGACTGACACGTATACATCTTTTCGCCCGAGCGCTCTAAAGTATCGTCCCCAAAAACTGGATGACATTATTGGGCAAGAGGTCCTTGTTAAAGCTTTAACAAATAGCATTCAAAACGATCGCTTGGCACCTGCATATGTTTTTACGGGGGTGCGTGGTGTTGGTAAAACATCAACAGCCAGATTGCTTGCCCGAGGGTTAAACTGTCTTGGTAAAGATGGTACGTCAGGGCCAACCGGTTCTCCATGTGGGGTATGCCGGCCATGCTTAGATATTATTCAGGAAAAATCTCTAGACGTTCTTGAAGTGGATGCCGCCAGTCAAACGGGAGTTGATGATGTCCGTCAACTTATCGAGAATGTTTCTTATAAGCCTGTTCATGGCCGCTACAAGATATACATCATTGATGAAGTGCACATGCTTTCTAAGAGTGCTTTTAATGCGCTCTTAAAAACACTTGAAGAGCCGCCCGCCTACGCCAAGTTTTTCTTGGCAACAACGGAAATTGATAAGGTTCCTGTCACAATTCTATCCCGGTCTCAGCGGTTTGACTTAAAGCGGGTTTCCGTTAGGCGACTCCAAGAGTATTTGGGCCAAATTGTTGAAGCTGAAGGTCGCGTTGCTGAGGCCGAGGGATTGCGCCTTATAGCTGAAGCAGCTGAAGGGTCTGTTCGAGATGGTTTATCCATTCTTGATCAGGTATTCAATATCGCTGAAGGCGATATCATGCGTTCAGACGTGGAGAAAATGCTGGGATATGCAAGGCAGCAAGATGTTATTGATTTGATGACGGGGGCGTTTGCCGGAGATATTCAAGGGTCCCTTGATATTTTTCATAAACTTTATAACGAAGGCATATCGATTTTAATGCTTACTAATCGAATGCTGCATTGTATCCATAGACTCTCAACGGCCAAGGCGATGCAGGCTGAAGGGGGCTTGCTAGAGACTGAAAAAAAATTGCTCGAAAAACTATCCATCCCTTCGTTAACCCGCGCATGGCAATTGATTTTAAAAGGCATTGAGGAAATTCGATTGAGCCCTAATGAGGCGGATGCTATGGAAATGATCCTGATTCGCTTTTGCTATGTCAGTCATCTTCCAGATTTGATTGATATTGCAACCCAAGGGCTTGATTCTGATCAAAAAAAAAAGTCATTTGACCATCCGGTAACCGTTTCTGAGAGCAATAATTTACAAGAAAATAAATCTAGAGCTGCTGAAAAATATCCTAGAGACGTGTCTCAGACACTGAACTCAGGGGAGGCTTCTAAAGAAAATCGCGTGAGCGAAATTACTATGGAGCAATTGGTGCAGTATGCTCATGAAAACAATGAAGTTATACTAGCCACGCATCTGGAATGTTCTGTGGCTTTTATTGAGGGTAAAAACCTTTTTTTGAAACTTAAGAAAGTTCAGTCAGTTCCACAGGGGTTTGAGCGTGATTTGCAGAAAAAAATGACAGCATGGTTTTGCGCGCCGTGGGTTGTTGAATGGGCCGCTGATGATAAAGCGCTTAGTTTGCAAGAAAGCAAAGAACAGGCGCAAAAAAAAAGGCTTAAAGATTATCAAAAAAGTGATACCTTTGTGAAAATTAAAGCGGCATTTCCAGAGGCACGACTAACGAAAATAAGTGAAAGGATAGATCCATGATGAAAGGCTTTGGTAACATGATGAAGCAAGCTCAAGAGATGCAGGAAAAACTGGAATCTCTTCAAAAAGAGCTTGAAAAAGAGATTGTTGAAGGCGTTTCTGGAGGAGGGTTGGTTAAAGCGACCGCAACCGCCAAGGGTGTTTTGAAGTCTTTGAGTATTGAGAATGATTTGCTCAAAGAAGATGAAAAAGAAATTTTAGAAGATTTAATTGTGGCCGCTGTCAATGATGCTAAAACCAAAGGCGAAAAGCTTTCCCAAGAAAAAATGTCAGAAATTAGCGGAGGGCTTAATTTGCCCGGAGGAATGAAGCTTCCTTTTTAAGCGTGCACATGTCAGAAAACCTTCTTGATTCTTTTATTAAAAAGCTAGGAAAGCTGCCAGGGCTTGGGCCCAGATCTGGTAGGCGCTTGGCGCTCCATTTGATTAAAGAAAAAGAAACACTTCTTCGCCCCTTAGCTCAAATCTTACAAGATGTAGATTGTTCTGTTGCCACGTGCCAGGTGTGTGGCAACTATGATCTTTCACAGCCGTGCCACATTTGCTCAAGCCCCAATCGTGATGACAATACGCTGTGCTTGGTGGCAACTGTTGAGGATTTATGGGCTTTGGAGCGTGGGCAAACATATCGTGGCCAATATCATGTTTTAGGAGGGCTTTTATCAGCTCTTGAGGGTGTGAGGCCAGAGCACTTAACAATTGCTCGCTTAAAGGAGCGACTGAACAAACACTCTTTTCATGAGCTTATTTTTGCGTTGAGTCCCAGTTTAGAGGGTCAAACAACGGCTTTTTATGTTCAAGACCAACTCAAGGATTATGATTTAAAGATATCACGGCTATCTTTTGGGCTTCCTATGGGAGGAGAGCTTGATTATCTGGATGAGGGAACTCTAACAACGGCTTTAAACGGTCGCGTCAAACTGGAAAAAAGGTGATTGATATGAGCAAATCTGACCTTATTAACGCTAAGATTCATCAAGGTATTGGATATATCTCCCTGAATCGTCCCTCGGCACTTAATGCATTAAATCGAGAAATGGTAGATGAGCTGCATAACTTACTTGAAAGCTGGGCTTGTTCGAGTGAGGTTGATGTCGTTGTTTTGAATAGTACGTCTCCTACATTTTTTTGTTCTGGCGGAGATATAAAGGATCTCTATCATCATTTCCAAAAGCAAGATTGGGTCAAGATTCAATCGTTTTACACTCAAGAATATGCGCTTAACAAAAAACTCTCTTGTTTTCCAAAGCCAACCATTGCTATTGGGGCAGGATTGGTCATGGGGGGTGGATTTGGGCTTGCGCACCATTGTGATTATAGAATTGTCACGGAAACTTCCTCATGGGCGATGCCTGAAACAGCGATTGGCTTTTTCCCCGATGTTGGGGCTGCTTGGTTCTTAAATCAATGCCCCGGATTCACAGGATGGTTAATGGCCTTAAGCGGCTGCCGGGTAAATGCAGAAGATTTATTGTATACAGGTTTGGGGACGCATCATTTGGCATCGCGGTCCCTGGATTTCTTTTATGAAGGTTTAGAGAAAGCTCCGACAAATGTTGATGCTCAGGGATGCATAGATATTCTTCTTGAGAATTTACAGGCGCCCACACAATTGGAAAGCCCACTGGCCCACTTTCGACAAGAGATTGACGCGTTTTTGGCTGAGGGAGACCTTGAAATATTACTGAGTAGCTTTGATATGTTGCTGCTACAAAAGCTTAAACCAGCAGAAAAAGAGTGGCTCCAAAATATTTATGACCTCTTTGCCTACGCGAGTCCATTAAGCTTGAAAGTGACGCATCTTTATCTTCAAAAAAAGAAATCAGCTTCACTAGAAAATGTTTTTGACTGTGATCTAAAGTTGGCCAAAGTATTCTTGGAGCAAGGTGATTTTATTGAAGGCGTTCGAGCAAAGTTGATTGATAGAGATGGTCAGCCAAACTGGAAGTATTCTGATCTTTTTGATATCAACCAAGCCGCTATAAAACCTTTTGTTGACAGCTTTTAATGAAAAAAATTGATATTTTAATGGCTCTTTTAGTAGCCGCTTCTTGGGGGATAAATGCCCCAATTGTCAAGATGACACTTGAAGAAATGCCGCTGTTTTTCTTTTGTGCCGTCCGCTCAGGTCTTTTATCCTTTATTTTGTTGATTTGTCATAAAACGCTTTATCCATATCGTGTGGTCCTATCTTTTACTTTCTTTCATGGATTGAAGATTTCTTTCTTGTATGGCTCGATTTTTGTTGGGCTATCAGCGGGATTATCAACAGTGATCTTACAAACACAATCGATATTTGCCGTTCTTTTTGCAGCGGTTCTCTTTCGAGAGCGGATAACTGCTAAACAGATGGTCGGGCTGTTGATTTCTACTTTTGGTGTTGCGCTGATTAGCCGTGAAGCTTTAAGTCTTGGGAGTTATTTAGGGCTGTTTTATGCTGCTATATCGGCGGTTGCGGCTGGTGCAGCAATTATAACTTTACGGGGATATAAGAAAGTAGATATCTCACAAGGCCTTGCGTTTGTTGGATGGTTTAACCTTTTTTCTATTCTTCCTTTTACCCTTATCTCTCTGTTCGTAGAGGGTCTTGAGCCGTGGAGAAATGCCCTTACGATTCTTTTGAATGCACGGATTATTTTGCTCCTGTTTTCTGGTTTGGTCACTGTTGTCTTTGCGTATGTTTTCTTAGCGCTGGTGCTTGCGCGTAACCAAACCATACAAGTTTCAGGATACTTGCTCCTAACACCTGTTTTTGGATTGATTTCTTCTTATTCCTGTCTCAATGAAAGATGTACACTTTTAGCTGGTGTTGGAACGGCAATTATTATTGCTGGTCTAGCGGTAAACCAAGGCATTTCTTTTAAACATGTCAAGGATTAGGGCAATATTCTTGACATTGGTTTGAGAGTTTATACCATTTGTCATAACAGTTTTCTGATTGTTGACTGCTACAAATGTTTCCAAACGCGTTGTAGAGAACTCGGAGGCAATATGAGTGGCTGAATTGACAATTTGAGCAGTTAGAGGCACAGAATGTGTTGATCGTATTGAAGTCGCTGCTTTTGGTTGAAATGATATTATTTAAAGAGGCAGAGTAGATGTGGAATGATACCACTAACGAAATTGCTGACAGGACATATCTCAACATAAAAGGTCCAAAAATTTTTATTATCGTATCTTAAATAGGGGAAGACGTAAATTTTTTCTCTCTTGATTGAGCTTAGTGAGAAGAGATTTTCGATTTAAGTAATATTTTTCTTTTGGGTTCTCAACGCTTCTTACATAGAAAATCAGGGGCATATTTTGTTTTTTGATTGGTAAAATTCTATGAGGTGTTGCTCGGTGTGCCCACTTTATTTCATCCTCAAGTCCACCCCAGTTAAAACCTTCTTCTTTGGAAGGTGCTGGAGATGATTTGGAAAATCTGACTGTATTTCTATTTTTACTTTATTGCTGTGACTCTTTCTAAAATGTATATCTGGATGGTCATGATTAGGGGCATGGGTGCAAGAGGATAGAGACGTTGGTGCTTTAAATTTTAGGTAGGCGATTGGCGCCAAGGGTTTGTCGATGATAGATGGCGGCGGAGATATATAAATAGCTTTTGTGTTCTTGGTTTTAAATTGATTTCTAAATGCATAGCGTGAGAGGGCGCGATTGATGCTCTGTTGAGATCTTTGCAAAATCTTACTGATTTCCTGTGCCTTAAATCCGTTTGTATAAAGGGATTTAAGCTCATCTATTTCTGATGTTTTCCAATTCTTGCGCATTTTTTGTTCCTTAAATAATTAATTAAGAACTTTTTGTTTTTTTTCAAGAGGGGTGATTGGTGCTTGGCAACGTAAGGAATTAAAAGCTATAGTGAGGAATGGTGAATAGGTTGGTTGTTTTTTTCTCTTTTTTTTTGATCGTCTCAGACGCCATTGCTGGGGTGGAGAGTCAGAACCAGCTTGTTTTCTCTGCCTTTAAATTACCCCCTTATGCCAATGATACCTCTTTAGGGCAGGGTATTATGCCGACAATGATCACAAAAATTTTTCAACGCTATGACCTTTCAGTTAAGTTCATTTTTTTTTCAGATGATTCATGGAAGCAGATTTTTAATAATAAAGAAGTTGTGGCCCATTTTCCTGTGTTTGACTTAAGCTCCTCTAATCTTGATCAAAAATTAAAAACAAAAGTGTTGGAGGCAAAAATATATATCTATCGTCGTGCCAATAATTCCCTTGCTTTGAAAATATCTGGGCGAACAATACCCGAATCTATGGATAGAAAAATTAAAAGAATTTGTGTCCCTCAATACATGATGAACATTAAGGGGTTGGCCGAGAAATTGGCAGATAGCAACATACCCTTTGATGTGGCCTTAAATACCGGTGATTGCAAAGCACGAATGATGAATGATCGAGACCAGGCCATGTTAAGTGATGAGCTTCACGCTAAGTCTATCGGTCTTGACGTGGATACAGAAGATCTATTGAGGTTGGAGAAGGATCCTGAGCCCTTCCTTGTTACGGATATATATGTCATATTCAATAAAAGCATTAATGGCATCAAAGAATTTAAGGCCCTCTTTGACCAAGAGCTTGAAAATATGAAAAAAAATGATGGTCTTAAAGATGTTCTGACGCGATTTTATGAGTATTGGAGCATTGTTTACTAACAGGCAAAAAGTATGGCAAACGAAAAAATAAATTACTTCCCTTCATCAGATACATTAAATGACTATATTCGACAAACGCAGAAATTTCCAATGCTTGAACCTGATGAGGAGTATACACTGGCCAAGAACTGGGTAGAAAGTGAAGATAAGGATGCCCGAAAAAAGTTGATTGAAAGCCACTTGAGGTTGGTTGTTAAAATAGCATCAGGCTATAGAGGATATGGGCTTCCTTTGGCAGATTTGATTTCTGAGGGAAATTTAGGGCTTTTGCAAGCAACCAATAAGTTTGATCCTGAAATGGGAAACCTATTCTCAACATATGCTCAATGGTGGATTAGAGCCGCCATTCAGGACTATGTTTTGAAATCGTGGTCATTGGTTAAAATTGGAACGACGGCTGCGCAGAAAAAATTATTTTTTGGCCTTAAGAAAATCAAACATGCCCTTAAAATAAGAGATGATGTAGATTTATTAGACGAACATGCGCAGAGCATAGCCACCGAACTTAATGTTCCAATTGAAGAAGTGAAGTCTCTGCAAAAAAGAATGCAAGCCCACGACGCTTCTCTTAATAAGTCAATCAAGGAAGAGTCTGGATCTGGAGAGTGGCAAGACTGGCTTGAATCTCATGATGCCAACCAAGAAGAAGCGCTGATTCATTCAACGGATCAGACCAAAAAATCAGAACTGGTTCATAAAGCCATCAACATGCTTAATCAACGTGAAAAACAAATTGTGGTTGCTCGAAAGCTGGAAGAGCCCCCTAAAAAATTGGAAGAGCTTGCGCTGCATTACCAGCTTTCTAAAGAACGCGTGCGGCAAATTGAAGTTAAGGCCATGTATAAGCTTCATCAGTTTCTTGATAAACACTTGAAAGAAAATGAAGGCCTTAGATACCTTGTTGAGTGATATCCATGTCACATAGTCATCTACAAAATGATTTTGATGCTGAACGGCGTCTTCAAGCAATCATCAATTCAACGAAAGATAAGTCATATACAAGATATATCGCTTTCTTTGCTTTAACCTCCACGCTTTGTTTGATTGTCGCTTTTCTCCATTGGAAATTCCTCGTTCATTCATATAAAGATCGATATTCAGCGAAAAGTCAGAAGAGTGTTGTTTTGACACCATCCGGTCAATCTCAACGAAACAGCGTACAAAATAATGGGGCCGATACCGTTGAAAAAATATCGGCCTTTGATGCTTCTAAGAACTTTGAAGAGCAAGAAAGTTTGATTGTCCTGAATGCTCTTAAACCGGTTGTGCACCAAGTAATTTCAAGACGTTCCCAGGAAAAGACCAAGGAAGAGTTGCTGCAGAAAGAATTACAAAGCATCCGAACACCATCCAGAGATCAAGAGCGTCTTAAGAAAGAAGCTTTTTTGACCGGTCAAACAAAGGAGCAGAAGAGAGTTGCGTTTCAGCAAAGCAAAAAGATTGCTGCTAACCAAACTAAGGTGCTTGCATACTATGCGATTAGCTCTCCGTCACTGTCTCAGCTAAAAAAGCTGGCCCAATTGAAAGCATCCATTCAAATTGTTCTGCCTTTAGAGAAAATGCGAGATAAAGATCTGATTCATTTTATCAATCGATATTCTTTTAGGGTTATCGTTGATATTCCCATGGCGCCTACTAATAAAAAAATCCCCTTTCATCAGGATATGCTGACAACAACACTGTCTTTTGCGGAGATGAATGATAGGCTGAAAAAGATGATAAAGCTTAGCCCAAAAATTGTGGGTGTCAGTAATAGAATGGGGAGTGGGTTTTTGGCTGAAAAACGAACCACCGCAGATTTCTTTAAAGCACTGGCCTCTCATAAACTTTTCTTTTTGCACAATCAAAACGGCCCTTATCGGATAGAGCCTTTTGTTAAACAGTATAAGGTCAAACTTTATCATGGGCGTGCTTTGAAAAAGGGAAGCTTGATAAAAAAAACCCGTCATAAAAGAGGGGACATGGTTATTCTGCCCGCGCAAAAGAAAAACGTCGATGCGTTGATAAGAATGGCTGTGCACTGATGAAGGATGGCTTATTCCCTCCCCTTTTTCTGGCTGCGGTGGCTGAAAATGTACCTAAAAAAAGATCAGTCCATTTATACGGGCATCGTACAAGCGTTACACTTGAACCCTTTTTTTGGCGCCAACTAAATGAG
Source organism: Alphaproteobacteria bacterium (assembly GCA_002869105.1). NCBI lineage: Bacteria > Pseudomonadati > Pseudomonadota > Alphaproteobacteria > Alphaproteobacteria bacterium. The sequence continues at coordinate 101,032 of PKTP01000002.1, forward strand.
ATTTCCGCCCAAAAAAAAATCAGTGTTCAAAAAATTATTGAAGCGATAGATCATTTGCAGCCTAACAATCTTTCCAGTGCCCTTAGGTTGTTTGTTCTGATCGAGAGCATGCAACAATATCCAGAAAAATGAGTGAATTTGTATTTTTTGAGACTTTAATCTTGGATAATTTTTGAATCTTAATTATGGTTATATTCTATGATTACTCAGAGACAATTACAGCTATTACAATTTATTGAGCAACATATTAAAATAAATTATATTTCACCGAGTTATGATGAAATGAAAGAGGCACTTGGTCTGAATTCAAAGTCAGCGGTTCATTCTCTCGTTACGGCACTTGAGTCTAAAGAATATATTAGGCGTCTACCAAACCGAGCACGCGGCATTGAACTTATCAAAGCAGCGCCAGTCCGTCATTTGCAGGAAACAGAGGTGCAAATGAGAGGGGATAATGTGCTTGATGGTGGAAGTGTTTCTGAAACTTTAAATGTATCAACCCATGAATCTTCAGTTGAGCTGCCTTTTCATGGCAACATTGCTGCAGGGATACCCCTCCATGTTTTTGAAAACCCAGATGAAGTCATTGATGTTCCTGCATCTTTTTTGTCTGCTCATCATTCAATTGCAGACTATTTTGCTTTAAAAATAGTTGGCTGTTCTATGATTGAGGCCGGTATCTTGGATGGTGATGTGGTGATTATGTTGAAAACCAATAAGGTTGTTTCAGGAGATATTGTTGCGGCTCTGATTGATGGTGATGAAGTAACGCTGAAGCGCTTAGTCACGGATGATCATGATCCAGAATCTATCTGTTTACAAGCCGCTAATAGAGATTTTATCGATCAAAGATACCATGTTTCACGTGTTGAAATTATTGGAAAGCTTGCCCAACTGGTTAGAAAGTATACATAAAAAGTGTATAGAATGACTGATTTTGTATTTTATCGAGAATTGAATTTTTACATCGGATTAAATTCTGATAAGATTTTGACAAATGTTTAACAAGGCATAGAGCAAACTTGAATTCCCCTAAAATCTTTAAAATCCTGGGCTATTATTGGTTGGTGTTTTTTATTTCCATGCTTCCGCCGGCCTTTTATGCTTGCTGGCATGATAGTTCTGATTTCATGGTTTTTCTGATTCCCTCTGTTTTGGGGAGTATTTGTAGTTTGCTGATGATAGTGAGCAATTTAAACAATCAAAACGCTAAAGTTGAAATCCAAGAATCTTGTATCATTACACTTTCTGTCTGGCTTTCAACGGCGGTTATTGGTGCGATCCCCTTCTTTTTTGGGTCTATTCATTTAAGCTGGATTGATTCTCTCTTTCAGTCGGTATCTATGATTACGACCACTGGCGCAAATGTTATTATTAATGTTGAAGGCGCTGATCAGGCCATTATTATGTGGTGTTGCATCATGCATGGCTTGGCGGAAAAGGGATCATTGTTATGGCGCTTATATTGATTCCAGTTGGTCAAGTTAACTACATCAGCCTTATTCAATCTGAAACCATCGATCAGGTTGAAAAGGTTACGCCTAGGCTTATGAGTACAGTGCTAAGAATATTTTATTTATACATCACTCTTACAGCCATATGTGCCTTTTGTTTTTTTATTGAAGGCATGTCTCCTTATGATGCGATTTGTCACTCATTAACCACATTATCAACGGGTGGTTTTTCAACCTGGAATCAGTCTATTCAATATGTTTCAAGTCCAGTCATCCAGCTAACATTTTGTGTATTTATGTTTTTAGCAGGCGCTAATTTTCTGATTCTCCTCTTGGCTAAACAGGAGGGCTTAAGATTTTTTTCAGGGACCCCCAAATACGGGGATACACAAAAATGTTAATTTTAACGGTCAGTCTTGTATCGGTTTGGCGATTTTTTCAGGGGAACGAAGAATTCGGCTCTGTTCTGATTCAATCTCTTTTTAATGTGATTTCTGCACTCTCAACAACAGGGTTTGTAACGGCTGATTACTCTAATTGGGGAGGATTGGCCTTGATGGTTTTCTTCTTCTTGCCCATCATTGGTGGGTGTACCGGATCAACAGCTGGAGGTCTTAAAATTTATCGCTTGCAAATGCTCTTGGCAAATGTGTTTGCGCAATTGCGTAAGGCTCGGTGGCCAAGAAGTATTTTTACGCCGCGACTCTATGGCAGAGCTCTTGACGATAGCGCGATGATGACTGTCACAAATTTCTTTTTTATGTATATGCTAACCATCGTTGTTTTATGTTTGCTTGCGGGATTGACAGATCTTGATTTTATGACAACCATTTCAGGTGTGGTGGCAACACTCACCAACCTAGGGCCAGGTCTAGGAGAGATGATTGGTCCAAGTTCAACTTATTACAGTGTGCCGAATGCTGCTAAGATTATTTTTATTCTCTCTATGCTTTTAGGACGATTAGAGCTTGTTGTTTTTTTTGTTGTCCTTGTGCCAAGATTTTGGCGAAAATAATCTGGTAAATAGGCGTGATGTGTCTAAGAGATTAATTCATTCAGAAGAGGAATAGAGTCTAAAAACCAAGATGCTTTTTAAATACTGTTAATGTTTTCAAGGGCTCTTATTTGTTCAGCTTTTACCTGGGATTTTTCCTCAACATTTTTTGCTAGACTTTGCGCATTGTAAGCTTGATCATTCGGCTTAAAGGCTTCAGCTTGTTGGTTTGTTTGTGGCGTTTCAGACCATAAAGCTTGCTGTTGTTGAGATTTAATTTGTTGGGTTAAACCTTCTCTGTGCTCGCTTTTAGTCGCTTGAGGTTGTGGGGGCGTTGGTGCAACAGCGTGTTGGTTTGTAAGAAGAGTAGCTTCTGCACCCGATTGGTTTGAGTGGCTTTTATCCAATTTTAATTCGTTAAGATCTTCTTGAGCCATGACTATTTGTTGATTCAATAATGTTAATTGTTGACCGAGCATTGAAATTTCTGTGCCAGAGCTAGCTTTTGAAAGCTTTGTACGGAGCTGGTCACTTTAATGGAGAGCTCTTGAATAAAAGATTTTAGCTTTAAGTCGTATTCAACCTGATTGGTATTGCCTTTTTTTAGATGCTCTTGATGTGTTTTGCTCATGACTCGAGGAGGGAGAGGGGATTGGACCATGGCACGTATTCTCGCCTTTAACGTTTTTTCTTCCTGTTCAAGTGAGGAAATTTTATTACCAAGCTTTTTAATAGCCTCGCCATCGGTTTGTTCAAGTATTTGCTCACGTAAAAGATAGATTTGATTAAAGGTGCTTTGGAGTTGCTCATTTCGGATCTTTAAGTTTTTGATCGCGATCAAGAGTTTCTTTTGAGCGTTTTGATTTATAGTTGACGATGGTGGATGTTGGGTCTTCCCTGAGATTATTTTTGGTGATCAGCAGGCTTTCTCTTTCTTCAGCAAGCTGATTGATTTGATTGGCAACCTCATTTGCATTGAGGATGCCAGATTCTTTGTTTTGAATGAGCCAATTTAGCTTTTCTTCAACATTGAGTATTTCTTTGTCAATATCTTGAAGAGCCGATTGATGTCCCGCGTTAGGCTGGTGTGATTGGTAATTAATTTTTTCCAGGTCATCTGTGTGCATCCAAGGAGCATTTTCTTTGTCCTCTGGCTCGGGATCAACGCCTTGATCGACAAGCTCTTTTTCTTTTTCTTCAATGAGCTTTTGATAATACTTAACCTGATCTAACCCTTTTTGGCCGGGAATATTTTCGGCTTGGTAGAGGGACTCACGAAGGTTTTTGAGCTGAATTTGGAGATCTGAAGCATTTTGGCAGTAAAGGGTCTGAGCCCATACAAACATGGTTAACAATATAGAACGATAAGTCATGAGTTGGTCCTGCAGCCCCTCTGTTACACATGAACAAGTCTTTATTCTTTCTAACATTGTTTTTATTTTTTTGCGAGTGTGGATTTTTTTTGACCTCCTCAAATACTTCGAAACATCATTTGTAGAAGCTTTGCTATGATTTGCGTTAGACAAAAGTTGAGCTGATCGCTATAAAAAAAGAAACTTTAGCACTCGTAGCTCAGCTGGATAGAGCGCTGCCCTCCGGAGGCAGAGGTCACAGGTTCGAATCCTGTCGAGTGCGCCAACAAATTTTAAAGAGAACACGCATGGACCCAAACACCATTCCATTCATTGATCTGCAGGCTCAAAGGCAGCGCCTTGGCGCAGAGTTAGAGCAGAAAATTTTAGAGGTTGTTCGAGAAGGATGCTATATCAATGGCCCGCAAGTTGCGGAACTCGAACAACAACTTGCTCAATTTTCTGGAGCTAGGCACGCCATTGGATGCGCAAGTGGTACGGATGGGTTGTTGATGCCGTTATGGGCTTGGAATGTTGGGCCTGGTGATGCTGTTTTTGTACCAGCTTTTACTTTTGTTGCAACGGCTGAGGTGGTTGCCATGTTGGGAGCAACCCCGGTTTTTGTTGATGTTGATCCAGATACATTTAACATGGATATCAACTCACTAAATGAGGCGATCGATTGGGTTAAAACGAAGTCTGATTTAAAGGCAAAAGTAATTATAGCCGTTGACTTATTTGGCTTGCCGGCTGACTTAAAAAATATTGAGTCACTTGCCAAACAAAATGGCATGAAACTGTTGGTTGACTGTGCCCAAGGATTTGGGTCTAAGCAAGACGGTAAGGTAGCAGTATCTTATGGTGATGCTGGTTCAACAAGCTTTTTCCCCGCAAAGCCTCTTGGCTGTTATGGGGATGGTGGTGCTATTTTCACCAACGATTCAGAGCTTGATAAAGTGCTCAAATCAATCAGGGGGCATGGACAAGGTTCCCATCGCTATGAACATGTGCGCCTGGGCATGAATGGGCGCCTTGATACGATTCAAGCTGCTATCCTGCTGGAAAAGTTAAAAATCTATCCAGATGAAATCCAAAGAAGGCAAGAAATTGCGCAGCGCTATACAGAGGGACTGCAGGAGTATGTTAAAACACCCCTGGTGCCAACTGATTATGAATCTGTTTGGGCGCAATACACGCTGCAAACATCAGACCGTGATGCGCTTGCGCAAGCATTGAAGGATCATAACATTCCAACCATGGTTTACTATCCCATTCCCTTGAGTCACCAGCCAGCTTATAAACAATATCCCAGTGCACCAAAGGGAGTGCCGGTTAGTGAGCGGTTATCACAACACGTATTAAGTTTGCCAATGCACCCGTATTTGGATGGGGAGAAACAATCGTTCATTATTGATAAAATCCAAGCATTTTTTAAAAATAAATCGGGTTTTTAGTGCGATTAAGTATTGACTTTTTCACCTAAAAAAACTTAAGTGCAATTATGGTTTTCCGGAGGGATGGCCGAGTGGTTAAAGGCAGCAGACTGTAAATCTGCCCGTGTATGCGTACGTAGGTTCGAATCCTACTCCCTCCACCACCTCTTATGCGGGTGTAGCTTAATGGTAAAGCCCTAGCCTTCCAAGCTAGTTATGAGGGTTCGATTCCCTTCACCCGCTCCAACTTTTTATGGTGGTAATGCACAAAAAACCTCAGTATGATAACTAAAAATTTGAGTTTCTTAAGGAGCAACTAAATGAGTAAAGAGAAGTTTAATCGAAATAAGCCGCACTGTAACATTGGGACGATTGGCCACGTTGACCATGGGAAGACAACGTTAACAGCGGCGATCACC
>PKTP01000003.1 GCA_002869105.1 Alphaproteobacteria bacterium
GACTTAAAGCTTGATCGAGGTCGTTATCATGTAAGCTTTAACGAGCAAGGTCCAGAAAACTGGTATCGGTCTGTGGCGGACTCTATTATGGAAGGAGATATGCCATTAATTATTCAAGATGTTTCTGGCGCCAATCATTATTATCAATCAACGTCATTTACACAAACAAATACAACCACCATTAATATAACTTTTATCTCGCTCGACTCTTACGAAAAAAAGGAACTAGAAGCCCTAAGAAAGGATGAGTTGGAAAGAGAGGAAAAGTTAGAAGCCCTAAGAAAGGGTGAGTTGGAAAGAGAGAAAAAATTAGAAGTCCTAGGAAAGGATGAGTTGGAAAGAGAGAAAGAGTTGTTAGCAGGAGAAGATGAACTAGAAGCTCAAGGATTAGAAGAAACTCATGTTTCTAAGCTTCGACGCGGCATATTTGCCCAAGGTATTAATGCCACGGGAGAACTCATCAAATCTTGGAAAGATCAATACCAATTATACAGCCAGGAATATCCAGAGATAATGGCAGGGCTGGAACAAGGCGCTTCTTATGCAGCCTATGGTTTGCAACTTGTAGGAGAAGCTGGTTTGCTTACCGCAACATGCAATCCTTATGTTGCTGGCGCCACAGGCGGAACAGCTTGTGCTGCATCGGTTAGCTTTGTCACTGCCAATCACACCGGAGCAACGGGCTGGGCGGTGGATCAAGCGGTTGACGGCGCCCCTCTGGCCTCTTGAGTGAAAGCCCCGGCGTTGAACCGCGCTATGCTCGCAATACTGCTGGGGCTATGGTTGGTGGTGCCTGCATGATTGGCGGCGCCAAACTGGCTGGGCCCCTGCAAACACCTCTGCAGTCCAGACCCTTACAAAAAACCAAGTTGTATGATATCAATCAAACAAGTGCGATGCATGGTAATTCAAAGGCGTATGTCGGTGATACGCATGTCTATACCATTCGCGATACCGCAACAGGTCAAACCCATAAGGTTGGTGAAAGCATGCAAGGGCTCAATCGCCATGGCCTCTCGAAAAGAGCAAAAGCCCAGGCAGAAAAACTTTGGCGAGAAACCGGAGTGAGACATGAAACCCAAGTTCGCCAGACTTTTACCACCAAGGCCGAAGCCCGGACTTATGAAACGCAATTGATTGACCGGTATCGTAAGATGTATGGTGATAAAACTCTACCTGGCAACAAAGGAAATCGCTGATGCCTGTGAAAGACTATTTAAAACGCCGTCAAGGAATGACTGATCCGTTTGATCGACGCATTGGTATAATTGGTGTTGCGCTTGTTTTTGGAAGCTTAAAAAACAGTGGAAAATCCTGGGATGAAATTGATCCTATCCTTGATCATCTGTTGAGCAGTAATGATGTTTGGGCGCAAGCACCTTTTTTAAGTGTTTTAATTGTTTACCAATACGGCATTAAAAATAATTTAAAAGTAGATTTCAGAAAACCCAATAAAAAATATGGCGATTTAGGCGCAGATATCGAACTCGATATGCACATTCTTGAATGGGCCGATCAGAATAACTATGATTTATTGCGGGATATCTTTATGGTCGCTGCTCTGGAAGCATTGGTGCAGGTGTGTCAAAAATACAAATTAGATGATAAAATGCCTATTATCGAAGCCGAATTGGCTAAATACCACCCTATTCCAAACACCCTTACAGAAGCGCAAGAGTATGGTGAGAATGGTTTGTTGAGAGACTAACCCATGTGCGGATCGATTCGGATTTTTGCTTGCCTGGCAATAAAGGAAACCGCTGATGCCTGTTACAGGGTACTTCAAAAGACATCAAGGAATGAAAGATCTTTTTGATAGGAAAGGTTGGGTTTTCTGGCGTTGCTTTAGTATTCAAGAATATGCAAAAAAATGACGAAGTCTGGCAAGAAATCAAGACCATCCTGAACGCCTGATAGCGTTTAATAACCAGTTATGTCTATCTGAGGTGAGAAAGCCAATTGAGAAGAAGGGGATTTGACAGCAGCTCTTGACGGATAGCTGATTCAGATAAATTTTCAGATTCAATCATCCTATCGAGTTTTTGAGAAAATTCCTGTGCTGTGTCTTGGGTGCACGATGCAACAAGACTCAATAGTTTTTCTTGAACTTCGGTGTAGGTGTGTGGAATCATTGAATCTTTAACCATGTCAGATCCTGGAAATCTGTAGAGGTTTTGATGGATCGTGCTTAAATTCATAATAGTATCTTTTTCTGTTTATATATAGACAATTTTATATTTTTCAATATAACATATATTGTTTTTTTAAAATATGTATTATCATAAGTTCTATGATCGATATTATTTGTCATCACATTCAAAACCATTTAAAAGAAAATAATCTCTCAGCAACGCGCTTAGAAAAAGCAGCGCAGCTCAAGCCAGGAACGCTGCGCAATATCCTCTATCAAAATTCAACGAACCCAACGGCTGAAACTCTTGTCAAATTAGCCCGCGCCATGAACATGAGTATTGATGCGCTGGTCACGGGGAAATCTTCTTTTGTGATTGAGGGTGAGCTGACAATGGCACAGGTTGAACGCACCAATCTGTTGATGAGCATAACCGTCTTTTTGATCGAAAAAAGAAAAAAAGAGGCGCTAGACACGGGATTTTTTGATCAGCTGCAAATAATTTATGACTATTGTGTCAAATACCATAAAGGACAGTTTGACGAGGGGTTTGCCTTGCATACTGTTGAAAAACAGCAGTCGTCTGATACCTAAGAATTTGTGGGGGTTGTGCAGGGGGCGGCTCTTTCTGCCTTAAGGCGCGCTTTCCTTTCGTTCAGACACTTTATTTGACGCTATGCCTGCGACAATTTTTAATAGGTTATGCGCCAAAAACATATCCGGTGAGGGTGGTGAATGCGTTACCTTTATGAAGTTTTTTTAGAGGAAGGGCGGCTGGATCATGCGTTTTCAAATCAATCAAATCACCTGCCGGCATACAAACGAAAGAATCCCCTACGAGAATTCTTCTTTGACAGAGCTCGAGGGAATATTTCCTTGATTTTAGAAAGTTATGTTGCAGCTGCAGATGTTTTGGCGCTGGGGCGAATAAACGTTTTGTGGCGCCTTCTTTGGTTGTTGCCTTGTAAGCCCCGGTGAAATCAAGAGGGATGAGTTGAGTGATAGCGTGTTGGTTGCACAGTTTTAAAAGATCTTGGGCTTCTTTGGGAGTTGATCCCAGGCGAAAATGTGAGAGGAAAAAGCGATCAACCTCATCTTGAACAAGATTTTCTAAATTAAGCATGTGATGCGTATTATCTTTTTCGATGAATTTCCCAATTTCTTTTTGATTGAGCGCATTAATCCCAGCGCTGCTTTCCACTGTTCCTGTGAGTAAAACTTTAGATATATCAGCTGGTATGTTGTTGAGAAGGGCGGATCCGCTCTGGTTGTGAATTTGCTCATCGGCAATAACACAGGAGATAACTTCAGGATTCTTCTTTAGAAAGTTTGTGAGCCACTCCTGGAACGCGTCTTCGTTCAAGGGGGGATAGATTTCGGTGGCGGGAAGCTGAGCTAAGTACAGATTCAAAAAATCAAGAGCAGCATCGCAGGTGTTAAAAGATTTTAGTGTGATATTGAGAGGTAATAATTTGTGCCCGACCTCTTCTAAAAATGTTGTGTCATCATCAATTAAAACCACTGTTGTTGGAAAGTAAATCATCACAGTCCTTTGTTGAATCCTTTACTTAACTATACATTAAAGATAAAGGTTTCAACTAGAACTATCTTAATATTTTATGATATATTGTGAGTTAAAATAATAGGTGCCATGGCTTTTTTAGATACGTTTGTTCTGATTTCTTATTTCGTGCTGACCCTTGCTATCAGTCTTTGGTTTGGTTGGCGGACTAAAAATTTAAAGGATTACGCTGTTTCTAGCCAAGACTTTAGCGTTACCATGATTGTTGCAACTATCTTTGCGTCTTTTACGGGTGGCAACGCCATATTGGGCTGGACTGAAAAAATCTATTCTGTTGGTATGATTGCTGCAATCCCATCGCTAGGGTATGCGGTGTTTCGCTTTTTTCTCGCTGAAAAAGTTTGTCCCAAAATGGGTAAGTTTGATAAAGCCCTAACAGTCGGAAGCATTCTTCAACAAAATTTTGGGAAAGAAGGGCGTGTGATTGGGAGCGCGTTGGCCGTCCTTAATTGTACCGGAATCGTTGCAACCCAAATGGTGGCTTTGAGCGTTGTGATTCAATATTTCTTTAACATAGAAAGCCAAATCTCCTTGGTTTTTATCGCCCTTTTTACCATCACATATACCACCATGGGTGGCATTAGAGCCGTTGCCTTAACCGATCTTGTACAATTTTTGATTATCATTTTCTTTATCCCGCTCATTGCCGTGTATGCTTTGGATGCGGCTGGAGGACTCGAAATTGTTGTTCAGAAAAGTTTTATTACCAAAGAAGGATTTGATCATTCTGATGTTTTAAATCTAAGCCTTCTCTTTGTGCTTGCCTCCATTGGTAATTTTAGTCCAGTTATGGTGCATCGCTTGCTGTTGAGCCGGGATCTGAAAAAGCTGTCCGATTCGCTGAAGTTATCTGCGCTGATTGAAGTGCCAACTTCTTTTATTATTGCCATCGTAAGGGGGTGCTGCTTTTGTGATTCATTATTCTAATAATCCCAGCCAAGCTTCTTTGAGTTTAATCGAGACAATTCTGCCTGTTGGCTTGAAAGGTTTTGCTGTTGCGGGCATGTTTGCAGTGATCATGTCAACCATTGATTCCTTCATCAATACCGGCTCTATTTTGGTTGTTGAGGACCTCTATAAGCCGCTTATGAAAAAGGATGTGAAGGTGAATGAGGTGGTGCTGGCCAAATTTTCTGGGGCATTTATTGGTCTGTTGGGTCTTTTTATCTCAACCCAGTTTAAAAATATTTTTGATGATTTTATCTTTTCACAAGAGCTGTGGTTGCCCTTAACTTTGATTCCCATTTATGTGACGATTTTCGGGGTTAAAACGGAGAGAAAGGCATTTATTAAAAATGGATTGATCACGTTGACGGTTTTTTATGTCATTAAATTGACTTTTCACGTTTCTTTACCAGCAACCATTTTTGCACTCTGTGTAAGTTTCTTCCTGTTTTATAAACAGGTGCTTTTTCAAAAAATAACCCAAAATATTTATTGTTTCAAACGCGCTGAAATTTTTAAAAAAATAGCATTGCTTTGGCATGGAACCCGGCGTTTCTTTTACAAGGATTTAGACAGTCAGATTTTTCCTCTTTCAAACAGCAGTGAAGTGATCCAAGCCTATGGTATTTTATCTTTTTTTCTTAACTTTTTAGGGTTTTTTATATTTTTGGACACCACCACATCCATGAACGGTCTGCGCTTTGTGACAACAGTTATTTCTTTGACTTATATGCTCATCACCGTTTTTCAAACACGGGAAAAATATTTCTTCATGCATACGGCTAATATCTTATATTACTTTGCTGGCGTTTTTATTCCGTGGATTCTATATTTTTCCAATCCTCAGGAAGGAGCTTTGCTGATCCCAATGATGCTGACTTCCATTGCTTTATTAATGACTCCGCTGAAAGATCAGATGTTTTTCATGGGTGTTTTTGTTTTAGGACTTTGGATTTTTGGGCGCTTTGATTCCCTGGGTGTGTTTCAAAAACTCTTAATTAATATTGGTACAGTTTTACTTTGCGTTGCTATTTTTGGGTGTCTGATGAGACGGTTTATTGAAAGCAGAATCAGGCAGCTTTACTTAGTTTCAAAAAACATCGCCCATGAAATTAACACGCCGCTTGCCCTGATCAGTCTGTCAACGGGGGCTATCCAAAAAGAAATGGATGAGAAAAAAAACCATTCTATAGATCGCCATCTGGCTGTGACGCTGAAGGCCGTTCAACGCATTTCAAACTTTACCCGTCTTTCTCTGATGACAGCAAAAGATACGATGTTTAAGGCACCTTTAGAGAAAATCAATTTAAAGGCATGCGTTCTGGAGAGTGCCCAAGACTATCCTTTCAGCGCGGGGCAGCAGAAAATGATTAGCCTAGAGGAAACAAAAGGTTCTGCCCCCACTGTTTTGGCGAATGCCGATTTGGTTAGAGCCGTCATCACCAATCTGATCAAAAATGCCATTGAAGCGATGGGTGATATGGCGCCGGAACACCAAAAAATAACAGTGACTATTAAGGCGGATCTATTTTACCAAGAGGTTCTTTTAACGATACGGGACAATGGTGCTGGTATTGCTGCTGATAAACTGACAAAAATATTTGATCCTCTCTACTCCACAAAAGCTCATGGTACAGGGATTGGCCTTTCTTTTTGCAAAGGTGCCATGGAGTATATGAAGGGAAGTATTATATGTTCTTCCAAGGTTAAGAGCGGTACAGAATTTGTTTTAAGATTTCGGTATATTGCTGAATAGGGGGCTGCCTCCAAGAATTAAGTTTTAATTTGTCTAGAGATCAATTAGGTTAGGGCTGGGTTTTTACTATGAATACAACTGTTTTTATTATTTCTTTTACGTTGATGTTGGGTCTGAGCTTATGGATTGGCCGGAGTAAAAAAAATCAACTCTCAACCAATCAAGACTTCTATTTATCGGGTCGAAACTTGAAATTTTTCGGTTTGACGCTTTCCTTTTTGGCCACCCAACTGGGAGGTGGAGCCCTTATTGGGGCGGCCCAGGCAGCTTATCAGCATGGCTTCCACGCTTTTTTGTATGCTTTGGGCCTATCGCTGGGGCTGATTTTTTTATCCTTGGGTATTGGTGCACGGTTTCGTCAGCTTGATGTTCACACATTACCAGAGCTGTTTACAAAGTATTATCAATCCCCAGTTCTAAGGATCATCAGCGGCATTATTTCTATTGTTTCACTGTTCCTGATACTGGTGGCCATTGGTATTTCAGCGCGTAAGTTCTTTATCACGCTTGGCCTGGAATCAGAGCTTTGGTTTATGGTGTTTGCGTGTACCGGGATTTTGTACACAGTTATGGGCGGGCTATCAGCGGTGGTGCGGACAGATGTTCTGCAAGGAATTTTCATCGCAGTTGTTCTTGTGAGCTCTTTGTTTTTTCTTGATTTTAAGGCAGATCTGTCACTATGTATGAATGCTTCTTCTGAGGTTCAGAATTCAAATATACCTTGGACAGATTGGCTGCTGATGCCCATGTTGTTTGTGATTATTGGTCAGGATATGAGTCAGCGGTGTTTTGCTGCAACCAACCCGAAAATCGTTTCCAGAGCGACAATGAGTGCAGGGTTTTTGTTGCTTTTTTTATCCCTCATTCCCGTTATTTTGGGCCTTATGGCCCAGCAGACACTCTCGCAAAATGACCACAATCAGAGTATTTTAATGACTTATATGCTGATGGTTGGCACGCCGACGTTTAATGCTTTTTTTGCCCTGGCTATTTTGATGGCGATTCTGTCAACGATGGACTCGCTGGTGTGTTCGATTAGCTCAAACATTAACTATGATCTCTTTTTCTTCTTGAAGGGACCTGAAGATCGTGTTTGGCTGGCTCGGGCAATTACGTTGGCGGTAGGGATGAGCGCAATGATTTTGTCTATTCACCTAGATGGTATCATTGAGCTGATGATCTTGGCGTATAAGTTTTCGATCTATACGTTGTTTGTGCCCATTCTTTTAACCACTTTTTACACAGGGGCAAAGAAGTGGCATGTGTGTATGCTGATGTTGGTTGGCACACTTCTATTTGGAGCAAGTCTCTAGCTTTTTTTTGAGAGACTTTTCTGTGCTGCTTAAATCCTTTTAATCCACTTTTTACCAGTCAACTGGCGATCCAATGACCATTGCAGAGATAGAAGAATTGAATTGCGAAAAGGAAGGTGTGCTGAAATGTTTTAATTCTTCAAGAACCTCTTTTTGTGACAGATTTTTGGGATTAAAGTGATTTTGATGTGAGTGAGTCCACCAAACATCTGTTAAATAGGATTTTATAAAAATATTTTTCAAAGCAGATTTATATTTACTAAAATCTGCTTTAAGCTGATTAGAGTTGATTTTGATTTTAGTCTTATCATTGACGTGCAACTCTATGTAAACCTTATCAGCATTAAATTTACTAAAAAAAGAATGACGTAAGTTTTGAACTGTCAGTAATTGAGGCGATCCTTGATCTGGTGATAGCTGGGCATATAGGTGTAGATTCCCATGGTTTCTTGGCAGAGAGATCTTAACTTTGTAACCCGGTTCCCTTTGATCATAAACTCTTAAATTAAGGTGATCAACATTGAAGATAATCTCTTCCAGAGTTTGATCATCTTTTAAGTATATTGGCGTGTGGAGGGGTCTTTTCCCCACTCCTTCAGTGAGGAGCTTAAAATTTTCTTGCCTAAGCTTCATGGCGTTTTTTTTAGAAAGAAAATCATTTTGTACTGGCCCTAGAACTTGGGCAGATTTTTTGAGGACAAACATATAAAATGGATCATAAAAAATATAAAGAGCTGATAGGGCTAAAAATACGCTGATGATTATAATACCTAGTTTTTTTATCATTTCATAAACTCCATGACTGTTTTTCCAATGCTTGCAGGTGTCGGTGCTACATGAATGCCGGCTGATTTAAAGGCGGCGATTTTATCCTCTGCTTTGCCAGCTCCCCCTGAAACGATGGCACCAGCGTGACCCATGCGCCGACCTGGAGGGGCTGTGACACCGGCTATAAAGCCAACTGGCTTTGAGAACTTGCGCGCCTTAACGTACTCAGCGGCTTGTTCTTCCGCATCTCCCCCAATTTCACCGATCATAACGATGGCCTCTGTTTGATCATCATCATAGAAAAGTTGGAGGCAATCTTTAAATGAAAGACCATTGACGGGGTCACCACCAATCCCAATACAGGTGGACTGTCCAAGGCCAACTCTGGTTGTTTGGGCAACTGCTTCATAGGTGAGTGTGCCCGAGCGTGAAATAATCCCCACTTTACCCGGTTGGTGGATATATCACGGCATGATGCCGATTTTGCATTGGCCAGGGGTGATAATGCCAGGGCAAGTTAGGGCCAATTAATTTTGAGCAAGAGCCACGCATGGCGCGCTTAACGTGTACCATATCTAGAACTGGAATCCCCTCGGTGATACAGACAATCAACCCGATTTCAGCATCCAGCGCTTCTAAAATCGCATCAGCTGCATAGGGGGCCGGAACATAGATCATGGTGGCATTGGCGCCGGTTGCATGGACGGCTTGTTTAACGGTATCAAAGACGGGCCGATCTAAATGTTTTTGCCCCCCTTTGCCAGGTGTAACACCGCCAACAAGATTGGTGCCGTAGGCAAGCGCCTGTTCGGAATGAAACGTGCCATGTTTGCCGGTGAATCCTTGACAGATCAGGCGGGTGTTTTTATTAACTAAAACAGCCATTATTGCCCTCCTTTTTGAACGGCATGAACAATTTTTTGAGCCGCTTCGTCGAGTGAATGTGCAGTAAGAAGAGGCAAAGAAGAATCGTTCAGAATTTTTTTACCTTGTTCGACATTGGTGCCTTCTAGGCGTACGACCACAGGAACCGTTAAGTTAATTTTTGAGCCAACGGCAACAATGGCTTCTGCGATGATATCGCATTTCATGATCCCCCCAAAAATATTGACCAACACCCCTTCAACATCTGTATCCGCCAAAATAATTTTGAAAGCTTCATTGACAACATCAAACGTTGCCCCGCCGCCGACATCTAAAAAATTTGCCGGTGATCCACCATGATATTTGATGATATCCATGGTGGCCATCGCCAGTCCGGCGCCGTTCACCATACATCCAATGTTGCCGTCTAATTTGACATAACTGAGGCCGAATTCACTGGCTTTAACTTCTGCTGGATCTTCTTCTGTCAGATCGCGATATTTCATGATGTCAGGATGGCGATAAAGAGCATTATCATCAAAGCTCATTTTAGCATCAAGAGCAACAAGGTTGCCTTGCTTGTCAATAACCAGGGGATTGATTTCAAGAAGGCTGGCATCTTTTTCAACAAACAATCGATAGCAATTCGTAATGAACTCTTGGAGTGCTTTGTGGCCTTCTTTAGAAATACCCAAAACAGCAGCACATTTTAAAACATGAAATCCTTTGGGGCCGGTGAGGGGATCAATGGCAATTTTAACAACTTTTTCCGGTGTTTTTTTGGCAACTTCCTCAATGTCCATGCCCCCTTCAGAAGAGACAATGAGGGTAATACACTGACAGTCGCGATCAACCAACATACTGAAATAGAGTTCGCGGTCAATATCACATCCTTGCTCAATCATAAGGGTGCGAACAAGCTGTCCATCCGGACCGGTTTGGTGAGTGACCAGGGTCATGCCCAAGATGTTTCGGGCCTGTTCTTTAACGTCTTCAAGTGAGCGTACTACTTTTACGCCACAGCCTTGACCGCGACCACCGGCATGGATTTGGGCTTTCACCACCCACACGGGGCCACCCAATTCTTGGGCGATGGTTTCAACCTGACCTAAATCATCAACGATGCCATTTTTTAAAACAGGAACGTTATAGGTGTTGAGAAGTTCTTTGGCTTGGTATTCATGAATATTCATTGTCCCTCACGCGCATAAATTGGTGAGTGTTTGAACCAGATCGCGCACCGCTTGGGGGGACTGATTAAGCATAGTTTGTTCTTCTTGATTGAGGGAATATTCAATGATTTTTTCAACCCCACGGGCGCCAATGATAATAGGCACGCCGACGTATAAATCATTGATGCCATACTGACCCGTCAAGTGAGCAGCACACGGAAGCTGGCGCTTGAGATCAAGCAAATAAGATTCTGCCATTTGGATGGCTGAGGCTGCAGGCGCATAAAAGGCTGATCCTTTTTTTAACAGTTCAACAATTTCACCGCCTCCCTTACGGGTACGCTCAACGATTTCATCAAGCCTCCTTTTTGAAAGACGGCCTTCTGCAACCAAGTTTTCTAAAGTGATGCCCCCGACAAAAGAGTGTCGTAGGAGGGGAACCATGGTATCCCCATGACCGCCCAAAACAGTGGCAGAGACATTTTCGATGGACGTCGCCAACTCTTGTGCCAGGAATAGTCTGAAACGAGAACTGTCAAGGATGCCTGCCATCCCAACAACTTGATGAGCGGGGAGGCCACTGATTTGTTGAAAATGCCAAACCATGGCATCCAAAGGATTGGTTACAACAATTACAAACGCCTGGGGACAGTGTTGTTTAACTTCTGCAGCGATTTTACCAATAATGTCAGCGTTGGTCTTGAGCAAATCATCGCGGCTCATTCCTGGTTGGCGGGGGAGGCCGGCTGTGATGATTACAACGTCACAGCCATGCAGATCAGCCATATTATTGGAACCTGTGATGACGGGCTCAAAACCTTCTGCAGCACCCATCTGACAGAGATCCAAAGCTTTTCCTTGGGGCATTCCAGGCGCAATATCAATCAGAACAACATCGCCTAACTTTTTTTGAGCTGCCAAGAGAGCAATCGTTCCCCCAATATTACCAGCACCAACCAAACCAATTTTACGTGTCATCCTAACCATCCATTTAAATAAGAAGTTTATGATATCTTGAATCACGGGTGATGTCTATGCGGGCTCTTTTAATAATGAAAAAGATTTTTGGGCAAGCAAATAAAAAATTATTTTATAATTGAATTTATAAATATAAGCCCTATATCTACATGTAAATTATATGAGAGAGAAAATGATCACCCGTCTTATTTTTGCCGCCCTTCTTTGCACTCCATTTATGGTTTCATCATTGCCGCCGGAGTGGCCACAAGAATTTGGTGATCGGGACGCTATACATCGCCAATTAGGTGAAATTAATAAAAAATTGAACGATAGGTTTAGGGCCAAAATATCTATCAAGCGTTACACGGGCAAATATCAAGAAGACCGGTCTGAGGAAAACTTAAATGGTATCCTAGGTGCTGTTGGTGATCTCATTGAGCTTGATGACAAAAAGAAGCAGGTTTTATACAAGGAACTTAAAAAGAATTGGTTTTTCACAAAAGAATTGCTTTTGAATGGCATTGATCATGACTGTCGAGTTTATCAAGAGTTGATTCATAGCTGTCGTGGTGCACAAGAAGAAAATACTAGTCTTTCAGTCTATGGTTTTTTAGATTTATTGTTTCTTTCAAAAGAGTATTATTTAACTGAACAAGGGGATGTTGCAAAACGTAGCGTTGGTGCGGTGCCCCGGATTTGTCATGCTTTGCCAAACTATATAGAGACAGATCGAAAATTCTACCAAGAAATTTATTCATCATTGTGGGATTTTGTTGAGCAAGCGGCGCCTAAAAACATACAAGATCTTATGCGCACGAAGGCCAAAAAACTCCCTAAGTATGCTGCGCTTATTGCTGGAGATTTTGTGAAGCGGCATAAAGAACTTACTCCAGAGTTTGAGGCAATAGCTAAGGCTGATAGAGAAGCTGTTTTTGAGCCTGAAACACGCCATCGGCTTCTTCAACTTGAAGCGCCAAAGTTTGACAAAACACTTAAGCTATTAAAGATCTTGTATCAAAGTAGTGAAAAAGAACGAACTCCCCGTCAGGTGGTTTTTTCAACGTACATGGGGGATGTTATTGTTCTAAGAATGTTGCGTCCTTTTTATGATCAAATAAGATCCCATCAAGAAAATCAGGCCCGCGCAGAGAGAGCCGCAGCGCGTGAAGAAGCTGCGGCAGAAGTAGAGGGTGGCACTGCAGCTTCTTCTTCAGCGCACCCAGATGATAAAGGTTTCAGCTTATTGGCGTTTGCTGAGCAAGAAGGATTCTATCAAGGATCTGATGTTGTTTTTGGACCTAAAAAAGGGGATGGGCCAGCAGCTGAAGGAGTAGAAGAGGAGCTTTCGACAAGCGATTCGAGCGATGATGAGGAGTGGTAAGTCTTTTTGAATTAAAACTCTATCCTATCGTTACTAAAGAGCCCCAAAAGATTCATTGACTGGTCTGGCGGGGCTCTTTAGCATTTGGATATATAGGCAGAGGTATTTTATGAAAAGATTTTTTATGTTTTGATTTCTTAGCTGCTTTATACATCTTTTTTTAAGATAAAACTTGCGCCCTTAATTTACCTAAAGACACACCCTAAAAAACTTCCAGAATCATGAAGTTAACTGGTTTTTTAAAGAAAATTAACATTTATCCAGGAGAGTTTAAATGGTAGCCTAAAATAGGAAGGGGCCTAATATGCAGAAATTACCAAAAACACTTTTTCCATTCCTATGGCACTTCCTGCGCAGGTTTAAACCTACAGTAACTTTTTTTGTCTTACTCGCTGTTATGGCTGGATTTTGGGGCCCCTTTAATAGCATCTTAATTAAAAATATTATTAATCTTCTGCCGCAAATTCAAAATAAAGATATATCAGTTCTCTTGCTGCCTGCTAGCCTTATTGTTCTAAACTTTATAATATTTGATGTTTGTACCTGGCGAGCCATTACTTATATTCGCGGCAAGTTTGTTCCTATAATCATCACTCGAATGATAAGCAAGACAATGGATTATGTTCTTGGACAATCACATCAGTTTTTTCAAGATAATTTATCAGGAAAAATATCAAAACAGATTACTAATTTAGCAGATGGTAGCGAGCGGATCATTACCTCTATTGCCTCTAATTTTTTGAGAGGAATATCCCTTCTCCTGACAGCATTTGCAACGGCCTACTTTGTGAATCCAATATTTTGTCTGATATTAGTTACGTGGTTCATGTTTTTTGCAAGCGCAAGCATTCTAATGTCAAAAAAATTTGTCGCTCTATCTGATGCAACCGCTGCGGCAGAATCCGTGGTTGTTGGTGAATTAATTGATACAGTATCAAACCAAAGTAATATCAGGATTTTTTCTAAAAGAGCTTATGAAAACTTAAGAATGATACCCTTTTTAGATATCCAGCGGCAAACGTATCATAATACTTATTTTTATGCTTTTATTATGCACTCCATTCTGGGAGGGCTGATCGCCATAATGATGGCGTTTTCTGCTTATTTTTTGGCACTTCTGTATAGTCAAAACTTAGTAACTGTTGGTGATTTTGCGTTAATCTTTGGTCTGACGATGGAAACAGGCCATATGATGTGGTTTACAATGTCAGAGGTCGATGAATTTAATAAAGCAGTTGGAAAGTGCAAGCAAAGTTTGTTTTCCCTAATGACGCCTCTAGAAGTTCAAGACAAACCCAATGCAAAACAGCTTCACTGTCATAAAGGCCAAATTTCTTTTGCCAAGGTTAAGTTTCACTATAAAGGCACTCATCCCCTTTTCGAAAATAAATCCGTTGATATTAACCCTGGTCAAAAAGTAGGACTTGTTGGCTATTCTGGTAGTGGCAAAACTACTTTCGTCAACTTGGTATTACGCGTTTTTGATGTGACGGATGGTGCGATTCTCATTGATGGGCAGGATATCCGTGACGTTAGCCAAGATTCCTTGCATGAAAATATTGCGATGATCCCGCAAGACCCAAGTCTTTTTCACAGAAGTCTCATGGATAATATTCGGTATGGTCGGATTGATGCAACTGATGAAGAGGTCATAGAGGCTTCAAAAAAAGCGCATGCACATGAGTTTATTACAAGGCTACCCCAAGGTTATAAGATGCTGGCTGGTGAGCGTGGTGTGAAAGTTTCTGGGGGACAACGTCAACGTATCGCAATAGCAAGAGCAATACTTAAAAATGCACCCATACTTATCCTTGATGAAGCAACTTCACAATTGGATTCAGTGACCGAAGCTTTAATTCAAGATAGCCTTTTGGAATTAATACAAAATAAAACAACACTTATTATTGCTCACCGATTATCAACTTTACTTCACATGGACCGAATTCTGGTTTTTGATAAAGGTAAGATTGTTGAAGATGGTTCTCACGATGAGCTGCTGAAAAATGGAAAATTATATAACAAGCTTTGGGATGCTCAAGTAGGTGGACTTTTAGGCTATGGGATAAAAGCCAAGAGGCTGGCTTAAATTAACGCAGCCAATCGTTTGTGGATTGATTAAGGGATGCGCCCCCATTTGCGTAGAAGTTTCAACTGCCACCTAGAGCGCTATATTTAAGGCTAACCTTGCCATTCTTTTAGGCAGTTATAAAACTGTGCTCCGAAAAAAAGAACAGTAAAAGATCTCTTTGCGTTTTGATCAAAAGACCATGTTTGATAGTTTTAACAAAACATTAACCCCTTGCATTAGGCGCTTTTCCGCTTCTGCATTTGACAAGTTACCTTCATTATCAAACATATCATTCGCCTTGCTCAACGACACAGCATGAGGGCAAATAATAGCGCCCATGTGGGAAAGCTGAGACTTTAACGTCATGCAGGCTTGCAGCGCGCCATAAATAGAGGGTGACGCAGACCCTACCAGGGCCGGTTTGTTAATGATGGGCGCCATGGTATTTTTGGGAAAGTAAACAAAGTTAAAAACGGAATTGAGGAGATTTGAGAGAATGGGGGTGATCCCACCATTATACTCAGGTGTTGATATATAAAACCCATTTGCGCGTTCAAACTTTTCTCTTAATTCTAAAAGGTTTTTTGGGGGTTTTTGAGCGCTTTTATTTGACGGATCAAGCAACGGAAGATCATAAGCAGAGATATCGATAAATTCAGCTGGGGCATTCAGTTGGTGGCAAATCTTTTCAACATGCTGAGCAAGTTTTTTGTTCATTGAATCTTTATGAACGCCGCCTGATAAAATTAAGATCATTTTTCTCTCCTGAAACTTATTTTCTTAACTGACACAAATGATTGAAAATATAGGTAATTTTCAAAAACACATTGTTGAAAGTTTTGTGTCAGTTAGGGTAGATTAAATCCATAAGGAGCGATTTACAAATGATTATTAATTTTCCTCAAAAATCATCCGAGCCGAGTGTTGCAAAGGTTTATAAAGTTGATTCTGTTACGGACTATCCTCTGGTTCTTTATTCTTCACCGGTATATGCCGGATCACCGTCTATTTCAGAGGATTTTACCGAAGGCACACTTGATCTAAACAAACACCTTGTTAAAAACCCAAGTAAAACTTTTATTGTGCGCGTTAGTGGTGATTCCATGCGTGACGCCAATATTCACCCAGAAGACTTGCTGATTGTTGACTCATCTCTTCGGGCTGTGAATGGCAATATTATTGTTGCGGCAATCAACGGTGAATTGACTGTTAAAAGACTGTGCACCAACAACCAAACGATTTTCCTGATGCCTGAGAACTCTGGCTATGCTGGCATTGAAATTACCAAAGATATGAATTTTGTTATTTGGGGTGTGGTCACCAATGTTGTTCATAACGTTCAGTAATGAGAGTGCTGCTTAGATTTTTAACAGGGTTGATTTTATGCTCATCTTTCGATGGCTGGGGCATTAAAAACGCTGATACGACAGCCCTCTCAGCAGAATCTTCTGTGTGTTTAAACAGTCTTGTAATGGATCAAGATGTCCAAAAAGCGTGTCAGTTTCCAGGTCCGGCGTGTGAGGAAAAATTAAAAAGACTTCTGAAAGTGGATGTGCATTATACCAAAGCACTCTATTATCTAAACCAAGAAACATCGGGGTTTATGGCGCAAGAGCGTTTTGAAAGAGCCCATGACCGCGGCATCGCTGATATCCGTGAGGCTTCTACACTCAAAGACGATGAAGCTAGATTCAAAGCGGCCTTGGCTGCTCGCTCATCCTGGCTTGAAGGATTGAGGCGTGCCCGCTTCCGAGACAAACCTGTAAAATAGACTGCTTGTTGGGCAACTTCCAGATCTCATCTTGTGATGTGTTCCGCCTTTTTTTCAACTAGACCTTGAAAATACATTTTTTATACTTATATCAATGGTCATGAAAACGAATTCAAGGAGTAGCAACGTGGCTAAAGTCGTTCAATTAGATACCTTCATCATGACCTCAAAAAAAGAAAAAAGAATAACCCCAAAAAACACCTACGAGTTGACTCTGAACGATGTTAAAATTCAATTATTGAACTATTTCCCCGAAAAACTCGATCGAAGTAACATTCACGTATCACCCGTTAATTTAGCCTGTTCTCATGAATGCACCCTTTTGAAATTGTGCAAAATTGTTCTTGATAGCACCGCCTCTCAAAAACCCATGAAAATAGCTGAATTTCTTTATGAGGCGAAAGTTGAGGGATTGAGCCTTGCTAACTTTATCGATTGCATTAATAAAGACGATTTACTTTTAGCCTTTTTCAGCGTCGAAGCAGCACAAATGAACCAGATTGATAAATTGTTTCTGATCAATGTGTTGAAAACAAAGTTTCCGACTGAAGAAGCGGCGCTGCATTTGATGAAATGCTTTCTTTTTATTGCTGATCAAAAAGAGGGATTCCACAGCGCGGCTTTTGAAAGCAGAATCTAAAGAGTAGACCCTTTGACACCAATACCTAGAGTCTTTTGTTGGCGCGCAATCGAGCTTTGGGTTGCCGAATCGATAATGCTTTCAAAGAGTTGGTGCCAGTTCAGATGGGCTTTGAGATGCATAAAAACAGATCCAAGTCCAATGGCTGCTCGATCCATAAAAACAAATGTTTTTGGCGGTTTGACACCACCATGGCTTTGCAGGCGACGGGCAACTTCTTTTGCAATCTTTTGCCCTTTGAGGCTGCTGTAACTTTCTTCAATAGGCCGAACACGATCTTCTAGAAGGGGGCCATAAAGATAAGATGACCATAGATGAAGTGCGTCTATGATCTCTTGGTTTAAGTTTTCAAACCCTCACTCTCTATATGCTTCGCACTCCATTTCTTTATTTTCCGTCATCAAAGCACGATACAGCAGGATGCTACTGGTAATAAAGGATGGTTCAAAAACACGAACACAGCCAAAATCATAGAGAATAATAGCACCTTGCTTATCCACCTGATAATTACCCATGTGAGGGTCACCGTGCAATATTCCGGCTTTGTAGAAGGGGGTATACCACGCATGAAACAAGTTTTTGGCAATCTGATTCAAATCTTCTTTTTCTGATAGATTTTTCAGAGATCTACCTGAACGCCAGTCCATGGTCAGAAGTTTACTTGTTGATAGCACGCTGTGCACAGACGGGATCTGAACGGCGGAATCTTGACTGAAAAACGTTTTGAAAAGAGAGAGGTTTTTGGCTTCTTTTTGATAGTCTAATTCTTCGAGTAAGTGATCTTTAATTTCCTGAAAGATGTTGCTGTGATCTAGCCCAGGATTCCACTTTTGATACAATGAGAAAAAGAGTTTGAGTTGTTCAAGGTCTGCGCCAACAATGGCGGCCATATCTGGATATTGTAGTTTACAAGCCAACTCTTGCCCATTGAGGTGCGTGGCTTTATGGACTTGTCCCAGAGAAGCGGCAGAGACAGCAGTTTCATCGAAAGAAAGAAAGCTGTCTTGCCAATTTAACCCTAATTCTTGACGCATACGCCGGCGCACAAAAAGCTTATTCATTGGCGGGGCTTGTGACTGAAGCTTTAGTAATTTTTCAGTGTATTCTGGCGGCAGAAGGTCGGGGATCATTGCAACCAATTGGGCGATCTTAACTATGGGCCCCCGTAGTTGCCCGAAAAATTGGTAGAGGGCTTCTGCAAATGCTTGATCATGCGTTGACCCTTTAAAGGCTTTCCCCCAGGCATACTGGCCAGCAAGACCAGAAGCAGAGAGGCCTACATTTAGATATCGATTCAGACGTTTGTGAAACGAGTTGGATTCATCCATCTTTTTGAACAAGATCCTCAAACTGATCAATCAATTTACCAACCAAATCTAACCCTAATTGCCAGAAAGTTGGATCTTTAGGATTTAGGTTGAACGGGGCTAATAGCTCATCATATCTCTTCGATCCGCCCGCTTTGAGAAGGTCTAGATATTTCTCTTTAAAGTTAGGGTGACCTTGCTCGTAACAAGCGTAAAGAGCATTGACGAGACAATCCCCAAAGGAGTAGGCATAGACATAAAACGGGGTGTGATAGAAGTGTGAAACATAGCTCCAGTAGGGGCTGTATTCTGGATCATCCGTTTGAACAGCATCACCCAGAGAGTCTTTTTGGACGTGGTGCCAAATTTCTGCAAAGTCAGTGGGGGCAAGTTCTTGCTTTTTACGTAAATCGTGCACACGTTTCTCAAAGTCACAAAAGGCAATTTGACGAATGACTGTATTGAGCATGTCTTCGATTTTGCTTGCCAGTAATGATTTTTTCATATTGGCATCCGTTGATGATTGATACATGGACTTAAAGGTAAGCATTTCACCAAAAACGGAAGCGGTTTCAGCAACCGTAAGCGGTGTGTCCATCAAAAGAATGCCTTGGGATTCAGAGAGATATTGATGGACGCCATGACCAAGCTCATGGGCAAGTGTTGCGACATCCCGGACAGATCCTTTGAAATTAACCAATATAAATGGGTTTGAACCAGGCACTGTTTGCATGGAAAAGGCGCCGTTATCTTTTCCTGGTCTGAGGGCCGCATCAATCCACTTATTGTCATAGAATTTTTGAACAATCGTTGAAAGCTCTGGTGAGAAGGAATCATACGCTGTCCAAACAAGCTGGCATGCTTCCTCCCAACTGTAGGTTTTCTCAGCACCAAACTTCAGAGGCGCCGAGCGTTCCCAATAGGGCATTTGCTGATATCCAAGAATCTTGGCTTTGAGTTGATAATATCGATGGGATAAATTTTGATAGTTTTTTTGAACAGTGTTGATCAACGCATCAACCACGTCATCCTCAACTAAGTTGGCCAGATTGCGAGATTGAATGGGTTTGTTAAAGCCTCGCATTTCATCGATGACGGCTTTTTGCTTAACAATGGTGTTAAGGGCTAGGCAATTAACAGGAAGAATTTTTTTAATTTCCCTAGAAAAAGCCTGATTGGCTGCTTGTCGGGTTTCCCGTTCAGGCGCGCTAAAATCATGCATCACTTCTGAAATGGTGACATCTGTGCGATCAAGATAAGTGAACGTTAAGGTTGCAAGGGATTCGTTATGCAAACGTTCCCAATTTTCATTGGCGAAGGGATTGAGAAGATGAAGCAAGCGCTCTTGTTGTTCTGAAAGTTGGTAAGGCCGGAATGACCGTAAATCGTCAAACCATGGCTTAAGCGCTTTAAGCTTTGCTTCTTGTTCAAACATTCCTGCCAGGGTGTCATCTTCGATTTGATTGATTTCCAAAGAAAAGAAAACCATCTCTTGACTGATGTCGGTGATGGTTTCTTGAATTTTTTGATTGAGTCCTGACCTTTGGCTGTCTGTCATGCCTTGGCGGTAAATAAGTGTTCCGTAGCAGGATAGTTTTCGAATGAGAGCGACAATATCTTGATAAGCTTCAAGGCACGTCAGGAGAGAGCTGGATGATAAAGATGAAACTTTGCCACGATAGGCAGTTGTGAAGGTTTCAATGAGGGTGCGGGTTTGATTTAGATCAGCTTCTATTTGTGGATCTTCCATGGATTGGTACAGGCTTGATAGATTCCATTCTGGTAAAGAAGTCGGTTGCGCCATAGGTCCTCACTTGTTGTTGGGTTGATTGATGGTATATACTTATCATCATCGATTCTCTGGAGCCAGTGTTCAAGTGTGTATTAATATTAAAAACTTTATGAATCTTGCCATTGAACAAGCTATTCAAGCATCCAAAAAAGGAGAGGTCCCCATCGGGGCGGTGGTTTGCCTGGCATCTGGAGATGTGATCGGGGCAGGGCATAACGAAACCGAAACAACCAATGATCCGAGTGCCCATGCCGAAGTGGTGGCGCTAAGGCGCGCTTGCCAAAAATTTAGCAGGCCGCGCTTGGATGGCTGCTTGCTTTTCACAACCCTTGAACCATGTGCCATGTGTGCGGATATCATTGCTAAAACGCGCATTCAAACGGTTTATTTGGGGGCTTTAGATCCCAAGGGGGGCGCTTTGTTTCAAGGGCCAAAACTTTATACCCACCCAACATGCTTTCATAAACCTGAGGTGAATACAGACTATATTCTCCCTGAGTGTGGACAAATGCTTTCTGATTTCTTCAGGAAAAAACGTAAGAAAAAAGATGTTAATATCCCTTGCACATAGTAAGGTTAGATGGGCATCTTTATAGATGCTATATTCTTTATAAGTGAGGCGTTATCATGAAAATATTATTTATGCTATTGAGCTGATTCCCCCTAACTTCAATGGCAAAAAGTTTTCCACCCCAGGAGAGTTATGTGAAATGTCACCAACTTTGTACACAAAGCAAAATAGAAATGGCATGGGTTAACGGTACGGTTGAGCAGATAGATTGCAATCGACTAGCGCAGCCATTGAAGGATAAATGCGATATCATTAAGGAAGGGGTTGATGCGCAATATATAATCAATCTCAAAGACTTTTGTTCAACGCCTCAGCGTGCGCGGGAGGGCGCAAACAGGAGAGCGCACCATAATAGAATTAATGTTTGCCAATTAGAATGTTCAACCTTATGCCAAGCTTATTTTTTAACAAAGCCCTTTAATCAAGAATTTTTTCAAGCAAGTGTAAGAGGGGTTGACTTACCGCATTGGTCTAAAACAGCACATTTTGTTTAGGTAGACCAATAAGCACTCATGTGGTGCTTGAATTATTAAGGTCAAATTTGATGACCTTTCGGCTTTTTTAATTGTTTCAGTCGTCAAATTCTCTATGATCATACCTATGATCAATCATTCTTTTTCAACCCAAAAATTTCTTTTCTTTTTAACGCTTTTGTATGCGTGTTTGAGCATCAGTAAGTTCGTTTTACCAGCGACTGATCGCGATGAAGCGCGTTTTGCCCAGGCATCAAAACAAATGGTAGAAACGGGCGATTATTGGTCGATCAAATTCCTTGATCAACCACGTAATAAAAAACCTATTGGGATTTACTGGCTGCAAGCGGGGTGTGTGAAAGCAGCTCAATTCTTAGGTGTAAAAGATGCGCAGATCCGCATTAGTGTTTATCGCTTGCCGAATTTGATTGCTGGCTTTGGCATGTTACTGGCTCTGTTTTTTCTCTTCCGATCCGTGATTGGCCAGAAAGCAGCGGCGTTTGCCACAACATTTATGGCTGTAAGTTTGTTGACGGTGGTTGAATCACATTTGGCAAAGACAGATACCGTTTTGCTGGTGTTGATTGTGGTGCAGCAAGGCTTGTTGGCGCGGTGGTATCAGAATCAACTGCTCAAAAAAGCGACGCTCCCACGTGAACAGATTGCTATGTGGGGTGTCATGGCGTTTACGATTTTGATCAAAGGGCCCATTGCGCCGATGATTTTTATCTTGACCGTTTTGACATTGCGATATGCTTTTAAAGCGCCTATTAGCTTGAGGTCTTTGGCATGGTTCAAGGGATTCTTTATTTTACTATTGGTGAACCTCCCGTGGTTTCTAATGGTTCAATGGAAATCATCGGGGGCGTATGCCGCACATGCCATCGGCGTTGATTTTATCCCTAAACTTTTGAAAGGCCAAGAATCCCATGGATTCTATCCCGGTTATTACACGTTGATTTCCTTTATTTTACTGTGGCCGGAGAGCTTGATTGTTTTCAGAATTTTGCCCCGCTGGCGAATTTTAAGGCAGGATCCAAAGGCACAATTTATGCTGGCGTGGCTTCTCCCAAGTTGGGTGATGTTTGAATTGATTCCAACAAAACTTCCTCATTATGTACTGCCCTTATTCCCAGCTATCTGGTTATTAACAGCCTACGCCCTTGATCGATTTGAGTGGCCCAAGACCAAAAGCATTGGCGGGAAGCTTGTGTCAATTCTATATTTGATTTTAACGTTGGCCTTGTTCTGCTTTCTTCTCATTTTGACGTTTTATTCCCTATCGTTTTTTAAAGCATGCAATCTAACTTTAGGTCTGGTTTTATGTTTTGGGGGCGTTGTTTTATGGAAGCCTCACATGAATTTATCGATGCGATACCTGGCCAGTGTTGCTGGGTTTTATGTATTGGTCTTTACTTTTCTTTTACCCGGGCTTTCTTTTTTATGGTTGTCG
Source organism: Alphaproteobacteria bacterium (assembly GCA_002869105.1). Lineage (NCBI taxonomy): Bacteria > Pseudomonadati > Pseudomonadota > Alphaproteobacteria > Alphaproteobacteria bacterium. The sequence continues at coordinate 22,948 of PKTP01000003.1, forward strand.
GAGACAGTTTATCAAGCACGCTTGCGGTCAAAGACACTGGGGCAACCGTTGGTGGTTGTTGGATTTAACGAACCTAGCCTTTATTTCAGAAATGGAACAGATGTTAGAGTGGTTACGTCCTCGGCTGAGGCATTAACGATTGCTGAGGAACAAAAAGGACTTGCCCTTATCGCTTTTCAAGAAGGAGACCAAGATCAAGAATTTGGTCCTCTCTTTAACTTTAAACGTATGCAGTTTAGGGATGGTCACGTATTAGACTCGCTGCTAAAAAGCCTGAACTATTCGCGCAATAAGTGGCAAATACACTTTTTGGTTAACAAAGGTGTTGTCTGGTGACGCATTATAGGTTGGATCTATTTTCAGGGATTTTTTTCTTGAGTATCGGTTTACTTTTTATTGGTGCTAACCTTGACCTTGATGTGATGAAAGCAATCTTTTCTGGGCCAGCATATATTAAAGATAACTACGTTTTTTTTCGCTGGATTTCCCATTTTGGGGAAGCACAATATCTGGTGATTTTTTTGATCTTTGTTTGGGTGTGTGGATGGTTTCAGCCTCGTTATCATCTCAAATCAAAAGGGGCCATGTTCTGTCACGTGCATCAAAAAAGGGTTCAAGGATATTTTCTGTTATTTTTAGTTTCATCATCGCTGCTGCACTTGATTAAGTTTATCTGTGGTCGACCACGGCCTAGTTATCACACCATCGACGCTTTACCTGATTGGTATTGGTTTGGATTTGATGGTCGTTATGGATCGCTGCCTTCAGGGCATGCGATGGCATCGATGCTCTTGATGCTGTTCTTAATGAACCTATGGCCTAAAAGCCGCTCTGTTTTATGGATTTGGCCATTGGTTGTTGGCCTTTCGCGCGTTGCTTTGACCAAGCATTACCCTTCAGATGTTTTTTTTGGCTATGCACTGGCCTTGATCAGCTTTGCTCTTTTGAGGCAATATCAAATGAAAAATTCGGTTTATACCAAGTGAAATGAGAAAGCACTCATCGCTGTATAGCAACTATCGGCGGCAATCTCGTACATTTTGACACAAGCAATCGCATTTTCTTTATCTAGAGAATCCGGTGTTTTGCAGGATTTGTGCGCGTGGTTAAACACCGCTTTGCAAATATTCCACTGCTTGGAAAACATCCCCCGAATTTGCGGCATCGAGACAGCATTTGTCGGCCCTGCTGGCATTTGAGAATGAGGGTTTGTGACAGGGGCTTGGTTTTGTTGCATGTATTGATTGACTTGCTCAGGCGTTTGATCGGCATACATATTATAACTCTCGATATTTAGTGTAAGGCCCCAGACCAGAAGGATAGAAAGTAATCGCATTGAATCCTCAACTGTTTTTCTTTCTTAAGTTAAGCATACTTTTTTGCAGTTAACCATCATAATCATCTGGGTTTACACATTATAGCTAGCCAGGTTGCTTACAACCTGTTAAATTTAACTTATTGACATTGGAGGTTATAATGAACGCGTCTTACAAAACTATTGCTCTATCTTTTGCTGTTGCCACTCTTTTTTCTGGCACGCTATTGGCTAAAGACTGCCAGTGCGAGAAGCCTAAAGTTCCTGATTGTGACTTGAAGACTTTCAAGGATGACATGGCTAAAAACAAAGATATCTCGGTTGCTGATGATCCAGCTGGGGTGGCTTTGCAATCTACGCAAGATCTATCAGGGGCTCTTACAAAGTATGCGTCTGATAAGAAGTGCCACCTTTATGTGATTGATCTGGATAAGCTTACTCAAGGGTTGCTTAAAGGTAGTAACATTACTTCAGAAAATAATAAGGGTAAGGGCAAAGATAATCAAAAGAAATACATTGCCATGATGGGTGATAAAGCTCGATGTGCCAAGAAACTTGGATTAGAGCTACCAATTGCCGTTTATCCAAGTGAAAAAAAATAGTTTAAAAATAACTATATATTTTGAAGGGCTGTTAAATAACAGCCCTTTTTTTTAGAGCTTTGTCCCGACTGTTCTTTTAAGAAGATCCCCATCTGATACGATGTTAGGCAAAGATCTCTTTTTTGTGCTGCAGCAAAAAGTGTCTTGTGTTTTTTTAAATGCTTGATGTGACGATTGCTTGCTTGAGGGCGTCAAACCCGCGTTTCTTGGTTGAGCTAATCTGAAGAATTTCTGGATAGGCTGCGATCATTTTACCTTTTTTGACAACTTCATTATGAACGTGATCTTTGATTGCTTGTTGCTTGGCGCTTGAGAGTTTGTCTGATTTTGTGAGAATAAATTGATAGCTGACGCCCCAATGATCTAGAAATTGAGCCATCTGATGATCGCTTTCTTTTAGACCATGACGGCTATCCACCAAAACATAGACGCGGCGGAGGTTTTCACGAGAGGAGAGATATGCCGAACACAGTTTTTTCCACTGCTCTCCAAAGTCTTTCTGATGTTTGGCATAGCCATATCCGGGCAAGTCAACAATGTAAAGACCATCTGCTAGAGGAGCGTGTGGTGATGATAACTCTTCTTTTATCTTTTGAGGGGGGGTGAGAAAAAAGTAATTAATTTCTCTTGTTCTGCCTGGGGTGTTTGAGGTCCGCGCAAGGCTTTTGCGATTGAGAAGCGCATTGATCAGAGACGACTTTCCAACGTTTGAGCGACCAATAAAAGCAACTTCAGGATGAAGGGCTGGGGGGAAATGGCTGGGTTGCACGCACCCCTTAACAAAAGTCGCTGTGCCATTGAAATAACTCTCTGCCCAGGGGGGCAATGACAGGGACTTTGTATCAGGCATGGGCGCTATTTTCTTACTTTTTTCTGCGGTTTTGAGAGATCTGGAGACCGCATGAAGTAGGCTTGTTGAGCCATGCCTAAGATGTTGGTACATGTCCAATACAAGAGAACGCCTGTTGGGAAGCCAGCCATGAAAAAAGTGAACATAACCGGCATCAGGGTGAAAATAACCTTTTGATTGTCATCCATAGGCTGGGGGTTCAGACGTTGTTGCAAGAACATGGTTCCCCCCATAAGAAGTGGGAGAAGACCAAAATGCATGAACGAGGGTGGATCCCAAGAAATCAGACCAAAGAGGGTGAAGATATTGGTGGGATCTGCGTCTGATAAGTCATGAATCCAGCCAAAGAAAGGCGCATGACGCATTTCAATAGAGATGAAGATGACTTTGTAGAGGGCAAAGAACACCGGCGCTTTAATCAATTGTGGCAAACAGCCTGAGGCAGGGTTGGTCTTATGCTTTTTAAATAAAGCCATCATCTCTTGTTGCTGCTTCATTTTATCATCGGGATACAGTTCTTTAAGCTTTTGAATTTCAGGTTGCAGCGCTTTCATTTTGGCCATGGAGCGATAGCTTGATCTTGCAAGCGGGAAAAATAAAACATTCATCGCAATGGTGAGAAGAATAATGGCAATCCCAAAATTACCAACCCAGTTATGAAAGAAGGTAAGAATGTAAAAAATAGGCTTGGTGATAAAGTAGAACCAACCAAAATCAACGGCTAGATCAAAATGAGGAATGTTTAAAGTTTTTTCATAAGCGTCTAGCAGACCAAGTTTTTTAGGGCCGGCATAAAAATGATTGGTTGTTTCATGGGTTTGACCAGGAGCCACCGTTTGAAGGGGCAGAACATAATCCAGCTGGTACCGATTCTGATTGTTTTTCTCGGAGCCAATCATGTTGGCTTTAATGACAACATTTTGATCCGGAATCAGCGCGCCCAACCAGTATTTATCACTGTAGCCAAGCCAGCCCGATTGGGTTGTGTAACTGATTTTTTTCTCTTTAATTAAATTTTTATAATCATTTTGGTGTTTTTTACCATCAAGATAGCCCAGTGGCCCTTCGTATGAGATAAAGAAACTTGAAACGGGGGGCGTGCCTGAACGGATGAGAAGGCCATAGTTGTAGAGGTTGAGGGGTGTGGCAGAGGTGTTTTTAACGCGCTCTACAATGGTGAAGACGTAGTTTTCATCCACTGAGATGACCTTTTCAAAAACAACACCGTTTTTATTAGTCCAGGAGAGGGTGATGGGTGCTTCTGGCGTTAGGCGGGTATCCTCTGTGTGCCAATTGGTATCGGCAGTGGGGAGGTCATCCAAATCTGTTTGCGCTGACGTCCATCCAAACTCTGCATAGTACGGTTGACTTGAATGCGAAGGGCTGAGGATGCGAATGGGCTTGGAGTCTGGCTGGTTTGTTTCTTTATAGTGGGTGAGAATCAAATCATCGATGCGACCACCGTGGGTGGTTAAGGACCCTGATAACTTAGCTGTTTTAATTTCAATGCGTCTAGCGAAGAATTTTGGTGTGCTGACTTCCTTGGCGGGCTGTTGAGGTTGGTCTGGGAGATCGACAGGGCTTTGGGAAGAAGAGTGAGTTTGGGTTGTGGTGGGCTCTTTGGGCCCTTCAACGGAGGTGGAGGGGAAGAAATATTGAAAAACAAATAAGATCACCAAACATAAAACAATCGCTAAAAATAAATTTTTGTTGTCATCGCCGTTCATTTTTTATCCTTTATCTCGTCAATTGGTAGCGGATCTAGCCCGACTATGTGCCACGGATGACACTTTAAAATTCTTTTGCACGTTAACTTAAAAGCTTTTACGGGCGCAAAGGCCTTGAAAGCCTGTCGGCTGTATTCTGAACAACTTGGGTGAAAGCGACAGACATTACAGCCCAAAAGGGGACTTATACCCTGTTTGTAGCAGCGAATTAAAAAAAGAGCAATCCAACGAATCATCACCTTTCCTTAATTATGATTCTGAAGCATATCATAAAACGCCTCAAACTCTGTGCATAATTCAGGCCACGACGCATTTGCAATTGAGGGCTTGGCATAAAAATTAATCATCAGTGGCTGGGACCAGCCTTGAGTGTGCAACTTTTGGCTTGTTTGCTGAATGAGAGGACGCAGGCGTCTTTTGATGCGATTACGATCCACCGCTTTTTTGAAATTTTTTTTAGTCACCGTGAAGGCAGCAAAAATAAGAGGAGGGGAGGTGTCAGGTTTGAGGCAGAGCTTCTTTGGCAATTGATTAGATAAAAAAGTGGCTGAAAAGGAGGCTGAATTGAAGCGGTTCCCCTTGCGACGTATCAGCCCAAAATCTTGCTTGGAAGAGATACGTCCGAGAGGGTGCATGATGCCCGAAAAGCTTAGGCGCTCAGGCGTTTACGGCCACGCGCACGACGACGGTTAATTACTTGACGGCCAGCAGGTGTTTCCATGCGGGAACGAAAGCCGTGACGGCGTTTGCGGACAAGATTACTGGGTTGAAACGTTCTTTTCATGGCGCGTTACTCATCTATCATTTTTTGTTGGTATACAAAGTTGTAGACAAAAGGTCAAGTGTTTGCTGCGTGATTTGATATTACAGTAAGGCAAAAAATCAGAGAAAAAAATAAGGTTGAATAAAAAATAAAAATTACTACACATAAATTTAAGAATACATAAAGGCAATATCTGTGAAAAAAATAATTTTACCCCTCTTGCTACTGGTTTTGATGTTTGATTTAAGCGCCATGGATGGTGAAGTTGAAGAAGCCATGAATACGTTATCATTGGCGCCTTATAAAGAAAGTAATTCAGATACGAAAGAAGAGTTAGAAAGTCATGTGTCTGCGATTAATGATTTTTTAGAGGGGGGCTTTAACTCAAAATTGACTTTAAAAACGCATTCTAAAGAAGGTAAAATAGTACTTAGTGGGGCAGTTTTTAAAAATGAGACGATCATGAGCGAAGTCTCTTCACGTTTCTCCCAGCGATATTGCCAGTTTTTTTCTCAAACATTTGCTGAAATTATTCGCTTGAATCCCTTTCATTTCAATTTGGAAGAGGGAAAACTTACTCTTTCAGGAAGAGACGAAGACTTCTTTGATATAGGCCCCCTTTATTCAGAGGATGAAGATTTTCTAATCGGAATACGGATGCTCATGAAAGTGCATGGTGGGGAGAGAGCTTCTCTGGCTGATGTGGGTGGCTTTTCGTTTCAATCTTTTCTTCAGTTGCTTGATCCGAATTCTTTAGGAACATTAATCGAAGATCCAGCTGCTTTTTCACCCGAAGATGATGGGGAATATGCGGATATTGGAAGTATAGTTGTGGCTGTTGATGAGTGCCCAATAACGGCTCTTCTTGTAAAAGTAAAAAAAGGTTTGATTTACACATCTGACTAAAAGATTTTACCTGTCCATTGACAGAATTGGTTGAAGATGACTAATAGCTACACATTGTTTATTTAAGAGGTTTTTTTATGAGATTTATTATTTTTTTATTGTTTTCATTGAACATTAGTTGTGTTTTTACAGTTCCTGATGATTTTGGTCTGAAGTTTTGTCATGAAGATGAGCGTGAAGAAGGACAGGCTTTTGCTCTTGGACCTATAGAAGATGGTTTTTTTAAGAAGCACAATAAAGGTGAAAACCCACTCCTTAAAGAAGAAGAGGGTGGTGGTGTTATGTCGTGGAAGGCTGAAGAAAAGAATTTTCTTGAAGCGCTCTACCAAACCCCAGTTTTAAAAGATTACAGGGATGATTGGGCTGCGGTGAATGAAAATTTTTCAGCATTTCATGAAACAAGGCAAGAATTGCCACATTTCACTTTGAATATTAAGGATGTTGACGATCACTCATTTTCAGCTGAGGTTTTTGATTTGAGGTCTTCAAGTCATCCACCGGTGGTGATACGTTCAGTACGAACCGTTGACGCGTTTTGGGGGAGTAAGCACGGTGTGCCTGGTTATAGCGCATCTTTACTTATGACTGGTAATGGCTATTACAAGTCCCATAATACAGTGCTTCGACCTGTTGCTGGACTTCTTCCCAATCCAGGTGCAATACTCATGAGTTTTGAAAAAGACTCTCGTAGTATAGTTCCCTATGATAGCGGTTTTCAAAGAATCTCTAAGACCTCTAAATGCTTTTTATCGCCATCTTGCTGACGTAATAAATACCGATCAACCGGATACTTTGGAAGCCCTGAACCAAGCTTTTACAAAGAAGACGGAAGAGGGGAAGCATCGCTATAGTCTTTTGGGAGAAAAGGGAGTGATTCCAAAATTAACTTCAGTCAAGAGCCTGGTAAATCAGGCTGAAATATATCAATACAACGAGCTTCTTATGTGTGCCGATCCGATCATTCCGAGTTTATCTCAGGGTGAGTCAACCAGACAAGTCTGCTGGATTATGGATGAGATAGATTATTATACTTTTTGTTTATTCACAAGATCTGGAAAAATTTATAATACCTACATGGGTCTTTTAGACTTTCAAAATGATTATGGGTCGTCCCATGTCAGGAATAATTGTGAAGCCATTCTCAAATCTGATCTGCCTATCTATGTGATTAATCCTCTTAAAAAATGTGATCGAGACCTAGATTTCATTCGAAAGTTCATGGGTGAAAATAGTGTGCGTGGCTTTGATGAGTTTCTTTTGTCTAAAGCTTCCGATATATTACCTTCATGATATAGCTATCGTTTTTTTCTGTCCTGTGAGAGGAAACATATTATCTTATTGAGATACCATAGCGCCCGCTTTATACTAACGTTATAGTCAAAAGGGGTGTTGCGTGGGTATACAACAAATAATTGCTTCAGTGGGGGTTTGGGCAGAAAGCGCTGTTCTTTCAATGGGGCGCAGCATTTCATTTTTTGGCGAATTTATTCTGACCCTTTTGGGGGGATCCGGGCAAAAGAATCGATACTTCCTCTCTAATTTTATCAATCAGATCTACCTAGCTGGCATACGCGCCATCCCTATTGTGATGGTGACTAACTTTGTTGTGGGAGTGGTGCTGAGCTATCAGGGAATTATCCAGCTGGCAAAATTTAGTGCCGAATCTTCTATTTTAACGGTTGTCAGCTTTTCGGTGTTTCGAGAGGCGGGAGCCTTGATGAGTGCCATCATTATTGCAGGCCGCTCGGGCAGTGCTTTTGCCGCTGAGATGGGGGTGATGAATCTGAATGAAGAATTGCAGGCGCTGCGGATTATGGGCGTTAAATCAATGAGTTTCTTGATTTTGCCGCGGGTTTTAGCCTTGCTAATTTTTATGCCGATCTTAACTTTGATTGCCAATTTTATGGGCCTTCTGGGTGGCGCGGTGATTTGTTGGGTGGAGCTGGATATGGGGCTTTATTACTTTTTTTATCAGGTTCATGACATCACAACGCCGTTCTTTTCTTTAATCATTGGATTGATTAGCTGTTTCATGGGGTTGAACGTTAAAAAAACCCCTGAAAGTTTGGGAGTGAATACTACCCGGGCCGTGGTGCTATCTATTTTCTGGGTGATTGTTTTTAATAGTCTGTTTTCCGTAATTGTCTCAGCTTTAAAGCTGGGATGATTTAAAGGAATCATCGATAGTGATAGGGCACTTCAATTTTAAGATGATTTTGCAAAAAATTCTGGACATCCCTGTGATTTTTCTCTATCACCATATGAGTGTGCCCAGGTAGCTCAGTTGGTAGAGCAAAGGACTGAAAATCCTTGTGTCGGTGGTTCGAGTCCGCCTCTGGGCACCATCTATAGAAAAACAGCGAAACAATCCGTTTCTGTTTTTTGACTCCCCCTTTTTAGTATAAAAAAGACAAATACTATTTAGGCGCTTCCTTGAGTTATACGCTTCAAACTACTGTTCAGTGTTCTGGTATTGGTGTTCATTCAGGCCAATGTATTAATCTGAGGTTATTACCAGCTTCGGCTGGTACTGGTTTCAAATTTGTGCGCACTGATCTTGGCGGGCCGGATAATTTTATAAACGCAACTTTGCAAACCATCGTTAATTCTAGATTCAATACCCAAATTGGGGAGGGGGATGTTAAGGTCTCAACGGTGGAACATGTGCTGGCGGCCCTGACGGCGTTGCATGTAACAGATGTGATCATTGAAGTGGATGGGCCAGAGATTCCCATTATGGATGGCAGTGCGGCGCCTTTTGTTTTCTTGATTCAGTGTGCTGGATTAGCCCCCATTGCGGATACAAGGCCTTTTTTGGTTTTAAAAGAAGAGACGACCATCAAAACCAGTTATGGTGCAGAGATGCTCTTAGAGCCTTCCCATACTTTTTCCATTGATGTGGAGCAGGATTTTAACGGCCGGGAAGGGGTTCAAAATCAATCTTTTCACATTGAGGATGTCTATGATTCTTTTATAACCATGGTTGCCTCTGCCCGTACCTTTGGCTTTTATCAAGATGCTCAGAAAATGTGGTCGGCGGGTCTTTCAAAGGGGGCATCGCTGGATAATACCGTTGTTATGCAAGAAGGCAGTATTATGAACAAGCAAGGCCTTCGTTATACCAATGAATGTGCGCGCCATAAAGCGCTGGATATCATTGGTGATTTTGCCCTGTTAGGAATGGGGCTTCAACTGGCCTGTATAGCAAAAAATCCGGGGCATGGTCTCAATGCTCAAGTCATGAAAACGTTGCTGGAAAATCAGCATCTTTGGCGCTTGGAGCATAAGTCGGTTTGCCCAAAGCCCAAGTCTCAAAGGAGCGATGATTTTTCTGCAACAAAAGCCACTCCTTCGATCCGGGCTTAACCGAATAATAGTCCTATGTATTTGAGGTTCTTTTGAAATGCATTATTCTCTGCTAAAATAAAATCTGATGCGAACAATTTCGCATGCATTATGTAATGGCTGTGCTACTATTTTAAAGACATCCAGGGAGCGATGATGAAACTTTTAAGATTACTTGTTTTGATGACCATAGCTGGGATGACCGCCCATGCTGGACCTGGCGATGCCTATGCTGTCTCGACGATGTCCCCCCCAGATGGGGGCAGTACAGGTGCCTCGACGCCAACAAAGGCAGCGGCAGATGGATATGAAAATGTCGATGCCATCAATGCTCAAAAGTCATCGGTGCCTTCTGAACCAACCAGCCCTGAAGCGCGTAAGTTTCAAGCTGACGCGGAGGAAAAACAAAGAGAAGCGGATCGGGCACAAGAAGCAGCAACCTTGGCGCAGCAAGCGGATGAAGATAGAGCACAAGCTGCAGCCTTGGAAAAGCGCGCTGAAGCCAATGAAGAGAGAGCGCAAGCTGCAGCTCAGGCATCTGAAGGCGCCGTTAAAAAAGAACAACAAGCGGTGAGCACTGCGGAAGAGGCCGCCGCTCAAGAAAAGGCCGCTGCAGAAAATGCCGAATCTAGTGTAGAGGGAGCTGCAGCTGCTGCAGGAGACCAACCACCTCCCCTTCCGCCTCGGAAGGGAGCAAAGCCCAACATAGCAGGGGATCAACCACCACCGGTTCCACCCCGAAAGGGAGCAAAGCCTGGAGAGAGCGGTGCCCCTGCTGCAAAGCCTGCCGATGGTGGATATGCGGAGTTTGATGAAGACGGAAACCTGAAAAGATCTGAAGCAGACCATAAAAAAGACCTAGAATGGGCGGAAATACAATCAGGAAACGGGAGAAGAAGTATCGCCGGCCACCAGGCCCTCAGCTACCGCTGCCAAAGATGACGGATATAAAAATAATGATATCGCCAACAGACCTGATGCAGAAGGCGCCAAAGCCGCTGCACAAGGAGAAAATCAACCTCCGAAATATAAGCCACGGGATACCAAGCGCTGTTATAAAAAAGGGGTTCCGGGCTTTCGTAAAGACGTGTGTGAGCGGTTTGATGGATCGGTTTATGACAAAAAAACCGGCAAAGAAATTTCTAAAGCCACTCGAACCGAAGAAGAGGCGCAGCAGCATGCCATTGATCATGAAACAAATGAGGAAAAAGAAAAGAAAGACCCAACAAAAGATTGTAAAAGCAAAAGCACCTTTAGCACGGAAAAGGTATGCGTGCGTGAAAGTGGAGAAGAATATGACCCGAAAACGGGCAAGGTAACCAAACCAGCTCCTGGAACAGAAGTATCTCAGACACCAGAATCAGGGCAGGCGTCCGATACCGCTCAAAAAACCAGAAATCTCACCCAAGGATCAGGGGATGATACCTGTGAATTTGAAAACCCGGAAAGCCGAACCATGACCTGCACTAGAAAAGATGGAACGCAATATACTAAAGGGGCCAGTGAGGGAGGTGGCGGCTCAGATGGTATTGTTGCCAATCGCTCAAGTGAAGATTACTGTGAATACCCAGAGCCCGAGAGCCGGACGAAGGTGTGCACAACCGCTGATGGGACGCAATACGATGAAGAAACCGGTGAAATCGTTGATGACGATGGTTTTGATGATGACAATGATGACGCCATCGACACCAGTGAGGAATCCGAAGAAGATGAAATAGTCGATGATGATGACGGTGAGATACCTGATGATGACGGGCAGCTCCAACCGGATCGTAGCCTCGATGGTGACTTTGATGAGGACAACACCCCTGATGGTGACTCTTCTGGCTTTCAAGGAGAAGGACTTGGAGGAGATGACGATGGTTTTGGCGGTGGCTCAGACGATGAGGGAGGCGGTGACGGAGATTCTAGTGGAGAGACTCAAAGTGATGACGATACGCTAGGCGATCAAGATGAGCCGAGGAAAGGACCGTGGGGCGGGGGTCCCGGAGATTTTGCCGAGGTCATTAGCGCAGATGAATCCATAAGCGATATTTATTCCAATGCTAAGCGGACAAAATGGTCCCGGGATACCGATGCCATTGATAGCCGAGATCGATTCTTAGATGAAAAGAATCTGTCGACCCAGGTTTCAAGTGGGGTTCTTGATGAGGTGACGGTACAAAACAGCAACCCAGTCACCAGTTTGCCGCGCGGATATGTTCAGGAGAGTCGCGTGCGTACCGGCGTCAACCCCTTTAAGAGCGGTCGATTTATGAAGTTAAATGCGATGTCTCGATATGAGCCATAATAACGTCACATAGTTGATGAAGCCGTCCTTGAAACAGATTCATTGCTTGGGGATGTTTTTTGACTGTGTGCAACAGCGGCATGTTATTGCCCAAAATGATTTGATCAAAAAGCATTTGGAATGATTTGTGGCCAAAAACTTTGACGAGATCATGAAGCACAGAATTTCTCTCTAAACTGGAAGAATGATGCTTTTCGTACCACTTTTTTCGTGCGGGTCCTAAGGAGTCTAGCCGAAGGTTTGATAGGGAGTAATGGGAGGATAAAACCTCGGCCGCTAAATAGAGTGCCTCTGATTGTTCATGGGTCAAATGGCCCCATTGGGTTAAACAGTAAATGGTGCAGTTTTTGGTTGGTTTTTTCATTTTTTTTCCTCTGAGTTGTTGAAGACTGGATAGCGGAGGATTTTTAGAATGACCAGAGGCGCGGCGCTGACGGATCAAAATTATGTCCTTAAAAATACTTTTGGATATCTAACAAAGGGCATTGACGCTGGCAAAATAATCAGGCAGGGTTATCAATGTGTTTCTAACAAGGAGGTCATTTTAATGAGAAACTTTTATCTTTTTACAGTTGTCGGATTAACAGCGTTGGGCGCTTCAGCCCTAAGCAAAGCTGATTTGCCTGATAGGCCGCAAATCAAGGAAGATGGCTTTGTGATGCGCTTGATGGAAGCGTTGAATGGCAAATTAGAGCCCAAGCCCAGACCAGATACCACGGTGGTGGCCCGGGTTGACCTAACGCAAAAACCTCTTCAAAGAAAAAGTTACTCCTTCGATGTTGCCCTGAAAACAGGCCAAAAAATGACTGTGAAAGTAACCGGCGATCGCTACGACCTTCAGCATTACCTGAAAGTGACACTAACGCAGGCCTTCTCTGAAAAAGAAGCACTAAATCTTGATTCGGCCAGAGCGCTTGTTGCCGATGCGGCGCGTAATGCCCCGGTGATTCTCCTGGGATACTCGCTAAAGCAACCGTCTTCAACCCAATTAACGGTTGACCTGAATGATCTCCCTTTGAAAAAAGTCAACGTTCAAGGGCCAAAGGATAAAGCCACTGCAGCTGTTCTATCGATGATTCAAACCAATTTGGACAACCAACCATTCACAACGCGCTATGCTGTGCAGAACTTGATTAAAAACCTTCAGGCCTTGCCAGGGTATCAAGGAACAAAAGTGACAATTGCACCCGATGCCAAAAATGAATCTGTGATTTTAACGGTTCAATTGAAAAAGGCTGAAGAGCACCACATTGGATATTTATTTAAGAATGATCTATCCACCAAAGTGGGACCCCTTAACAATACCTTGAGCTTTTCCGCCAATAACGCGTTTACGGATCATGATAATCTAAATCTTTACACGATTTTGTCCCAAGAGCCCAAAAACCTGTGGGGAATGGGAATGAACTATAACTATCTGCTGTCTGACAGCGGTATTCGCCATGGCATTATGGTGAACCGATTTAATTTGATCCGGATGGGTTAGATGCCAACAGAAACCTGTCAACGAAGAACGCTACGTACGCAACGTATTTGATGTTTCCACTTTATCGGGATTTAACCGATGAAGTGATTTTGACAACAACATTAGAACATAAGCGCGGCTCAACCAATGCGCCAGGGACAAGGATTAGAATCATTCCCGAGAATGTGGGGCCACTTGCGGAGTCTTTTTTGAATGCAAAGTTGAAATCGATACAAACAAACTTTATTGCCTCGTTGAAGTACAACTTTAAAGATACCTGGGATGGCAAGAACGGTCTGAATTTAAATTATGTCAAAGGATTGGGTCTTACCATCGATAAAGCCCGGGACCGGGTCCGCAGCAATTTAAATGCTTGGTCGATTTTGCTGGGTTATATGCGCAAACAAAACGTGGGCGCTGGATTTGCCATTACCCCAAGTGTGGATATGCAGTGGGCCTCTGCCAAGGCGGGCCCGAACCAAAACTATTCTTTTGGGGGTCGGGCTATTGAGCGTGCTTATAAAAACCATGTCGTTCAAGGGCAATCGGGGATGCGCACCGGGGTGAAAGTTTCGTTTATGGACTTTGTCTATGCTTACTATAGCTATGGACGGATTAAAAACCATGCTAACAGCATTGGTACCCGTAAAGAAGAAGCAACAGCAACCGGGGTGGGCGTGACCATACCGTTGTTCCAATATGTTTTGGCCAATGTGGAATATGCCATTCCCCTGAAAAGACGGACACTCTATGCCGATGGCAAACACCGCAACAAACTGTTTGTGTCTGTCGGCGGCCGCTGGAAATTTTAAATATAAAGATGAGGGAGAAATAAAATGAACATATTAATGAGAAAAATAACAATGAGTCAGGGTTTGATCCTGTTGGGATGTGTGCTTGCAGCGGTGCTGATGGGGGGGGTGTAATCCTGAGTATAATCCCAGCCTGCCATAGGTGGAATGACTGCAGACGCGGTTTTAACACGAGAAGAATCGCAGCCATCTGGTGACGAAAAAAACGCAAGATCAGAGCTGGAAACCAAGGCAAAAGAAGGCCTTAAGTCGCTTGCAGAATTAACTGGACTTAATGATCTAAGAAATACTCCTACTTCTAGTAAGCACTATAAATATAGCCAAGCAGCCGATTTGATTAATAAAATTAAAGGGGATGCCATGTATTTATTGGAAAACGAGCGATACAAACAATTATCCAATGGCGCATTAGATCTTATCATTAACAGAGATTTTTCAGAAAAGTCAGGTAGTGACTATGATACTCCCCACGTTATATCGGAAATTAGAGAGCTTTATGAGGTGGCCCAGAACAGTATCCCAGCTGCTGATGTGACTGTAACGGTTGACGGAACACTGTACTACGTAGATTTTAGGGCCGATGTCGATGTTGCAGCCGCTTTAAACGCATCGGATGGTGCCCTGCCCAAGGAGTATATTGAGAGGATTATGGATATTCAAGGCAATACACTGAATCTTGACGATGACACTATTAACAATCTTATAACTATTATAAGACAAAATACTGGCAATAGTGGCGGCGAACTTTGTTTCGCTTCAGATGGCTCTGCACAACCTACAGCTGTTTGTGATGGTGATGGTTGACCTCCGAAGGCCCGTAAAATACTTTAGTGATTTGGTGTTGTGTGTGAGCGCAGCACCTTTTTTTGCGAGGGGGATCTAGAGAGATTGCCGCGTTGGGGCTGCGCCCTGGCCTCGCAATGACGAAAAAAACATACGTCATCCTGAGGAACGAAGTGACGTGAGGATCTAATGAATAAGGAAGGGGATTCTCACGCTCCATTCTGTCGCTCAGAATGACGAGTAAAAAATAAAGAACACTGCCTCGCAAGTGCGAAGAGATCGACGACAGTCTCAGTCTTACTTTGAGAGTGTTTTAATAACGCCGTGGAGCGTTTGGATTTCCTGAGATGTTAAGCCTGCACGGGTGAAAATAGCGCTCAAATTTTGGACCATGAGAGGTTTTTTACCTATTGGTTTAAAAAAGTTTTTTTGTTCAAGGCGATTTTCTAATTGTTTCAAAAGAAAGTGAAGCTCTTGCTTTGGCGCTGCCTCTCTTTTCTTTGGCGCCTGTTTTGACACCTGATTGAGCTGGTGGCAAACCAAAACGACAGACTGGGCCAAGTTTAATGAAGAAAATTCTGGATTGGTTTGAATGGTCAGCAGCGCGTCAGCCAGAGCGAGCTCTTGATTGGTCAATCCAGAGGCTTCAGCGCCAAATAAGACCCCGGTTTGGATGCTTTGATTGGCACTGATCTCTGATAGATCCTGCACCGATTTTTCAATATCACGGGTGCGGGCGGTTGTGGCATAGACACAGGAAAGGTCTGAAACGGCGTCTTCAACAGACTGAAAAACCTGGGCTTGTTGTAAGACGCGATCAGCACCAGCAGCCGTTGCCTGAGGATTGGGCCAGCCATCCCGCGGCTGAACCAAGCGCAATTGATCAAAATCAAAGTTGAGCATGGCGCGGGCCACCATTCCGATATTTTCTGCAAGTTGAGGGCGAACAAGAATAATAGATGTCATGAATCAGCGCTTTTGGTTTTTGAAGCAGCGCGTTGAAGACGATCATTAATTGCCACCCCAGCACCGTTATTGGGTATGGGACAAATAGCGATGGGTTTCTGCTGTTTTTCAAGCATTAATAGGCTGTGATAGAGATGATGGCTTGCTTCAACCAGGCACCCCTTAGAACTGAGATTATGGGCACAGACCATTGAGCCAAAACCAACAAAAATTTCATCACTCCTTGGCTTTGTGACATCCATGCGAAGAGGGACAGTTGGCGCATAATGGAGGCTTAACTGCCCGGGTGCGTTAATGATTTTTGATTGAGTGCCGACATTAACTTCAATTTGAGTTTGGCTAAAGATGTCTTCAGCGGTCAGCGCGCCGGGGCGTAAAAGAAGAGGCGTCTTACCGGTGAGGTCTATAATGGTCGATTCTAGACCCGTTTGGCTTTGGCCCCCTTCAAGAATGGGGACGGTTGGGAAATAGTGCTTTACATGTTCAGCGCGCGTGGGGCTGATCCGATTGGATATGTTGGCACTTGGGGCCACAAGCGGGATATTGACGATCTTTAATAGCTCTTGGGCCAGGGGATGAGCCGGGCATCGCACAGCAACGGTTGAGAGATTGGCCCTGGCAGAAGCAGCGATTTTATTAGGGTTGGTGAGCGGTAAAACAAGAGTCAGGGGTCCTGGCCAAAATAAGCGGGCTAACTTTAAAGCTGTATCCTTAAATTCAGCAAAAGTTTGAGCCATGTCTAACGTTGAAACATGAGCAATGAGAGGATTATGACTGGGACGACCTTTGAGATCATATATTTTTTGAACAGCTTGATTGGAATCAGCCCGAGCGCCAAGACCATAGACAGTCTCGGTTGCAAAGGCAACTACCTTATGATTCAGAAGATGTGTTGCCGCTTGTTGGGGAGAGAGTGTGTTCATTTCAATGAATAAGATAGCTAATCATATCAGTTTAATCTAGTAAGATTTAATCTCATATGAATGTAAGTGGAGTCAGATCAACGCTAGTTTTTTATGAAGATGGAATACCTTTTGTGATTATAAAATAATAAAAAATATTTCGATGGCTCTTGAAAAGAACAAAACAGTTCTTATATCAGGGTTGTAATCATCGCAACGATGATTGCTTTTGAGAAAGACTAGAACATAGTCTTTGTTCATCATAGCCTCCCTGTTAGACTTGACCAGATCTCTTGACCAGATCTTCGGATCTGGTCTTTTTTATGGACGTCTATAACGCCAGCTTGACCATAGGGCAGGGACTTGATGATGCGCCCATGATTATCAATGACGGCACTGATGCCGGTGCTTGCAGCCCGAACCACCGGAAGATTGGCTTGAATGGCCCGAAAGCGGCTAATCTGCAGATGTTGATATGGCCCTGTTGAGCGGCCAAACCAAGCATCGTTGGTGAGGTTCAAGATCCAAAGAGGTTTTTCTGGTTTGCTCGAAACCAGGGATCCGAACAAGGTCTCAAAACAAATTTGGGGACTGAATTGGATGTCAGAACTCACCTGAATGGTTTGTGGTTTTTTGCCTCTGAGTGTTTGGGTTCTCCCTCCAGCTATTGTTCGAAGGCTATGAGGGAAAATTTTATTCAATAGGGATGAAGCAGGAATATATTCACCAAAAGGAACCCGGTGATGCTTGCGATATTTTTCAATGATATGTCCTCTGTTGTTGAGAACAATCAGGGAGTTATAAACGTTAAAAGAATCCTTAAAAGAAGGGGCTGTTTCAAGAACGCCCGTTATCAAAAACTGTTCAGCATTTAAATATTTGGTGATGTAACGTAATAGGGATGGCGTCATATTATAAGTTAAGGCAGCCTCTGGCCAGATGATAAGGGTTTGAGAGTCAGAGCCAGACGCGTAGGATAATTTTAGAATTTTTCTCAAGTTTCTTTTCTGAAAGGCTGGGTGCCACTTATTTTTTTGAGGGATGTTCGGTTGGATCATCCGCAGGCTTGGTAGATCTTTGATCTTATTTGGCTCCGAAAGGCGCTTCATTCCCCACAAATAGCAGCCCAAAAAGGATAAAATCAGGGTAGAAATGAGTGAAAATCGAGCTAATTTGGTGCGTTTTTCGATCAATAAATAGTAAAAACTGCCCCATATCAGCGTGAGAAGAGAGAGTCCATGAATGGTAAAAGGATGCGCGATCTGGGCCATGGGAAGAGAGCGATGCCAGACATATCCAATTAAAGACCAGGGGAACCCACCAAAAGGAAGGTAGAGCATACATTCCATAAGTAGCCAACTGAGGCAAAATAATCCAACACGCAAGACGCCTTGTGTATGCATCCAGGGGATTATGATCCAAGATGCTCCCATCAGCAGCGCACAAATTGCAGGAATGCCTAGAAAAGCAAAAGGCACAAGCCATGAAAATTGATTAGCTTCAACCAGGAGAGCATTCGGGATCCAATAAAGACTGACTAGAAAATAACCCAAACCAAAAACCCAGCCCATTATAAAGCGCTTGGAGAAAGATATTTTTTGATGGGAAGAAAAAGTTAAGAGAAGAAAGCTGGGGGTGACAAGAGGCGTTAAAATGAGAAATGTTGATTTTAAATTGGCAAGGCCTAATAAAATACCAATAAAAAACAAAAGAGCGATGTGGAGCATGCTTTATCCAATGCGGTAGGGATCAGATATACCATAGCCCGCCAGGAGCTTTATTTCACACTGTTCCATTTCATGTGCCTCTTCATTATGCTCGTGATCATATCCCAATAAATGTAACATGCCATGCACAAAAAGATGAATGAAATGATTACCATGAGATTTCTTCTGGCTTTCGGCATTTTTAACCAGTGTGTCATAAGAGAGAATAATATCGCCAAGGGATATTTTGTGAAGAGATAGCGCTGCTTGGATGGTGTCAATATCTTCATATTGTTGAAAAGACAACACATCTGTGGCTTGATCTTTATTGCGATAACGATGATTCAAATCCTGTATCTCCGCATCATCGGTGAGCATGACAGATATCTCAACGTTTTCTTGATTGATGTTATGATCGCTGAGGAGGGTGAGATATAAATCTGTCAGCGTGTCTTGAGCCTCCTCTAATAAAACGGCCCATCTTTGATCTTTGACGATAAACTCTAAGGTCATGATACCCTCCCTGATTACGAATACGCCTCAATGATATCAGCAACCAGGGGATGGCGTACGATATCGGAGGCGGATAAAGTTAAAAATCCAATGTGAGGAATCTTTTTTAAACGGTTCAATGCATCTTCTAATCCAGAATCTTCATGCTTCATCAGATCGTTTTGCGTTGGATCCCCGGTTATGATCATGCGACTGTTTTCACCTAAGCGAGTTAGGAACATTTTCATTTGACCAACTGTTGTGTTTTGCGCTTCATCAAGAATCACAAAGGCATTTGCAAGCGTTCGGCCCCGCATGAACGCAACAGGGGCAATTTCAATGGTATTTGTTTCCAGATAGTGGGTTTTGGCCGTTCGGTATCAAGCATTGCATGCAAGGCGTCGTAAATGGGCCTGAAATAGGGATCTAGCTTTTCTTTGACATCTCCAGGTAAAAAGCCAATTTTTTCACCCGCTTCAACCGCTGGGCGTGAGAGAATAATGCGCTCTACTTCTCTCTTTTTTAAGGCAGAGACAGCCGCCGCTACGGCCAGAAACGTTTTACCTGTGCCAGCTGGTCCCGCGCAAAAAACCATATTTTTGGACTGTATAAGTTCAATGTACTTTTTTTGCTGAAGCGTTTTAGGAAAGACTTTGATTTTTGGGGTGATTAAGGAAATATCTTTAATATTTCGTCCATCTTCATTTTCATTGAGCCTGGCATAGATGCCTATATCTTGATATGTGATTTGATGGCCTTTTTGGGCATGATGATAGAGCTCATGTAAAAGCTTGCTTATTTTTTGAGCAGCAGGGCCAGAGCCGTGGATTTCTATTTGGTTGCCTTTATGTGAGAGAGGGGTTTCATATATTTTTTCAATGCGTTTTAAATTCTTATTACTGGGGCCAACAACTTCAGAAAGGATGCGATTGCTTTCAAACTGTATGATTGAGTGGTTCATGCGGCGCCATTGTTATCAGTATTATATTCGGCGGTTAGGCTGTTTAAGGTGCTATCAGTAATTTTAACATCATAAATTTCACCAATCTTTAGAGATGGGTTGGCAATGTGAACCCCCTGGAGAAAGGGTGTGCGCCCCACAAATTGATTTTCATGACGGCCTTTGCGATCAATGAGAACAGGGAGGGTTTTCCCTATTTTTGAGGCATTAAAGGCGATTTGTTGCTGACGAAGCAATTCTTGCAAGCGGGCTAAACGCACATCTTTCACATCTTCAGGAACCGAGTCTGGATAAACACTTGCAGGCGTTCCGGGACGGGGGCTGAATTTGAAGGAATAAGCCTGTGCATAGTTAACGCGGCTGACAAGATCCATCGTTTGTTCAAAATCCACATCTTTTTCACCAGGAAAACCAACAATAAAGTCCGATGAAAGCGATAGATCAGGGCGATCAGCGCGCAATTCATCAATGATTTCAAAATAGCGATCACGGGTGTGTTGCCGGTTCATCGTTTTGAGAACGTAATCAGAACCAGATTGAACGGGCAGATGAAGATAAGGCATCAGTTTTTCACAGGACCCGTGAACCTGAATAAGTTCTTTGGTCATATCCCGTGGGTGTGATGTTGTATAACGAATGCGGTCTAGTCCATCAATTTGAGCGATCTCTTCAATCAAGTTGGCCATTGTCCACTCACCCTTACCATCGGGGGAGGTGCCATGATAGGCAGTGACATTTTGACCAAGTAAGGTAATTTCTCGAACACCTGCTTTGACAAAGTGGCGGGCTTCGCTTAATACCTCTTGAACCGATCGAGAGTATTCAGCGCCACGGGTATAAGGCACACAACAAAAGTTGCAAAACTTATCACAGCCTTCTTGGATCGTTAAAAAAGCGGTGGTGCTTTCGATGACCTCGGGAAGGGCAATTTCATCAAATTTGGATTCATGAGGGAAGTCAATTTCGACAATCTTATCTCTTTTTTTGTTCTTAGGACGGATGATATTGCGTTCAGCACGTTCGATCATTTCAGGAAGACGATGATAAGTTTGTGGGCCTAGAACAATATCAACATAAGGGGCACGCCTGAGGATTTCTGCGCCTTCAGCTTGGGCCACGCAGCCAGCAACAGCAATGATCATATGCTGACCGTTTTGCTTTTTCAGATCTTTGAAAATTTTGAGACGACCCAGCTCAGAAAATACTTTTTCAGCCGCTTTCTCGCGAATGTGGCATGTATTGAGAATGATCATATCAGCAGTTTCAGGCGCTGTAGAGAGCTGATAGCCATGAGGGCGCAGAACATCAGCCATTTTGTCAGAGTCATAGACGTTCATCTGACATCCGTACGTTTTGATGAAGAGCTGCCTATGAGTCATAAAAAAAACCTGTATCCATAAACAGCTGTGGTATACAGGTTTTTAATAAAAATGTCCAGTGTCGATCAGGTGTCTGAATTAAGACGCAGCCTTTTTTCGACGACCGTTCACGCCAAGGCCAATTACTTTGGCAAGTTTGCTTCTTTTTTCGGCATAGTTTGGGGCCACGGTGGGATAATCAGTCGGCAATTGCCAGCGCTTACGATATTCCTCAACAGACATGCCATAAACCGCCCGCAAATGACGTTTGATCATTTTTAATTTTTTACCGTCTTCAAGGCAAATAATATGATCATCGGTGATTGATTCTTCAATAGGCACAGCAGGAACAAGAGTTGATTGCAGATGCGTTGAATTGTTTCGTAAGTTTGCAACGGCTTTGTACGTTGAAGAGAGAAGTTCTGGAAGTTGATCTTTTGAAACATCATTTTTAGCGATGTAAGCACTGACGATATCAACTGCGTAGCGAATTGTGTTTTCTTTTAAGTTGGTGTCAGAATTTGCATGTACTGCACCCTTGTTTGTTATTTCATTCATCATATACCCCTTAGTATTTATTGTATTTTTTCTGGTTTATATATTAGACGAGTGTCTTTTTCAAGAATATATTCATTCTTTTTTCTATTTTATCAGTTTATTACTAAAAAATAGATACTTAATCTTAGCAGTAATCTTGTATTTTTGGTCTATTGTTAAACGTTGTTTTTAGTTTATCCGCTTTCAAGATAACGTTATGATATGCATGATAATGTAAAAAATATATGAATTCATACCTTGAGGCCGCCTTAAAAAATAGAACTTCTCGCTACACGGAAATCGAGCAGCAGATGATTATGAAGGCCTATCAATTCGCCGAAAAAGCCCATACAAAGCAAGTGAGGAAGTCTGGAGACCGTTACATCATTCATCCTGTTGCGGTGGCTTGTTTGTTGGTGGATATGCGTCTTGATATGTCTTCGGTTGTTACAGGCCTTCTGCACGATACAGTTGAAGATACATCGGTCAGCTTAAAAGATATCAAAGAAGAGTTTTCTGAGGAGATTGCTTATTTGGTTCAAGGGGTTACGAAGCTGACTAAAATTGAACTTTCTTCGCATCATACAAAGCAAGCGGAGAATTTTCGTAAACTTGTCATTGCGATGTCTGAGGACATTCGTGTTCTTTTGATTAAGTTGGTGGATCGACTCCATAACATGCAAACGCTTTATCATGTGAAGTCCGAGGAGAAGCGCCGCCAAGTTTCAATTGAAACCATGGAAATTTATGCGCCGCTGGCTGAACGTATTGGTATGCGTAACCTTCAAGACGAGCTGCAAGATCTTGCTTTTGCTGAACTTTATCCCCAGGCTTACGAATCCATCCGCTTGCGCTTAGACGCTATTGAGCGAGAAGGTATTACTCAAATTGAGAACATCGTCGATAAACTACGAGAAAGCTTGGTTGAAACAGGACTTCCTGCAGAAGTACATGGGCGATTAAAAACACCTTACTCCATTTGGAGAAAGATGAAAAAGAAAAACATTCTTTTTGAACAAATATCTGATGTGATTGCGTTTCGAGTGATTGTTGCCTCCGTTGCTGATTGCTACCAAGCTTTGGGAGCCATTCATAATGAGTATGTTGTTGTTCCGGGGGAGCTGAAAGATTATGTCAGTATGCCCAAGCCCAATCATTATCAATCCCTTCATACGGCTGTTTATTTTGAGAATAAGCGCATTGAGGTTCAAATCCGAACCCAAGACATGCATAAGATTGCAGAGTATGGGGTGGCGGCCCACTGGGAGTACAAACAGAACGCGCACTTGAAAGAAGGGCGTCAGTATAAATGGTTGCGGGGGCTGCTGGATATTCTAGAAAACGCGAATAACCCGGAAGAGTTTCTAGAGCACACCAAGCTTGAAATGTTCCAGGACCAGGTTTTTTGTTTCACTTCCAAAGGAGATCTGATCAGTCTTGCTAAAGGATCCACCTGTATTGACTTTGCTTATGCTGTACATTCCGAGGTTGGTAATCGCTGTATTGGCGCAAAAGTGAACAATAAAATGATGCCTCTTAGAACAGTTCTAAGCAATGGCGATCAGGTTGAAATTATTACCTCTCAGCACCATGAGCCTTCACCAACCTGGGAGCGGGTTGTGGTAACGGGTAAAGCACGCGCCAGTATTCGTCGATATATTCGCTCCAAGCAACAAGATGAGTTTAGAGAACTTGGATCTGCCATTTTAAAAAAAGCCTGTCAGCAACTTGGTGTGGCCTACAAGCAAAAAGATTTTGTCCCGCATCTTGAGCGCTTTAAGTGTAGCACACATGATGAGTTGTGCGTCTCATTGGGGAGTGGCGATTTGACGGTTCCTGAAATTATCAAATATGTTCATCAAGATAAGTTCTTAGAGAGTCAAGCTCAGGACTCTCAAAAAGAGGAAGAGGTTATTCTTAAGCTGCCACGCTCTGTGAAAAAGAGTCAAAAACAAGCGGCTGTCGAAAAAGATCCCCAAGCGCTGGCGATCAAGGGATTAATACCTGGAATGGCGATTCGCTATGGATCTTGTTGCCATCCTTTGCCAGGAGATAAAATCATTGGTGCCGTGGTCTCAGGTAAAGGCATTACAATACATACCCTTGAATGCAATAATCTTAAACACTATGAAAATAAGCCAGAGCGTCTGCTCGATGTGACCTGGGATGAGACAGAAGTTGACATGTTTGTTGGGCGCGTCTTTATGGTTTTGAAAAACTTGCCTGGCGCACTTGGCTCTGTTTCGAATATCATTGGGCATGCTAATGGAAACATCGTTAACCTAAAGATTTTAAGGCGCATGAATGATTTCTTTGACTTGATTGTTGATGTTAATGTACAAAACGTTGAACATTTAAACTCTATCATGGCATCTTTGCGGGCAACAGCTCTAGTAAGTTACATTGAGAGGAAATAACGGTTGTGATGATTTTGGGTATCGGCAGTGATCTTGTAAGTTTGGAACGTATTGAAAGAATGGCTCAGCAGTACGGTCAGCGTTTCTATGACAGGATTTTGACAAATGATGAACAACATTTTCTGCAAAAACTCGACCCTAAAAGTCAAACGCCTTATATAGCCAAGCGTTTTGCGGGCAAAGAAGCTGTGTCAAAAGCTTTGGGGACAGGTTTTAGTGAGGGGCTTTCCTTTAAAGATATTGAAATTTTAAATTATAAAAATGGTCGGCCTAAAGTGTGCTTGCACGGGACAGCAATTGATATTTTAAACCGATTGAGCGATGGTGCCAAAAAAACAGATATCGCAATCACCTTGACAGACGAACCACCTTATGCCCAAGCTATGGTCATTATTTCAACGGTTTCATAACGCTAAAATTTAAGGAGTTTTAATGTTACGTACGATTTTTTCTTTTCTTGGCATGTTGGCCTTGGTTTTTTCACTGCGCTTTTTTGTCGCAGAGCCTTTTGCCATTCCTTCTCCATCCATGTACCCAACCCTGATAGAGGGAGATTATTTGTATGTGTCTAAGTTTAACTATGGATACAGCCGTTACAATTTACACTTGTTTGGCCTTGTGAAAGAGGTTTTCCCCAATGCGCCTAAGCTATTTGAAGGCCGTATTTTTGCTCGGCAACCCAAAAGAGGGGATGTGGCTGTCTTTTTAGGAGAGCATGATCAGGTTCGGTATGTTAAACGAGTCATTGGTTTTCCGGGTGAAAAGATCGAGTTTAAAAAAGGTATTATCTATATTAATGATGAACCATTGCCTCAAGAGAGAATCGAAGATTACTCAGAGCGAACAATCTTGCTAAACTCTAAAACCCCTCAATATATTGAAACGCTCCCCAACGGCTATCGTCATAAAATTCTTCGAGATGATGCTGATGGGAATGAGCCCGCTGATAATATGGGTCCGTACTATGTTCCTGAAGGGCGTTACTTTATGGTGGGAGATAACCGGAACCACTCAGCCGATAGCCGTTATGACACCCCTGTTGGTTTTGTGCCTTTTGAAAATTTCCTAGGCCCCGCGCAATTTATTTTCTTTTCCATTGATTCAAGTTTTTGGGATGTTTGGCGCATTTGGGAGTGGCCTGAAATCATTCGTTTGAAGCGGTTTTTTACATCCATAGTTTAGTTAAGTAATGAAATCCTCCTCAACTTTAGACCTTCTACAAAGAAAGATAAATTATTCCTTTCGCCATGTCAGTCTGCTGGAACAAGCGCTCAAACATTCGAGTCAAGCTGAGAAAAATGCTATCAATCACTTTGGGCGCCTTGAGTTTTTAGGAGATCGGGTGGTTGGTCTCTGTTTGGCACAAGCCCTTTATCAGAAAAATCCAAAAGACAAGGAGGGCCAGCTTGCAAAGAGGTTTTCTTATCTCGCTAGCCGTGAAGTCATGTCTAAAATAGCACATGAGATTGATTTAGCCACCTATTTAATCGTTGCTCGAAATGAAGATCTTCAGAAGACGTGTAACAGTACGGTCTTGGCAGATGCTTTGGAGGCATTGGTGGGGGCTGTTTTCATGGATGGCGGCTTTGAAGCAGGCCATCAAGTTTTTCATAAACTGTGGTCAAATAAATTTGAAAATGACGCGGGTATCGCAGCCCTTGAATCTAAATCTACGTTGCAAGAATGGACCCAAGCGCATGGACTTGAATTGCCAGACTATCAAGTCCTTGACGTCTCAGGCCCGGATCATGACCCCATTCATCAGGTTCAAGTGACGGTGGATGGGTGGTCGGCTCAGGCAGTAGGGGCCTCTAAGAAATCAGCAGAACAAGCAGCAGCACAAAAGCTATACGCACAACTAATTAAAAGGAATTCATGACAAACACACCAGACACCTATGCTGGATTCATTGCCATGGTTGGCTTGCCGAATGCCGGGAAATCCTCTCTGATCAATGCTATGTTGAACCGAAAGGTTTCCATTGTTTCTCGCAAAAGGCAAACCACCCGAATGCCAATTATGGCAGCGCTCTCACAAGGTCAGCACCAACTTATTTTTGTTGATACCCCCGGTGTCTTTAATCCAAAAGGCAAATTTGAAAAAGCCATAGCTCAGTCTATCGAGCAAGGCATTCGCGATGCAGATACACTTGTTTTGATTATTGATGCCCGGCGCCGCGATTGCTTTGAGGCTAATCGGGCGCTTGTGGACGATTTGAATCAAAAAAACAAGCCTGTGGTTGTGCTTTTGAATAAATCCGATTTGCTGAAACAGGACGAACTGCTCCCCATTATTAAACAGTTCAAAGACAAGTTGCCCGAGAGTGAGATTATTGTCACATCAACAGTTAGTAAAGTTGGCCTTGATCTTTTCTTGGAGGTTCTTAAAGAAAAAATACCTCCAAGTCCTTGGTTTTATGATGAGACGTGTTCCATCTCTCTCTCGGAGAAAATACAGGCTTCTGAACTAACGCGAGAGCAAATTTTTGATTTGATCCACGAAGAGATTCCGTATCAGGTTTTTGTTGAAACAGACAAGCTGACTCAAACCAATAAAAATGAATTGATTATCTACCAAACAATTTACGTACAGCATAAACGGCATGTGGGAATGTTTTTAGGAACAAAAGGGCAAACGATCAAATTAATTAATCAGCGCGCCCGTCAAGAGATGTGCAACGTTTTTGGGAAACCTTGCCACTTATATCTGCATGTTAAGGTAGATCCCAATTGGCAAACCAAAAGTTTTTTCTATCGAGCAATAGGCCTTAAAGGGTAAGCGATGGTGCATTGGAGTGACCAAGGCATTATTGTTGAAATGCGGAAATTTGGTGAAAACAAGCTAATCCTTACGCTATTTACGCAAAATAATGGACTCGCAAAGGGCATTTATCGCCCGTCAAAAAAAACAATCTCATTTTTGTCTCTGGGAGTTTTGTGCGCGTGTCACTGGCAAGCAAGGCTGGAAACACAACTGGGTTTATGGCAGTTAGAGGTGATTCAAGATTCAACCGCGCAATTGATTTTTGATCCGATCAAGATGGGTGTTGCGAGTTACGCCTGTCAGCTTCTTTCCCTAGTTTTGCCAGAGCGCAACGCCTATCCACTCCTTTTTGACTCTATGCTTGAGATTTTCCAATCTATCCCTAAAGATCCTCTTTTGGCTTTAGGTGTTTTTGAACTGACTGTACTGGAATCTCTTGGATATGGTTTCACGTTAGATCAGTGTGCGGCAACCGGTGGAACTGAAAATTTGTCTTGGGTTTCCCCAAAATCAGGACAGGCCGTCAGTTATGAAGCTGGTTTGCCCTATCAAGATAAACTCTTTAAACTACCCCAATGTATGCTTGAAAACGGGGCTGACAACACCCAAAGTTTTTTGGGAAAAAGTATCGGTGAAGATGAGTTGAAATCTATTGTTTTGATTGCTGAATATTTTATTTTAAAACATTTCAATGACACCTGTCGATTGACAGATGTGATGAACTCAAGAAGAATGCTACTAAGAAAGGCTTTCAATCGTGACACTTAAGACTTCTGACAAAATAGAATCGGTTCAATTCCGCAAAGCTCTGGGGGATCGCTATCTGTCCTATGCAATGTCGACAATTGTTTCCCGCTCTCTCCCGGATGTGCGCGACGGATTAAAGCCGGTCACGCGGCGTATTTTATATGCCATGCTCGAGATGAAAATTCTCCCCAATACCGCGACTAAAAAGTCTGCCCGTGTGGTGGGGCCGGTTCAAGGTTTGTATCACCCCCATGGTGAGAAGGCGGTTTATGATGCGTTGGTGCGGATGGCACAGCCGTTCGTTATGCGTTATCCGCTTATTAAGGGGCAGGGGAATTTCGGTAGTATTGATGGCGATGAAGCGGCGGCTTCACGGTATACAGAGGTTAAGCTTTCACCGGTTGCTCTGATGTTATTAGAAGGTATTCATGAGGATGCAGTTCCTTTTCGTCCTAATTATGACGGCAGTGAGCAAGAGCCTATGGTTTTACCAGCAGCCTTTCCCAATCTTTTGGCCAATGGTGCTATTGGGATTGCTGTGGGGATGGCCACATCTATTCTCCCTCATAATGTTGATGAGTTATGTGCCAGTACAATTCATTTGCTTGATCATCCAGAGGCATCTCTTGATGATATTATGGCTTTTATCCCAGGGCCTGATTTACCAACAGGGGGGACAATTGTAGACTCTTCTGACGTTATGCGTCATGCATATCAAACCGGCCGGGGAAGTATGCGGGTTCGATGTCGGTATGACATTGAGTCCTTAAAGGGAGGCGGGTATCAGATTATTGTGACAGAAATCCCTTACCTGGTTCAGAAGAGTAAACTGATAGAAAAAACAGCTGATCTTCTTCTTGCGAAGAAACTACCGTTGCTGGCCGATATTCAAGATGAGTCTGCTCAAGATATTCGAATTGTGCTGACGCCTAAAAATCGTCAGGTTGATCCAGAACTGTTAATGTCAACATTATTTAAAAACACGGACTTTGAAACACGTCTTTCTTTGAATATGAATGTTTTGACGGCAGAAGGTGTGCCGAAAGTTTTATCCTTAATTGACATCTTAAAAGCTTTCATTGCCAGTCGTTACGAGATATTAAAACGCCGTACCAGCTACCGCATTGAAAAAATTTCTAGAAGATTAGAAATCTTAGATGGTTTTTTAATTGTCTTTATCCATTTAGATGAGGTAATCGCCGTCATACGAACGGCAGATGATCCAAAGAATGAAATCATGAAGCGCTGGGGATTGACTTATATACAAACTGAAGCTGTTCTTAATATCAAATTGCGCACACTTCAAAAACTTGAAGAACTGGCGATACGAAAAGAACACACTGCATTGAAAGAAGAAAAAATTTCTCTTGAAGGCCTGCTTGAATCAAAGTCTAAGCAAACAAGCCAAATCAAAAAAGAAATCACAGAGGTGAGGAAAACGTTCAATCAGCAAAAAGATCTTGTTCAGCGTCGAACGGATTTTAAAGTGGCGGCTGAGATTGCGGATATCCCAACAGATGCATTTGTTACAAAAGAAAATGTTACTCTGATTTGTTCAAAAAATGGCTGGATCCGAACATTGAAAGGATCTGTTGATGTAAGCGATGTAAAATATAAAGATGGAGATCACGACTTCTTTGCTGCGCCTTGTTATACCACGGATAAAGCGTTGGTCATGACGTCTGATGGCCGTTTCTATACGCTGAACATTCATGAGCTGCCAAGTGGACGCGGCTTTGGGGAGCCGCTGAGTGTTATTCTAGACCTAGATCATGATGTGAGCATTCAACAGATTTTGCTATTAGCAGAGGGGGAAGCACAAGAAAAAGTGCTCGTGGCTTCAACAGATGGCCGAGGATTCCTTGTGAAAAAAGAAGAGCTGGTTGCGCAAACAAAAAATGGCCGCCAAGTTCTGAATGTGATGAAGCCAGTCCAAGCGGCGCTTTGTCGGGTGGTAACAGGTGATCATATTGCGGTTGTGGGAGATAATCGCCGCCTGCTTATTTATAAAGTTGATGAATTGCCCCTCATGACCAAAGGAAGAGGGGTGACCCTTCAAAAATATCGCAGTGGTATATTAGCCGATGTCACATTCTTTGATGAAGAAAATGGGTTAACATGGCAAATTGGCAAACGGACCTATCAGTTTGAAGATTGGCGGTTATGGCTTGGTAAGCGAGGGCTTGCGGGCCGCTTTGTTCCAAATGGCTTTCCACGGGCCACACGATTCAAGTCTTAAGGAAAGAACGGTGTGTCATTGATGCGCTGTTACAAGATGCAAAAGTTTTTTGAGTTGATTGAGTCGAAAGAGGGTTATGAGTGGTTGCCATTTTTGAGGGGGCACATCGGGTGCATGTTCGCTCGCAACCAAAGTAAAATTTGTGAGGAAGGTGAAAAACTTTTGTTGCGTTTTTTCAATGCCTTTTCTTGTAGGGCCATAGAGGTCTGCAATCTTTTTCCCTCGTTTTTTACAGACATCGATTAGTTCTTGATAGGTTGTATTCATTTGACTCTCAGCAGAGTTGCAGGAGGTTTTATGCGCGGGTTTCAACTGCTTATTGACTAACTCTATTATCGTTTTAAGGAGTAATTTTAACAAATCTTCGTGTTCATTCATGATTGTTAATGAACGCCCTGAACCAGATAAATCTATTTCATGATCAAGATGTGATTTAATGAAGTCATGGGCGGATTGTAAAAACGTTTCATAGGATTTTTTTTGTGCGGGTGAAAAAGATTTTGAAATCGCCTCCAAATCATCCTTTAGTGATTGGATGATAGCTTGATGTTTTGCCGCATAACAAGCTGCCGCAGAAGCTGACGATGTGACATATCTACAAAAGTGAAACTTTTCTTCGAGGTTTTTGGTTTGGGTTGCGCGGTAAAGAACCTTTATCATGGCTTCGAATTCAGCCGGAGACACTTGATTTTCGCAAGAGCAAACATATGAAATTGCTCTCCAAAAATCTGGCTTAAGATCGATGCCATTTGCATAAACAGCCGCCATATCAAGGGCATCCCCATATTTGAAAAGACACTTTTTAAATAACGCGGGGTCTTTTTCTAAATGTCGACACGTTGTATACATCGCTCCCATATTCTCGGAATTTGAATAAAACTGGCATTTCTTTGCTATTTTTGGTTTTCCGGCTTGTGTACATATTTCCACGAATGACAAGTCAGAAGCGTGGGTATCTTGCGTTAACAAAGAAATCGATAAGTACAGAAAGAAAAAAGCTAGATGATTCATTCTATAGATTTTATGAATAAATGATATTGAGTGCAAACCTTAGTTGCGCCTGGGTCTTAAAAAGTTTAAGTTAAATACAATATTAACAACAGGGTAGGATGTCAGAACTTACGGTTTCCAATGCAGTTTGTGCCTGTACCTTTGGGATGGCCCCGAGTGTTCTTGAAGTTTTGCCATTGGCTCTCACCATGGGGCAGAGCATGCCAGCCGGCCATATAAATTCAGCGACTCCCTTTGCAGAAGTCATGCCTTTTGGTATGTGCATGAGTCTGGCAAACCCCGCCGTTGCTGCCGCAACAGCCGCGGCTTTGGGCGTTTTAACACCTATGCCGTGCACCCCTGTAACCTCTGTGTGGGCGCCTGGGTCACCTACGGTTATGATTGGGGGTATGCCTTGCTCTCAATAACACATCCATGGCCGTTTGTGGGTTTGGGGGTGTCGTGACGATTTCTTTTCCAGGCCAAGTTCAAATTATGATTCCTTAGAGTAGGGTGCGTTGTGAAATTTAAGTTTATTCTTCTTGTTTTTGCCATATTGGGGTTGGTTTGTGTTAGTTCTTACCTGGCCTATGTGTACGGGATGCGCACACAGCGCGCAGGAAATATTCTCCCTATTGAGCTCTCTTCAGCGGAAAAGCAAATAAAGTCAGCCAAAGAAAAAATTATTAAAAAAACAGCAGAAAAAAAAGCTAAAAAGGCTGAAAAGAAGCAGTTAGAAGAAGAGAAAAAGACATAAAAACCTCCAGAAAAGCCGGTGGAGGATCATCCGAAAAAAGAGGAGACGTCAGCAGGTTCTGCAGAAAAGAAAAAAAGAGATGAGGCCAAGGCAGGGAATAACAGTGACAAAGATAATAAAGCGGATAAGAACGATGACAAAAAAGACCCCCAGCCATCAAAGCCGCCCTTAACCAATGAAGAATTAAAAACAACACTTGCCCGCTATTACAAAACAGGCAAGCTCCATGAGCACTTAGTTGTTAATCAGGAAAAAGTGGATATGCGCTTGCAACGGTATTTTATTCGGGGCGGCATGGAAAGCCTGCACCACACAAAAGAATGGCATGAAATCTCTCTCCAAGGAAGTGGCCAAGAAATCAAAAGAGAAAATAAATTTTCAGACTTGAGCAAGATACCAAAAGACTTTTCAGTTCCAGCTGTCAAAAAATCATATGGTGTCGACTCCCCTTTGAAACAGAAAAATTATGCAACGCTTATTGAAGAAATTATTAAGCGCCCTTGGTATTCACGGGTTTATTATTAAAGGAATGAAGATATGAAAATAAGAAAGTATATCCTAATCGTTGGCTTAATGGCCTCATATGACATTTATCCTTTTCCTCTGGAACGGGGTCTTAGCCGTCATCACTTAGCAAATGTATCCGGGTTTGTTGGCCCCCATGGGATATCAGACGCTGTAAAGAAATTTGAGAAAGTGGATTTAATTTTCACTGGAGATGTGGAGAGCTTAACAGAGAAAATCCGTTATTTAGCGCAGAAGCTTGCCCATACCTATCAGGCAGGCCATGTTGATCAATTGCATATTAAGCACAAATTGAAAAACATCCCGGGCTATCATATTGAGGTGTCGTTGAAGGAGTCTGATCCTAGTGGGCGCAAAATTCTCACCATCGACGTAAAAAGAATTCCCTTCGGTATTTCTTCTGATTTTGTGATGTCAGATCATAAAGGCGGAAAATCGTGGAGTCAGCCGACAGATTTTTACTATAATAATCTATTTGGCTTGAATGATAACTTGCGGTTTCACAACGACTTTTCTTTCTTGCACCGCACCCGCACGGTCCAAGAATATCAATATACCCTGCCTCTGGGTGTGGAGGATACGGATCTTGATATTCATTACAATGTCTTAAGGCTTAGAAAAGATGATAAACCATTAACTGAAAAATATGCCATCATTGCTAATGAGTTTGGCTTTAAGGTAAGGCATTTTTTGATCCGTGATTCACATCATGTATTGAGAGGGATGCTTGGGATTTTAAGCTATTATGGGCAATTGAAATATAAAACCAATTTGGAACGAAATATAGCACACAGAATTGATAATTTGTGGCTGGGGCTTCATGGTAAATACATCTACGAAACCGGCGAAGTAACCTATGACCTGGATATTCAAAAAGGAATTAAAGGGTTTGGTGCCTATAAATCAATTTCAACAGATACCAATGAAATTCACGGCTGTTTAACACCGTTGATTCTTAGACTGGGTATTGAAACCCAGCAAAACAACTTTGAGGATGTGCAATTTAATCAAAGTGTTTTCTTGCAGATTGCAAATCGAACCCTGCTAGCAGATCAGCAATATAACTTTGGGGGCCGATTTAACTTTCTCGTTCCATACAACGCGCTATCTGGCGACAATGGTTTTAATGTAAAGTTAAACATGACCTATACCTTTCTGAGGGATCAGGTGGTTGATGCGATGAATCTTGAACCAGGGTTTTTGTATGGCTATACTTGGAATAAGGCCATTACCGGTGTTCAAACTAAGTCTCATACCCTCTGGGGATTTTATGGTGCCTTAAACGTGACGATTCGGGGTCCTTTGTATGCTATGGTTTCCTATGGGGTGCCGCTTCGTAATAAAACAGGGTCCTACAAATATAAAAATAGATTTATGATCAAGGCTGGTTTTAAATTTAATTTTTAAGAAGAGATAGAAAGGGATTGAAATGATGAAATTTTTAACTGTAATGGGGCGGTTCCTATTGATGGCTTGCGAAAAAGAAAGTGTCTCTCTTCAGGGTGCAGGGTGGCCTGAGGTCAAGCAAGCCAAGCAACTTTCAGTTATGATTCAAGCCATAGACAATGCGAATAATAACACGCCGGTGGCAGTTGATGTTGTGTATACACTCAGCAGTGATCTTGCTAAGAAATTAAGTCAAATGACAGCGCGTGAGTACTATCGTGATCGTGCTCAAATCATCAGAGATTATGTCAATGAAGTGATGATTCATAGTTGGGAACTTCCCCCAGGCCATACTATTAAAGAAGACGTTGATAACCTGCATCCTGACACCAAGCAGGCCTTTCTATTTGCTGACTATGATATCCCCGGATCCCATAGGGCCCGCTTGCCTCTTTTTCAAAACTTGATTGTTCTGTTAGGTAAAACGGACTTTAAAGTTAATCCGGTTGGGTAGATTTTATATCAGTGAGAACAAAGCGCCATAGCTTTTCCTGACTTTTTTTAATGCCAATGCGTGGTGTCACACCATGGGTTGGGATGGTCTCTCTTTCAATAAGTTGAATGCCAGCAGCTGTATTAAGGTGCGTGCCATTTTGCTTGATAGAGAGCCCCAAATGTCGACAGAGTTTTCCGGGGCCATCGAGATGGATGCCATTTTCAAGCCTAAGCCCCCGAATAAGAATCGCAGCTGGAGTGCCGTTACGCTCGCAAACAATGTTAAGGCAATGGTACATACCATAAACCAGGTAAATATATATGGTTCCAGGTTGTTTAAACATCGGAGAGCAGCGCGGTGTCATGCCTTTGTATGCATGTGAGGCAGGATCATCCGCACCGCGATAAGCTTCTGTTTCGGTTATGATGCCGCTGTGTCCTTCAAAACTGAGGCCGCACCCCAGAAGCTTTTCCGCTACAATGGGCGCCTCTTGGTTCAACCACGCGGGAATATTCAACAAAACCTTGTCCTTCACTTACCGCGTCATAAGGCGATTGATGCGCTGGGCAAAGGCTTGACCATCTGTCACAGGAATGCCGTCAATGATCATCGCTTGATCAAGCAAAAGCCAACACTGATCTTGCAGCTGTTGCAGGGCATCTTTGTTGCCAACTTCGTTGAGTAATTTTTGAATCACAGTATGATTGGGATTGATTTCCAGCGTTTGATGTTGCGTGGGGTTTATTTTTTGATCTTGCTGCATCATTTGCTGTAAGCGGGCGCTCATGCCGCCATCGTCCTGTACCAAACACACCGGGCTTGAACTTAGGCGCTTGGATTCACGCACGTCTTTAATGGCATCACCCAAGGTTGTTTTCATAAGCGCAATCAAAGGCGCTAGATCTGTTTTGTTTTCCTGTGTTTCAGATTCTTTTGAGCTGTCAAAGGGAGATAAATCAACCTGAGATGAGGTGATGGATACAAGTTTGTGCTCTTTATATTCTGAAACCATAGATGACCAAAATTCATCAACAGGATCCGTGAGCAACAGCACATCAAGACCGCGATCAGCAAACCCTTCAAGATTCGGATTGTTTTTCAAAGTTGCCAGATCAGAGCCACTTAAATAATAAATCTCCTTTTGATTTTTTTGAAAGCCGTCAACATATTCAGCAAGAGAGATGTGATTGTTGGTTTTATGAGAGTAGAAAAGAGATAAATCAAGAAGAGTATCTTTTTCGCTCGGCTCTTCGTAAAGACCTTCTTTAATGACAGGTCCAAAATTTTGCCAGAACTTAAGGTAACCGTTTTTATCATCTTTAAGTTGTTTTTGCAGCGTTGTGGTGATTTTTTTAATCAACCCTTGGCGCATTTTACGAAGCCTTGGATCGTTTTGAAGAACTTCTCGACTTACGTTTACGGATAAGTCTTCGGCATCAACAATCCCGCGAACAAAACGTAAATATTTGGGTAAGAGCTCTGAACATTTATCCGTGATAAAGACATGACGGATGTAGAGTTTGATTGAAACCTCACGTTTTGGATCAAACAAATCAAAGGGCCTTTGGCTTGGAATGAACAACAGCCCTGTATAATTGATGATTCCTTCAGCAGAAAAATGCAGCGTTTGCCACGGTGTGTCAAAAGCCTGACATGTGCCGTGATAGAAATCTTCATAGTCTTTTTCAGTGATGTCTTTCTTTGGAAGGGTCCAAAGGGGCTTTGCGGCATTTGCTTGTTCAGGTTTGTCAGCATTTATGCCTAAGAATATCGGAATGGTTATGAAGTCAGAATACGTTTTAATAATGTGTTCGAGTCGATTTTTTTCAAGAAATTCTTCAGCATCTTTTTTGAGGTGTAATGTGACATCAGTGCCGTGGCTTTCTTTTTTGGTTTCTTCAATGGTATAGCTGCCAGCGCCCGATGATGTCCATTTGTAGGCTTTGTCTTCTCCCGCTTTGAGGGTCACCACTTCAACTTTTTCTGCCACCATAAAAGCTGCATAGAATCCAACCCCGAATTGTCCGATCAAGCGGGTTGAATTTTCTTTTTGATCTTGCAACTGCTTAATAAATTGACCCGTGCCCGAGCGGGCGATTGTTCCAAGATTTTCTTTTAATTCTTCTTGGTTCATCCCGAGGCCATTATCGCTGATCAGGAGAGTTTTTCCTTTTTGATTGCTCCGAATCGTAATCTTGAAATCATCTGCTGATTTTTTGAGATCTGGATTTGTGAGCGTCAGATATCTAAGCCTGTCACAGGCATCCGCGCTGTTGGATATAAGTTCCCTCAGGAATATCTCTCTTTCACTGTAAAGAGAGTGGGTGACAATCTCCAATAAACGGCTAACTTCTGCTTCAAACTGATATTGATCGCTCATGATGGTCTCCATGCTTTTTATTGATTTATATATATTAAAAAACGTCTAAAAGTGCAATCTTTCCCGGATTTTTTTCAGGTGATATTTGAACAGATACCAGTACACCTTTGTCTGTATATGATCCAAGCTTTGACCGCGCAGTTGGTCGTTTTCCTGTTGATCTAAAATGTAATCAAGTTTGTCAAAGAAGGCGAGGTCTTTCTGATCTTTTAAAAGAACAGGGAAGGTTCGTTGAGGGCGCTGTTCTTGAGAAGAGGGAGGGCTGTCATGAATTTTGACGTATTTTTCAGCCCAGGCGTTCAAAACCAATTCTGGAATATGTTGAGGATACAAATGCTTCACTGAGCTTAAGATCAGTAAAATGAGGCCTGTGTGATTCATCTCTGGGGTTTTGTCTGTTATTTGAGACCACACTTTCAGTTGGCTATGGATAAAAGTGATTATGGTTTTTGAGAGGTCATCAAACTTATCTCCCCAGGCAGATTTGATCCATTGAATCAAGGGAGAAGAACCCGATGAGTTTGAGTCAGGATTCATTTGATTCATCCACCAGCGCAGCCGTGTAGAGGCCATAAGTGGATTGGGAGCTTTAGATGGGATTTGCTTGAATTCATTTGCAAGTGTGAGCAAAGATAACACACATTCGACATGATCTTTTTGCAAAGTAAGAGCAAGGGAAAATAATGTTTTTTCGCCTCTGGCAGGCTTCAGGAGCAATTCTCTAAAATCATCTCTAATGATTGCCATAAAACTCTAGATTTTTCTTAGCGCTAATACTATTATACATTTTGAATTTAGGCCAGCTTGGCTATTAACTTTATCAACCGGAGGTGACTTGTGAGCTTTCAACTACCCGCTCTTCCTTATTCTCTAAACGCTTTAGAGCCTTATGTATCTGAAAACACGTTAAATTTCCACCAT
The DNA here is from genome assembly GCA_002869105.1 of Alphaproteobacteria bacterium. NCBI lineage: Bacteria > Pseudomonadati > Pseudomonadota > Alphaproteobacteria > Alphaproteobacteria bacterium. Next base: position 60,349 of record PKTP01000003.1, read on the forward strand.
GGAAAGCACCACTTTACTTATGTAAACAAGCTTAATGAATTGATTAAGGGCACAAGTTTTGAGGGGATGTCTCTGGAAACAGTTATAAAAGAGACATGCGGCCAAGCTGATCTTGTCGGCATTTTTAACAATGCTGCGCAGACGTGGAACCATACATTTTTGTGGAAATCAATGAAGCCCAAGGGTGGCGGCGTTCCAACAGGAGAGGTGCTTGAAAAAATAGAAGACTCTTTTGAATCCTATGAGGATTTCAAGAGTGAATTTATCCAAGCCGGCATGTCTCAATTTGGCAGTGGTTGGGTATGGCTTGTTAAAAATGATGAGAACCAGCTTAAAATTGTTAAAACAAGCAATGCAGAAACGCCTCTTAGCTCTGCGAACCATACACCTCTTATGACCTGTGATGTGTGGGAACATGCCTACTACCTCGATTATCAAAACCGCCGCACTGATTACCTGAACACGTTTTTGAATCATCTGGTTAACTGGGACTTTGTTGCAGAAAATTTGAACACTTAAACGAAGCGCACACCGACACCTTGGTTTGTGGAGGGAAAAATGACCATAACAAAAACATATGATGTTGTGGTTGTGGGTGCTGGCCCCGTGGGGTCTGTTCTTGCGTTGTCGCTTGCCAACGCTGGTATGCGGGTTGCTGTTGTTGAAAAGCTTAGCAAAGATAAAATTCTTTCTTCTACGCAAGATATACGCGCCTATGCTCTGTCTAGTGCCACGATTGATTTTTTAACTGCTGTTCAGGTATGGCCCAAAGTTTCTAAAGACAGCGCCCCCATCCATAAAATTCAAATCAGCAGTGGTGATTCACCCAGTGTGGTGACGTTTGAGACCCCTTCAGATCTCAAGTTGGCTCACCCATCCATGGGCGCTATTCTGCCAGCATTTAAGATGAGGCAGGCTTGCTTTTCTGAGGTGATCGCAATGGAGATGATTGATGTTTATCATGGAATGTCTGTGGCATCTTTGCAGCATCAATCAGATAAACGTGCTCACTTAACGTTATCCAATGGAACGGTTCTTGTATCACACCTTCTGGTGGGGGCAGATGGCCATTCGTCCATGATTAGAGAAAAAGCAGGGATTGATTTTATTGAGCATCAATATGACCAAAAAGCCCTCATTACTGTGATTGATCATCAAAAAAATCATGAGGGCATTGCCTATGAAAAGTTTTATGCAAGTGGGCCTTTTGCAACTTTGCCCATGCAAGGCAATCAATCAGGCATTGTGTGGATCGGCCAGGCGCAGGAAATAGAGGCTCTTCTAAGCTTAGAGGAGTCTCTCTTTAAAGAACTTGTTCAAGAGCGTTATCCCTCGGTAGGAGAAATAACCAAAGTTGGGCCTAAATACCAATATCCACTCACTCTCAAGTTTTTAAATTCAGTATACAATAATCGTGTTGTGCTGGTGGGTGATGCTGCTCATGCGATCCATCCTTTGGCTGGCCAAAGTTTAAATCTTGGTTTCCGAGATGTTATGATGCTGGTTGAAACGCTTAAGCCCATATATAATTTGGGGCTGGATATCGGCCATGAGACGGCTCTAGCTCACTATCAACAGTCCCGTAGATTTGACACGCTAGAGTTAATTGCAACAACCCATGGTTTAAATCATCTTTTTAGTAACGAGAATCCTCTTTTAAAGACCTTGAGAAAAGTAGGCCTACGTGCTTTCTCAAAGATTCCTGGGGGGGCGTCTTATGCAACGCGACATGCCATGGGCCAAACAGGATATAGGGCGATAGAAACTTAAATAGGTAGAAGTCCGTGGTATCGAGAAAAAGAGAGGGCGCCTAGCGCTCCGAGGGCGGTCAAAGACTGTTTAAGATCCCCCCAGCGATGGTGATGGCATAGCTGATAGGTCATCGCAGATCCATAGAGTGCTGTAGCTGCATATGGATTCCATGAAAAGGCTTTCTTCATAAACAGATCCGCAAAGAAAAAACCTGTCATATACAAGCCCCCAGTAATTTCAAAATGATGTCTTGTCCATGCTCGTTGGGTTGTGAATTTTGCCTCGTGCCAACAGACTGTTGGTGATAGTCCCGCGTCCTTTGACGTTTTTTCGATGAAATTTTTTTGCTCATCTGTTTGAGCTAAAAGCATGGATAAACTAATGAATTCAGAATTTTTTTCAATAAGAAGTTTCTTTAAGTCAAAACGATAGGCATGGCTGATGGTGTGATCAGCTTCTGGCTCAAGCATAAGCACAGTTAGATGATCGGTGGTATTTTCCCTTGCAAATACAGCTTTGGGTTTCTTGATCCAAGGACATGGCTTGAGATGAAGTAAGGCCGGTCATGGGCGTATTATCTACTACACCTGTCATTTTTTTAGTGACAAGATTCATGGCCTCTTCCCAACGATTTTGGTTTAAGACGACGTGGGTAAGATCATTTGCTCTTTCGACACGGATGGCCCCAGAAGGCTCTTCCGAGACTCTATATAGAAAAGATTCAGTGCCCAAAAGCTTGACAGTTTGAGTGTGGGTTATTGGGGGAGATTCTCCCGAATCAACATACCGTAACGGAAGAGTGTGTGCGCCCATAAAAGGCAAAAAAACGATAATAAGTAATAGAATATTTTTTTTAAACATTTTTACTTCCCTGCATTTCGTTATACCTATTATACCAATATATGGATATATCTGTAAGTAATTAATTAAAATCGTTCAAAGTTGTAAAGATTCAAAAAATAAAGTGAGGTAATCGGACGGGTTTTCCTAAGGTATTGATACAACAGACTTTTACTATTGCTTTAGCAAGCGTTTTTTCTTTCCTAAAGACCCCTTGCTCACATGTAAAGAAAGTATTTTTTTTATCTAAGAGTTGCGTTTTTACAACTATCACATCATCCATAACGGCGGGTTTGAGATATTTAATCGAAAAATCATGGACGACAAAAAGAATCCCTTTTTTATAAAGCTCTTTCTGGTTTAACTCAGAGCATCTAGCATTTCTGTACGGGCCCGCTCCAACCAACGCAAATACTCAGCATAGAAAACAACACCGCCCATGTCGGTATTTTCGTAATAGACCCGAAAAGGAATTTCATGAATACCGTTGTTGAAGGTGCCGGAGGTGGGCTCTAGAAGATTAGGATTGACTTTCTGAGACATAGTTTTTTCCTTTAAGGGTCAGAATTCGGCCGCGTGGAGTCCGCTGAATGTATCCTTGTTGAATCAGGTATGGTTCTATCACATCTTCAATCATATCGCGCTGCTCCGAGAGAAGGGCGGCAAGGGTTTCAACGCCTACAGGCCCCCCTTGATAGTAAATTTCGATGGCGTGCAAATACTTTCGATCAGTCTCATCAAAGCCACAATCATCAATTTCTAGCTGCCTCAGTGCTTGATCTGCAAGAGTGTTATCAACATTATTCTTATTCAGAACAACGGCAATATCGCGCACACGGCGAAGAAGGCGCCCCGCAATACGCGGTGTGCCCCGGCACCTTTTAGAGATTTCCTGAGCACCACTTTGATCGAGTGAAACATGCAGTTTTTTGGCATTACGCGTGATAATTTTCTCGATTTCTTGGGGTTCGTAAAACTGGAGGGTAAGCGGGATGCCAAACCGTTCCCGGAGAGGTTGGCTTAGAAGCCCTGATCGGGTGGTTGCGCCAATAAGCGTGAAAGGCGGCAGGGTGATCTGAATACTGCGCGCCCCTGGGCCTTCGCCAATCAGGATGTCAAGCTTGCCATCTTCCATGGCAGGGTACAAGATTTCCTCAACAGCTATTGGCAAGCGATGAATTTCATCAATAAATAAAATATCATGGGGTTGAAGGCCGGTTAACAATGCTGCTAAATCTCCTGATTTTGAAATGATGGGGCCGGATGTCATTTTAAAACCAACGCCAAGCTCGTTGGCGATAATCTGAGCCAACGTTGTTTTGCCAAGCCCAGGAGGGCCAGATAAAAGAACGTGATCAAGAGGGGTTTTGAGCTTTTGAGCTGCTTGGATGAAAGTGCTGAGATTTTGGGTTATCTTGTCTTGGCCAATGAAATCACTAAAAGATTTGGGCCGAAGCGCTGGGTTGTTTTCCTGAATTGTATCTTCTGACAGGAGATCTGGTTTGAGAAGGTCTGAATTCGACATCGGTTATCCTAATTGACTCAGGTGTTTAAGAGCTAATGTTATCACTTGGTCAATGGTAAGATCAGTGTTTTGATCCGCAATTTTTTTGAGGATTTGATTGACCTGATGGCTTTTATAACCCAGGGCGATCAGCGCGTGTTGAGCATCGACATAGGCGGCTGTTTTAGGATCCGTTGATCCTACCTCCGTGTAAATGGGGAGGGAAGATAATTTGCTCACTTTATCTTTGAGTTCCCGGGTGATCCGTTGAGCAAGCTTTGGACCAACCCCACTTGCTTGTGTAAGAGGGGTATGATCTTGGATCTGAATGGCTGAAAGAATGGCGGTCGTGCCAAGAGAGCTAATGAGAGCTAAGGCCATTTTACCCCCAACCCCTTGAACATTCAGGAGAAGTTCAAAAATGTTTTTATCAATTTCTTGGTCAAAGCCATATAAAACAATATAATCCTGTTTAAAAAGAGTCAGAATTTCTAGAGTGAGAGGTCCAGAAGCCACCATTGCTCGTTCAATGGTGGGGCGTGTGGCCCATACTAAATATCCAACTCCTTGAACATTGATGATGAGATGATTTTCAGTGCCGCGAACAAATAGACCCGTTAATTGAGCAATCATTATGAATTTAATATTTTATGAGATGATATATGATGCTGGTGGGTAATAGCAACAGCAAGTGCATCGGCGCTATGTTCATTCAAGGATTGGCGCACGCCTAAAATGATTTGGACCATGTGATTAATTTGATCCTTGGTTGCATGGCCAGCCCCGACAACGCTTTTTTTGATTTGATTGGGAGAATACTGCACGCACGCAATTTTATGGATGCCTGGACAGCTGAATGCCACACCGCGGGCCATTCCAAGCTTTAGAGCAGAGGCGGGGTTTTTATTGACAAATGTATCTTCAATGGCAGCAGAGTCAGGCTGGTATTCAAATAAAACAGCCATCAATTCATTATGAATCTGAGCCAGACGATCCGATATCGGCGCTGAAGGTTTGGGTTTGATAACGCCAGCTGCCAGGAATTGGTTTGCTGAAGAAGTAGTTTCTATAACTCCCCATCCTGTGTGAACCAAGCCAGGGTCAATGCCAAGTATGCGCATGCCAATTTTCACTCAGTATTGGTGGGGTCTGCTTCTGGCAAGCGGACGTTACAGAATACTTTTTGGACATCATCATTATCTTCAAGCAAAGAAATTAGATTTTGCAGCAACTCCAACTGGTCATTGTCCACCTCAATATATATCTGTGGTTGCCAGATCAATTCTAATGAATGGGGTTCAACAGCGACTGCTTTCTGAAGGCTTTCGGCTGTTTTGTGGACCTCGGTTGGATCTGTGAAAACTTGGTGAAGATCGTCCTGTGTTGAAACATCAAGAGCGCCATTTTTAAGAGCTTCTTCAAAAAGGGTGTCAAATTCAAGGGTTTCTGCTTTAAAGGTGATCAGGCCGTGGTGGTTAAACTGAAAGCTAACGCTATTCGTTTCGCCTAAACTGCCGTCATTTTTATTAAAAATTGTCCGCAACTCTGAAGCAGTTCGATTCCGATTATCAGACAAGGCTTCAACAATAAGCGCGCTGCTAGCTGGGCCATATCCTTCGTAGCGAACCTCTTGATAGTTGGTGGTATCTTCACCACTGGACCCTTTTTTAATGGCCCGTTCCATGGTGTCTTTTGGCATGTTGGCTGCTCGGGCTGTGGCAATGGCGGCTCTAAGGCGTGGGTTAGCGCTTGGATTTGGAGTTGATTTTGCTGCAACGGTCAGCTCACGAATGATCTTGGTGAAAACTTTGGCTCTTTTTTTGTCTTGAGTCCCTTTGCGGTGCATAATGTTTTTAAACTGCGAATGTCCAGCCATTGTCCAATCAGGATTTGTTACGGTGTCAATTTATCCCTTAAAGGTGCCCCCGTCAAATAATTCGAGAGATGATATTTTGGGTTAGCCCACGACTAATAAAGATTTTATTATGCAGATAAATCCATAGATAGTGATGCGTTCTGTATCAGAGTTTAAGAGTTTGCTTTTCTATAGAGCCGGGCCAATCAAAGAAGCCACATTATAATTGAGCCAAAGTATCCAGCGCGTAGGTGGAAATTTTTCGCTCATTAACTAAAGCCTTCTCCAGGTTTTGACCTGCATAAGGACCAATTAAAGACTCTTTATCAACTGTCTGAAGTAAAGTAATGGCATGCCGTTCATAATCTTGAGCAACCTGATATAAAACAGCTGTCTCCATATCAAAACTTTCTTTTATATCTTTGCGTCTTTTAAGATTAGATAATATTTTCTGAATGCGGGCCTGTCGTTCTGGAGAGTAGATTTTGGGATTGCGTAAGGCGTGGTAATTTTCCAAGTGGTGACATATTCTTTCTTCAACCTTCAGATTATGAAATTTCACATTTGTTTTAAACGCATTTAATAACTTCTTAGAAGCTGGGATTGCCTCAGCCCATTTTTCAGGCGCGACACCACTTGCATGGCTGTATCCCACCAAATTGTCACTTTCATTCACAAGCTTAACAACATCAAATTCATATTGCTGAGGGGATTTTACGTCGTCTGAACCGAACCGTACAATGTATACCGCACCAGCTACATATAGTTCTGTAAACACCAGTCCTGAGCCGCTTCCAACTGGTGCATTCACAATAAACATAGGCCTGTTTTCATAGGTGCCAATATAAACATTAGTACCCCAGGAAGTTTTATGAAGGGTGGCGTTTTTTAATAAATCTTTAAGGCGATGAACACGTTCAACATTGGAGCACACAATGCCCCTGTCAGGAACATGAACTTTTATAAATAAATTATCCTTAAAATTAACTTTTATTTGCGGGTCAGATTTAATAAATGATGTTGTTAAAGAAAGGAGTAACAGAAAAAAAAATTATAATTATTCATTGATTGCCTCTATGTTTAATCTGTAAGCAAGTTCTGATTTACAAGTAACGCCAAATTTTAAGTTTAATTGCGAAATGTAGGATTCAACTGTTCGGGGGCTAATGTTTAGCTCACTAGCAATTCGCTTATTAGAAAATCCTCTCATAACAAAAAAATAGACATTGATTTTGCTTTTCTGTGAGCTCAATACTTAGAATTTGGCCGCAGTTGAGGTGCTTATAAGCATACCTGTTTTTAAGTTTTGGCAAAGATAAGTCAGTCTTTATAAATTTTTGATGATTGCAATCTTCTTCCATTTCGAGAACTATCTTGCCTATAAGTTGATTCGCTATATTCTTATATTTATTCAAGTTCCCTATATAATCATTTAAAATTTCTGAATTACTCGGCTCTGCACTAAAGCACCAAAAGTCGACAAAGTTTTTTGATCGTTTAAAATGAAGAAGAAAATGCCAAAGGTTATTCTCCACTAATAGATTTTGATGGGGGCCTTCAGGCTGATTCGTTAAAAACTTAAATTTTTCTTCGCCAAGCTCTAAATCATTTATTACTTCTTGATAAAGCTCTGTGTCATTGTAAAATTCATTTTCAAAATAGGTGCGTAGCCAGTTAGGCTGATCTGCGAGACGAAAAGATTGTTTATCAAACATCCTAATGAATGCGAAATGATTAATGCCAAAACCTTTGAGAGGGCTTGTTAAATCCCTCATAAAGTCAGATTTTGCAGAGTTATAAAAATAAGGCTCTAGTTGCATTTTGTTTGCACAAACCTCCAAATACATCATTTAAAAAAGCTTTGCTCTAATTGTATATCATAAATAAACTTTAGAGTATTAAAAACTAAGAATACCTTTATATATTATTAAAAAGTACTTAAAAAATTGTTATAAATTATATAATGAGAAGGTTATCAATCAAGCGTTTAAGAAGTATGGATCTTTGATGAAAGGGCTTGAACAAGAGGTCTTTAAACTAGGTCCGCTATCTTAAAGTTATTTTAGACTATTTTTTTAACCTAAGAGCTGTGCTAAGTTAATGCTACTAGCAGGTATAGAAAACATGGCTTCCAGGCATTTAGCACCTTTTTTTGCGCTCCTCATTTCCATGAATTCATTATTTATGCCTAGTAAATCTTATGCGATGAATGGCACCACAACAGCGGAAGCAAGTGCCGATGGATCAGAAAATTTTTTAACGGGTGAGTTTGGGGTTTATCTTGCAACGTTTGCAGCGTTAATAACCGCGAAGATTGTTGATGAAGGGCGAAAAATCGTTAGTCAAAAAGACTTTGCTCGTAATTTAGGTATGAAGATTGTTGAATTTGGACGTGGAATAAAATTTGCTTGTCGCAGGGCTGCTCAAATCAAACAAATGCTTTCGGATCAAATGACGCAGGACATGCGTCGCATTCTAGAAACGGCAATGAACCAGGGGCTTAAAAGGCAGGCTTATGACGGAGATCAATCGAAAAAGTTTACCCCCGGTTATTTTGGGGCAGACAATGAGTTTTTTGCGTGGCAAAACGTCTTCCCTTCAACGTTAGTAAAAGATGAAAAAGCCCCCGGCCTCCTTATTTATAGTCCAGCTGATCCCGGTGATTTTGTGGGAGAAGAGGAGCTTACGCCGGTTGACGATAGAGAGATAAATGCTCAACATCAGGGAATTATTAGGCAATTATTAAACCAAATTCTGCCTCCTGAGGATAAAAAAAGCCCTTTACTCAAGAGCTCACTTGAAATCCTTGGACGTGTTTTCACGTCTGGTGCCTTCAGGGTTGCTTCATATTATGGAGAGGATGAGAGAAAAACAAAAGGCCTTAAAAAAGTTCCTAACGGTGTTCAGGTTCTTCGTATTTTGAATCCTTCTGATCGCGAAGGCTATTATATTGATCTTCTAGGAACGCTTATTTATTTCCCAGATTTAGGTCAAAGAACAATGGATAAGGTGGATATTTTGCAACCATTGTTATCTAAGCCAGCTAGTGTGACTGTGACAGAATGGAAAAAAACCTTACCCAGCAGAATTAAGTGGTTTTTGAAAGCAAAACGAAGTTATTTTTTGTCGGGGAGTCGTAAAATTGAACAAAGAAAATTTACGGGTCCAATTACTTATCGTTACTCAGAAAGGGAAAGTGAAACCCTTGTTGATAAACCACAAGCTAGATCTCAAATCAACCTTGAGAATGAGATTCAGAAACTTGAGCAACAGCGCTGGGAACTCGAGATAACAAAGCGTGAAGAAATGGCAAGGATTCATGAGATGCATAGGATTAAGTTGGAAGCTTTGAAAAGAGAGCTTGATCAAAGACAGTCCCAGGACAGATCATTGGTACAGAACAACTACTCCCGTTGGGCTGGAAAGGGCAAGGCCGATAAGTCCTGAGAGTATTTTGAATCCACGTGGAAGATTTCATGTCTCTCGCTCTTTTGAAAGACATTCACATGAAAGACAAGGATGCTCGCTGGCCCGATCCATTTCACCACCAATAGTTGTCCGGACAATGACTGAGGATTCGTCCATGTTATCAAGAAGGAACTCAAGATCTCTTTCAGATATGCGCTTGCAGACAGCTTATGGCTATTATCCAAGAATGGCTCGTCAAGAGACATCAGCAGCAATGCCTCAGATGTGCAAGCCTTCGCGTCGGCAAGCTGAGGCAATGCCTATGACAGCAGCAATGCAGCATGATTGGTCGCCATCTTCAGATCGCTTTTGCGAACAAATGTTGGATGAAGAAATTGCTTATGCAAGCCGTGAAGCGGTAGCTTGTCGGCAGAGCAGTCAACAGGCAGCTGAAATGGCTCGAGAATCACGGGGTGTGGCGGAAGAAAGACCTTGTTCTCCAGGCTATTCAGATATTGACTTTTCTGATGAGGAGCCTGAAGACTATCCTCTTGGAAATACAGGCAGTTCTAGATTGGCAGATGAAGAGCGGTTAACTTCTGTACTAGTTACTTGGGAGCTATAGAGTGAAAAAAATAATCTTCACGTTTTTGGGTGTTTTAACTGTAACATATGCTCGCGTAGATATGATGAGTGATGCAGAAATTTTGGCATCAGCCAATGACTGCACAAGAGCAGTTAGCTCAATAAAGACTTCACTCTCATCAGACCCTTTCTGTGAAAAAGAGCGCGCTGCTCAATCTGCTTTGGCTTCTGATAAAGATTTGGATCCAGAGATTGTCGGTTTATCGCTCTCAAAGGTTCGGAAATATGGGGAATATGCCAAGATGGCCTATATCCAGCCCAGAGAAGATGGCAGTCATCTGGAAAAAATGAAAGTTTATCTCGAGCCAGGAGACAAGGTTTATTACTTTGCAACTGAAGTTGAAAATTCTGGGATGATCATTGAACATGAAAATGGCGATATCACTGTTGTTTACAAGGGATCAAGTAGCGCTAATAACTGGGCTTCAGATTTTTGGGCTAATTTTGCTTATGATAAAAATACAGGGTTTCGGGTTCATAATGGCATTATGAAAGGATTTTACCGCACCAAAGATAAAGTCTTTAATATCCTGGATGAAATTGCACAATCCCGACAGTCATCATTAGAAGAACTCCTTGAAAAAGTCACCATCACTGGGCATAGCCTTGGCGGCGGGCTTACTCAACTTTTGCAGGGATATATTCTCTCTCAGTATAATCTTAAAACCAAGGCTGTTAGTTTTGCGGCTCCCCGAGTTTATGACATTGCAACGGCCGAGCTTCTAGACCAGGAATTACAGGGACATCACCTCAATGTTTCTCAAGCCGGGGATCCCGTCCCATTGATTGCTTTTCAGACGCTTGGGTTCCAACATTACGGTACCCATCTCTCTCTGCCCCACATGTGGGATAAGCCTCATTTGATGACAAATTATTTAAAAGCATTAGAGATGTTAGAACAAGAAAGAGAATATCAAGGTTTTTGGCGTCTCTACCATTACCAGCAAGGAACGGGAGATATGTGGACGCCTTATTACTACCGCGGTAAGTATGTGGATCCTTATCTTCACACATCCCTCAAGTGGCTAAAAGATGGCGCGCTTTACGGTTTTTCATCTGGATATGACTTCTTTGCAGCTTTTTGGGCCGTGAAGCAGCCTTCATATTGATTTAAGAGTGCATTATCAGGTAAGTTAACTGCGAACAATCAATGCAGTATTCATGGCCTTTCAGAAAAAAAACAACACGCCGATCTTTATCCTTAAACAAGCTTTTATGAGCCTGGTCCAAAACCACAAGCAGATTTTTTATATGACAGCTTTACCTTTGTTTTTCATCGGTTTAAGTCGGCTACTTCAAGTGGCTTTCCCAGCGCTCAGCAACCCTGTGTTTAGTTTTTTTACCCTGCTTGATTATATTTTTCAGGTGGTCTTTGCTGTTGAATGGATCCGCTTTTTATCCACGAGACGCCGGCATAAAACCATTTTAATTCCCCAGCCCAATCGTCGATATTTCACGTATGGTGTGCTTTCCTTAGGTTTATTTTTTATGAACAGCCTTCTTATGTCAGTGCTCTCTTCGGTCTTAGGAATGCTCGCTGGTGGGGGCGTTTATGGTTTGTTGGGGCTGGCCATTGTCATGAAAATTTCTTACTTGTTTTTATTTGCGCGGCTCTCACCGGCCTTTGTTGGGGCAGCTAATGATAAACCAGAAAATATTCCTTTTGCATGGCCAAAAACCCAGGCGTATTGGTCCAAGCTTTTAGGATACTTGCTGTTGGTTCAGCTGATCGTGATCCTGTTGAATATGATCGTTGTGAGTCTGATGATTTTGCCTCAGCTATCGGCACAAAAACTGGAAATTTTAAGGAAAAATCCGCTGGATCTTATTAAGATGATGCGGGCTGGCTTTTGGTTTCTTCAGGTTTTTGCCTATATAGGCCTTGCCCTTGAGGTGTATGGCATATGGTTCTTTAACAAGAAAAAGATTTAAAAGATCAAAAACACACTGATCAGAACAATGCCAGACGTGATCAAATAGAAAAGACAATAGCTCATAATATCCCGCAGGTGGAGGCCTGCAACGGCAAGCACGGGGAGTGCCCAAAAGGGTTGAAGCATATTGGTCCAGGCATCGCCCCAAGCAATTGCCATAGAGGTTTTGATAATATCCGCCCCTAAGTCATGTGCTGCTGGAATAACAATGGGGGCTTGAATGGCCCATTGTCCACCTCCAGAAGGCACAAAAAGATTTAAAATAGAGGCGCTGATAAACGTCAAAAACGCAAAGGAATCAGCGGTTGAAATTTCAACAAAAAAGTTTGAGATGATTTGTGCCAAACCAGATTCACGCATAATGCCCATGATCCCAGCATAAAAAGGAAACTGCAGCAAAATAGGGCCCACTTTTTTGGTGCCGGTATAAACGGCTTGGACAAAGCGTATGGGCTTTTGATGAAGGAAAAAAGCCAGCATCAAAAACATAAAGTTCACATGGTTGAGATCAAACGTAAAGCATCCCATCACGATTTTGTTGTAAATAAACAAAAAAGCAAGTCCGAAGGTGATGTAGGTGACCACGCGGCTCCGTTCAAGTTTGGCTGCGGGTGTGGTTGAGTGTTCAGCGCTGTCATCATACTCAGGCTCTTGAGGCACCTCGACGATTTTATATTTCTTAATGCTTCCTAAGAAATAGTTAGAAGCTAGAATGGCCAAATAAACACCAATCACCGCGGTAATATTCAGCCAATTAAACAATGTCTCTTGAATGGGCACAACGCGGCCAATCAGTTTTTCGGTGAAGTTCCCTGGGGTTGCCATCAGAAGGGGGATAGACCCTGAAAAGCCGCCATGCCATACCATAAATCCACTGTATGCTGTTGCAACCATTAAACGAAAATTAACATGCGGCATTACGGCAACTACTTTGCGGCAGAAAATCGCTGCCACAACCAGGCCAAATCCCCAGTTAAATAAACATCCAGTGAGTCCTAAAATTGACGTCACAACCACAGCCTGGCGTGAACTGGTTAACGATTGAGCTATTTTTGTTAAAAAGCGATCCACAGGCGGTGAGGAGGCGAGGGCATATCCCCCAATTAAGATCATCGCCATTTGCATGGTAAAAACACTCAGTTGCCAGAATTCATTACCCCAATAGACAACAAGCATGCCAGCCGACTTATCGGTGAGGCTAAGACCGAGGATAAAAATGGTAAATGTCAGAAGAAGTGCAACGATAAAAGGATCAGGGGTATAGCGTCGAAGCACTCTGTCGCATCCCTGCACAATAGCGTTAATCATAGCTTTTCATCCTATGGTGTTTGAGCAGCTGTAACCTGCCACAAAACTTTTTTGGGCGCAAGCTCCCAAATTTATTTTATCCAAACAGGAAGATTTTAATTATATATTTATTTATTATATAGTAATTATTTTTATAAATATAATAATAATTAATTTAGTTTGACAGTAATAACTGCCAGCGACATTTCATTGATCTAAGAGGCATGTGCGGGCTATAGTAATTACTAATGGAGGCACAATGATAAAACTAACTTTTACGTCCCTTATTTTTTTTATCATATTCACGAGTCATGTATCTGGTCAAATCGCCCAGCAAACCGGTCCTGGAAATTTAATTTATGGTCGAATCCAGCTTGATCCTAAATCTTGTCAGAGTGGTGCAGCGTCTTCGGCTATGAAAGTTCTTTATCAAATGTTGATGATTCCAGGGTTTGAAAAGGGCAAAGATCCTTTAGGTCGGTTTCGCAAGTGTATGAATATCGTTAAAAGAGAGGCCAATAAGTTCAATGCCATAATCGACACTCAACCACATAAGTTAGGCCAGTACCTTAAAGAGCTTGATGTCATGTTGCTCTCAAAAACGTCTGATTCCAGTATTGCCGGGCCCCTCATTGCAACCTTATCAGGATATGTTGCGGATAATCAGCCAAAGGCACCAGCGTCGCGCAAGAAATATTCTTTTCAAATCAAGACAAAGAGCGGTGTCCATACTGTTTATCTCCCAGAGGCCATTGCTTTATTTCAAGCAATATATCGTGTCGATCCAATAAAAGGAAAAATCCAACTAAAGAAGGCAGGCCTGATCAAAGGCATTATGAAGCAGTGGCTTGAATCGTTGCCGCAACGCACGGACATCTCAAAAAAAGAGATGAACCGCAGCCTCAATTACTATACACCTGCGCGGATGATTGAAAAAATTTATGAGCAAGCTCGAGCAAATACCAGGGGGAATCAAAGGTATGAAACCTCTCTTGACGATGAGGGCTATGAAAACGAAGACAGTGACGATGAGGGCTATGAAAACGAAGACAGTGACGATGAGGGCTATGAAACTGAAGATAATGAGGAAGAGGAAGAGAGTGTTGAGAATAAAACGATCGCTTCAACAAAGGCTGTTAACTATAACCCCAGTCAACCAGAAGAGTCTTGGCTGAAGTCCGGTTTTATGCGCCTTCGGAATATTAAAAGAACGGGAGATGGCCAATGGATTTTAACGGGAGAGCAAAAACTTGATGTTTTGAATTCATACAAAAATTTTATTAAGTCTATTTGCCTGCCACTTTACAAAGAAGAGAGTAGTGTATGCATCCATTATGTACAAAAAAGAATATTTGCTTCACGCACTTACAGTCCCAATACCAAAAATTATTTAATCAAAGCGCTCCAACGATATGTTCCGCGTTTGTAGTATGATATCTTCCTGTCATGACGATTCGTATTTACGCCATTAACAAATTAAAAAACGGCCCTGAGCAGCAACTTTTTAAAGCCTATCTTGATCGTATGACGTGGCCTGTTAAGATCAATGAGATTCAAGTCAAGCAAGGTGCGCCGTCAAAATCTCAAGAATCGCAGCAAATTTTGAAGGCTCTTAAGCCCGACGACTGCCTAATTCTCCTTGATGAAACCGGTAAAAACCTCTCAACGCATGAACTTTTATCGCTTATAACAGAGATTCAAACGCAAAAAAATAAAGTGCCGGCTTTTGCAATCGGTGGGGCAGAGGGACATTCAGATGAGATCAGAGCAAAGGCCAGCTATGCCATTGCATTTGGTCAGCAAACGTGGCCCCATAAACTTGTCCGGGTGATGTTGATGGAACAGGTATATCGCTGTCAATCGCTTGCTCAAGGTCATCCATATCATAAATCATAAAAATGGCCCTTTAGGTATAAGCGGCTGCAACTTATGTCTTGCTGCGGTATGGGTTTTAAAGTAGGCTCATTGGTGTATTTAATGAGGTATATATATGTTTAAAAAACTTTCCATAATTCTTTCAGTTCTAAGTTTAATCATCGCGATTTGGGCTGCTTATCAGGTTAAGAAGAAGCCACAAACGATGACAGGTGAAGATACAAACGCAGTTTACATGGTTGAAGAAGCCTTGAATCAAAAGCCTGAATTGATTTTAACAGCTCTAGAGGTATACAAGCAACGTATGCAGCTCAAAGAAGACAAGGAAATGAAAGAGCAGGTTAGTAAAAACAAGGCAGATATCATCGATCACAAAGGAGATCCAGTTGGCGGAAACCCAGAGGGAGACGTCACAGTGGTCAATTTCTTTGATTATCGTTGTGGATACTGCCGAAAAGCCTACGGTATTTTGCACGAAGCTGTCAAAAACGATGGTAAGACCCGCATTATCTATAAAGAATTCCCAATTTTTGGGGGAGACATGATCATGTCTAAAGCGGCTCTGGCTGCCCAGAAGCAGGGGAAATATGAAGACATGCATCAGGCATTCATGACATCCACAGGTAATTTAACTTTGTCAGAGGTCAAGGAGATCGCCCGTCAACTGAATCTAGACGTTGAAAAGTTAGCGAGTGATATGAAATCTGAAGACATTGAAAAAGAAATCAAAGAAAACTTAGACCTGGGTCAAAAGTTAAAAATCACCGGCACACCAACCTTTATTGTTGGTGATGACGTTATCAGTGGGTTGATTGGAATTGATACCTTTGAAGAAAAAATTAAAAAGCAGCGTTCTTAAATAAGTCAAGCGCTCAAAGATCTACAAATATAAGGAGGGGGGTGTCTTTCGTTTGAAAGATGCTCTCTTTTTTTTTAAACGCTTAACAAAAGATGATATAAATATGCCTTCTTCTTCAAATAGAGCAGCGGTTCCTTGGCTTTTGGCTTGGAGCGGTGTTTATGCCTTAGCCATTGCCTATGCTAAAGACTTGGATCCCGCCGTTGATAATTCAGTGATCGTTTTCTTCAGATCAATGTTTGGTTTTTTATTTTTGATGCCATCTCTTGTGAAATCTGGACTTCTTAAAACGTTGAGGCCTAAAAAACCAGGATTGATGCTCTTAAGGTCAGGATTGATGATGTTTGCCATATGGGCCACTCTCCGGGCATACAGATCTTTGGACCTTTCGGTTGCAACGTCCATCGGCTTCACTCAGTCCATTATCACAACCACTTTTGCGGGCTGGTTCTTAAGTGAAAGGGTTTCAATGAAAAGGTGGATTGTTGTTGGGGTTGGATACTGTGGTGTTTTATTTTTTACAGATTTTTCGTCTAATGTGCAGTTTCAAATGAATATTCTTGTTGCTTTAGGCGCGAATATTGCAGCCAGTTTAGCGATTATCGTCACCAAAAAACTAACTGACTTTGAACAAACCATGACCATCATCGCTGTGCCCCTATTCTTAATCATGCTTTTTACCGGGGTGGTTAACACCATCAATGGGTGGAAAATTCCATCAATGATGATCTTGCTTCAAATTTCTATTATAGCCGGGGCCTTTACTTTTACCCAATACGCCTATGTCAGAGGGCTAAAATACTGTGAAGCAAGTTTTGCGGCGCCTTTTGAATATCTAAAACTGATTTTAGCGGTCCCCATTGGATACTTATATTTTCATGAAATTCTGTCGATGAATAAAGTCATTGGGTCTGTCATTATTATTGCGAGTAATTTATACCTCTTAAGAAACAATAATAAATCTTGAAAAAATACGGTTTTTAAGCCACTATCCAAGCCAATGTTTTAGAATTCTATGAACTATCGTCTGCCCGAGCTCATTGGTTTTTTTGCCACGCTTTTGATTGCTTTTATTCTTTACAATCAACAATCCCGCACACTCTTTTCTGCCGTCCCCACCCCTGAGATTGAACGTGAGTCAGCATCGGTTCCCGCCAATTTGGATCAAGATGCGATCATGACTGAAGACGAAACCACCGAGGAAGTAACCAAGGAAAGTTCTGAATTCACAGCGGTCGATACCGTTGTCAATATCCATCACGTTAAGTCAGGGGATACGCTTTACAGATTTTTTATCAGAGCGGTTAAAACAATTGAAGATGTCCAACGCATCATTCACCTTTTGAATAAAAACAAGGTGTTGAAAAAATTCAAAGCAGGCACAGAGTTTAAAATTATTTCAACCAAGTCAGGGGTAAAGGCAGGTCAGGTTCAACAGATCATTTTCTATGTTGATAAAACCAAGGTCATGCTGTTCAGAGACTCTCTCACAAACGAGCTCAACCTTGAGAAAAAACCATTGATTTCAATCAAGCGACTTTATGAAGGGGTTGTGAACAACAGTCTTTATTATGCCGCCCAAAAATTAGGAATTCCAGATCTTATTACGCATCAATTCGCGCGTTTGCTCAGTCATAAAGTTGATTTCCAGCGTTCTATTAAAGAAGGGGATGCCTTTACGATTTTTGCTGAAATCTTCATTGATCCCGATACCGATAAAATTGTCCCAGGTCGGTTCTATTATGGGTCTATCATTCTCAAAGAAGGGAAAAAAGATCTGTATCGCTATCAAAATGAGCAGGGTGACATCCATTATTTCAGCTCAAATGCCCAAGCAGCAACGCGGTCGCTGCTCAAGACGCCGGTGCCGGGGGCGCCGATTTCAAGTCGGTATGGAATGCGCAAGCACCCGATTTTAGGGTATTCTAAAATGCATCAAGGCATTGATTTTGCCGCGCCTCGTGGAACCCGCGTTTTGGCAGCAGGGGATGGCGTTGTTCAAAAAGCCCAATTCAATGGAGGCTACGGGAACTATATTGTTGTTAAACATTCACCAAGCATTAAAACGGCGTATGCTCATCTTATGCGTTTTGCTAAAGGAGTCCGGAGTGGCACAAAGGTGAAGCAAGGCCAGGTCATTGGTTTTGTTGGTACAACCGGGCGTAGCACCGGGCCGCATTTGCATTATGAAATCCATCTGAATAATAAAAAAGTGAATCCAAATACGGTGAAGCTCCCAACCACCAAACAGCTCTCGGCCCAAGAAATCAATCGCTTTCAAAAACAGCGTCAAAGCATTGATAAAATGATGGCAGTCGCGCAAAAGTGTGATCAAACTTATATCGTTGCCGATCAAAATGCGGGCCAATGCGTTAAGGCCAGCTAACGTCTGGTGGCAACGACATCAAGATGGCATCAACATTCCCGTTGGTTTTAAGCCCAAAAAGCGTGCCGCGATCATACAGCAGATTAAACTCAACGTATCGTCCTCTTTTCTCTCTCAGCTTTTGCCGATCTTGGGGGGTCCACGGATGGTGCATACGTTTTTTAACGATTTCTAGATAAGCCGTTAAAAAAGCTGTGCCCACGTTTTGGGTGAATTGGAAATCGCTGTTCCAGCAGCCAGAGTTGACATAATCATAAAAAATGCCACCAACGCCTCGTGTCTCGCCGCCGATGGGGGAGATAAAAATACTCATCACACCAGCTTTAAAACGCGCATAATAACTTGGATCGGTGGCATCACAGGCTGCTTTCAGGTGATGGTGAAAAAGATCTGTGTCTTCTGCAAAAGCAAAGGTTGGTGTTAAGTCGGTACCACCACCAACCCATGATTTGCTTGTCACAATCAGCCGTGTATTCATGTGAACGGCCGGAACATAGGGATTTTTCATATGCGCGACCAACGAAATGCCACTGGCCCAAAAGGAGGGATCCTGCTCTGTTCCTGGAATGGTGCCGGCAAATTTTTCATCAAATGTACCATGCACCGTTGAAATGTTAACGCCGACTTTTTCAAACACTTGTCCCCGCATGAGGCCCATTTCACCGCCGCCGCCGCCCGGGCGGCTCCAAGGGGTAATGCTAAACTTACCTGGCGGGGTGTCGTCTGACTGAGTCTCGCCATAAGCCATTTCCACGTTTTCAAAGGCTACTGTGATACGATCCCGCAGCGTTTTGAACCATTTTTCAGCTGATTTTTTTTGGGAAGCGGTGGCTTTCATTCTAGTTTTCTCTCATCGGAAAGCGCCGTCTGAATTCGGCCATTAAGATGGCGCCCGCCGTTGCCACATTGAGGGATCGACCCTGGGGGCTCATGGGAATAGTGACGTGTTGATCCACAGCCGCGCAGACGTTGGGGTCAACGCCGGAAGATTCGCGGCCTAAAATAAAAACATCGTTTGAAAAAAAAGGGATTTGGGTATAACACGCATCGGTTTTGGTTGTGAGAAGGATCAACCGATGGCCCGGGTGATAGGCTTTTTGAAAGTCTGAGAAATCATCATGAAAAAGAATCTCAACTTTATCCAGGTAATCTAAAGAACTGTGTTTCAGTTGTTTTTTGCCAAAGGGAAAGCCACAGGGTTGGATGATATCAATACCAAAGTCAAAACAGGCAGCAGAGCGAATCATCGCGCCCACGTTATGAGCAATTTCCGGTTGGTATAACGCAAGTCTCATCTTTAAGCGCGGTCGATATTTTTGATAAACACACGGGTGTATTGGTAGGCTGACGCCAGAGAAAATGCCGTTGCCGCCAATAAAGTACCATTGACATAAAAGGAATCAAGGCCAGTGGGCATGATCAGCAAGGCAATGGAAACAAACTGTAAAACAGTTTTAAATTTACCACTTTGAGAAACCGGCACTTCTATTTTTAAGGACGCCAGTTGTTCTCTCAAACCAGAGATGAAAACCTCTCTTAAAACCAGCACAAAAATTAGTAAAGCTGATACAAAAGAGTCAACATGACCAGAAATCAGCAGGGATAAATAACAGAAAATCACTAAAAACTTATCAGCAATGGGGTCTAAAACGCGGCCAAAGAGGCTTTTTTCATTTCTTTTCCGGGCAAAATAGCCATCAAAATAATCGAGCGCGGCGGTGAAAACAAAAAGAAAAAAAGCCACCCAATTAAAAAAAGGAAGATGGGTTAGAATCAACACAACAATCACAGGGGTTAAGCCAAAGCGTAGAAGGGTTAGTTTATTTGCCAGCGTCATTTTTTGATTTTTCATATGGACTTCAGAATAGAGGGTGAACGGATCAGGGGTCAAGCTTTAAAACGGGTCTTTTTTTTATAGGGCTCGTTCTTGAAAAGTGTTAAAGTTATTTATGTGAAAAAGGGAGTTTTCAGATGAAGTGCATAGTTATTTTAGCCATGATGATGTATGTACCGGTATGCATGGCAACAAGCTGGTCAGGAAAAGTAAAAGAAACAAGCGAAACAGCGCATAAAAATCGCGTGAATCCCAACCAATTTACAGAAGATGATGAAACCTGTGCAAAGCTTAAGGTGTTGAATGCGGCCCACACCCAACATGAAAAAGAATCTTTTCACGAATCCATGGCTTTACTCGCTCTCCTCAGTAAAGAAGACATCAAAAAACGCGTTCGCTTTATTCCCAAAAATATCCTGAAGCAATTCTTGGGAGAGATGGAAAGCACCTATGTTTGGATGGACCGTGCGTCTAACCACAAAAACACCGACGAGGCCATGAGAAAACATCTGAAAAATACGATCTTACCTCGGGCAAAATATCTTGTGAATGCGATCTCTGAAACACTCAATGATTACAAAAGAGCCACGCAAGTCGATGAGCAAGGGAATCTTGTGAGCTCCAGCTTGCGTCGCCATAGTGGCTCTTCTGTTAAAGGTCCAGTAAAGTCTTAAACCATCATAAAGGTCTGCTGGTTTGGTAAAAATGTTGATCTGCGCCAAACCGGGTAAACAGACTATATTTCTCCAGCTCACCAGCTAGTTTATAGACTTCTTGGCCGTCCTCCCTTTTTTCTAAAAAGTTTTCCTGCACAAACCGCATCCAGTCTTCAACGGGTATCAGGTGGAAAGATTTATATTCCGTATGATCATGGATATTCTTCTCGGCAAATACAAAGCCTGATTGATAGCCGTCTGGTAACGGCGTTTGGCCGTCTTTTGCCACCTGTTGAAGATGTTGATAGACGTTTTTTTTAAGGGAACAATTGTCTCTTCTGGGGGGTTCTCTTTCCATTTAACAAGAAGCTCAGCAGCAGTTGACTTTTTCTCTTCATGACTCAGCTTTTCAAATTGATGATAAAAACTTGCAACAGGAAAGTGATGATCGGCATTTTGATTCATGATATCAATAGAAAATCGTAACTCTTTTTCAGAATAGCCACACTCAACTTCATACCAGCCAAAACAAGGGCCCCAACCACAATGGGTGAAGCCACCTTCAGCGGTTTGTTGAAAGCCGCCCGTCACCTCTCAAGCTTCGGCCCGTCTTTACCTTCCTTGGTCTCTTTTAAGGGCAGCTGCCCAAAAAACTCTTCCTTTAGCTCCCGTTCATAAACCTGGCGAACAGATCGATCTGAACCAGGATCAATGGCGCCGCTGATGGTGACTTTCAGTTGTCCTGAGCCAAATCGATCACCGCCAATAACAAATTTTTTATTGCTGTGGGGATCCTGATAGATACGCATCACGCTGATGCCAGGGTTGCTTTGGTAGGGCTGCCACTTTTGCGTTTCTTCTTGCAAGCGAAGGCCCTTAGCAAGAAGAGGATCCAAATCCCCATCCATGGTGGTTGCATGGGTCGTTTGGTGATGTGTTTTACAAAGATCTTGATAATCTTCGGGAATAGGTGGCATGGAAACACCTAGGTGTGCCAAAAACCATAAAATAAGGAACGTTTTTTTCATTATAGTTCTCCAGATGCAATAAGTTGTTGTTTGATCGCGTGCCAAAAATTGCTAAAGGCTTGAGCAGTTAATAGCTTGGTTGAAAGCCCGTGGGCATAGGTGAATTCAATCCCTAATACCTTCATTTCAGGGTCATGTTCTTTTAAGGCTAGCCCAATTTCTTGAATATTTTTCAAGCGGTCATCAATGATAATGAAGGTTTTAGGTTTGTAGTGCACCTGCTTTAAAAAGGCTCTTATCACATCTCCCTTGTTATGGGGGGCGCGGCCGCCATTGGCAAATAAAATGCCTTTATGAAATCTTGGAACGTGGCCATTGTATTCTATGATGTCTTCCAAAGAAAAAGAGGCCGGGCCAAACGTTTCAGAGAACTTGAATCCTAAAACATCCAATATGCGATAGCGCATATCTTCGATCGATCTGACACTGCCCAACGGGCCAACGATACTTGCGGTAAAGCCGATAACTTTAAATTTTTTCTGCTTCAGCGCCTCGATCGTTCTATAACTTGATTCATCCAAGGTGTGTTGACCTGCAAGCATAATGCCATGGGTAAACATTTTTTCAATTTGGAGGGGGGTTAGTCCTTGGGTTACCTGGTCAAAGATGTGTTTATGCTGTTGATAGTTTGGCAGATCCAGGGCAGGGTGATTGGCCATGGTCAATGTTAAATCAATATCAACGGCAATCAGTGTTGACTCAGGATCAAGATGTGCGGCATCAATGATGGAGTGAACCTCTTTAAAGTTCTTGGCGGTCACAATTTTTAGAGAGTCAGCGTGGCAATAGGTGGTAAATAGACAGATGAAAGTAATAATGGCTTTCATAAATAAGGCTCCTTTTTTTAAAATAGGTTAACAAATTTTAAAACGAGATATTTTAGAGAAAAAAAATTTTTTAAACTTGAAATTGATTTATTTAATTTTTCCTAAAATAGCCCCGAACAAAAAGACGAGATCATAACAAGACGCTCCCCGTCAAAACAGGGAGCATCTCATTCAGTATCACAGCTGGTATCAAACCCTTCCTGCATCGCATCTTTGCATAGAGCGCTTGATTGGAATCACAAAAAAGCAGATCAAGGTACTTCTTGATCTGCTCTGAAGGCATCAACAATGATAAGGCGAGGGTAAGTCTTATCCTTGTTGTTCTGCAGCTGCTACTTCTGCTGCTTGTTCAGCGTCCCTAGTAGCTTTACGGCTTGCTTCCAAGGCATCTTGCTCGGCAAGGGTCACGCGATCGCGCTCTGCAGATAACTGACGGTATTCGGCAATTTTGTGCCCCGTCCCAGCTGGAACCAATCGACCAATAATGATGTTTTCCTTCAAGCCAACCAGTTTATCCACTTTTCCTGATGAGGCCGCCTCGGTCAGTACCCGCGTTGTTTCCTGGAACGATGCCGCAGAAATGAATGACTTGGTCTGAAGGGACGCACGCGTAATACCTTGCAGCATTGGACGTGTTATCATCATCTTTTTCTTTTCAGCGATTAACTTCTTGTTGACCTGCTTAACATCAGTCACATCAAGGGTATCACCAACCAGGTAGGTTGAATCACCTGGCTCGATCACTTCATGTTTTTGAAGCATTTGGCGGGTGATCACTTCGATGTGTTTGTCATCGATGCGCACACCTTGCAGGCGATAAACCGATTGAATTTCTTGGACGATATAATCGGCCAATGCTTCAACCCCTAGAATTCTGAGGATGTCATGCGGAACCAGGCTTCCTTCTATCAGCATTTCGCCTTTTTTAACGTAGTCTCCTTCATGAACAACGATGTGACGACCTTTTGGAACCAGGTATTCAACAGGAGCACTGTCACTTTCTGTAACGATAATCAAGCGACGTTTGGCTTTGTAATCCTTCCCAAATTCTACCCGACCATCAATCTCAGCGATCATGGCAAAGTCCTTTGGCATCCGTGCTTCAAACAGTTCCACAACCCGTGGTAATCCGCCTGTAATATCCCGTGTTTTTGACGATTCTTTTGGAATACGTCCGATGATATCTCCAGGTTGGACACGTTGATTGTTCTCAACTGTTAAAATCGTATCAACCGGTAAGTAGTACTGGGCTTCCGCACCGTTGGCAAACTTGACGGGATTTCCCTTACTGTCTCGCAGAAGAATGCGTGGTTTTAAGTCAACGCCTTTGATTTGTTGGCGCCAGTCGACAACCAAACGGTTTGAAATACCTGTTTCTTCGTCGGTTACTTCACGCATGGAAGAGCCATCGATGAGGTCAACAAAATGAGCGGTTCCAGAAGCTTCTGAAATCACTGGAACCGTGAATGGGTCCCATTCAGCCAAGCGTTGTCCTTTTTTAACAACGTCTCCAGCTTTGACCAGAATTCTCGTTCCGTAACTCAGACGTCGACGGTACTTCTCACATTGGCGCTCATCAAGGATCAAGAGTTCCGTATGACGGTTCATGATTAAAAACTCACCATCTTTATTTTCAAGAATGGTTTCGTTTTTAAAGTCGATGGTTCCGTCGAACGGGCTTTCAAGAGAGGATTCCTCACCCGCACCTTGTGCCGCTCCCCCAATGTGGAACGTCCGCATGGTCAGCTGTGTTCCAGGCTCACCAATGGATTGAGCTGCAATAATCCCAACAGCTTCTCCAACGTTCACCGGTGTTCCACGGGCCAGGTCTCGACCATAACACGTCGCACACACGCCTTTTTCAGCTTCACACGTCAAGACAGAGCGAACGTGAACGGTATCAACGGGGCTCTTTTCAATCTTGTCTGCCAAGTCTTCGTCAATAAGCGTATTGCGTTTTGCCAGGCATGCGCCAGATACGTTGTCAATCACGTCTTCAGCAATGGTCCGACCCAGGATGCGCTCACCCAGAGGAACAACAATGTTACCGCCTTCCATAACGTCTGTAATGGTAATCGATCCTGTTGTGCCACAATCTTTTTCATGGATGACACTATCTTGCGCCACATCCACCAAACGACGGGTTAGGTACCCAGAGTTCGCCGTTTTCAACGCGGTATCCGATAGACCTTTCCGCGCCCCGTGGGTAGAGTTGAAGTATTCGGAAACCGTCAACCCTTCCTTAAAGTTTGAAATAACCGGGGTTTCAATAATTTCACCAGACGGCTTTGCCATCAACCCACGCATCCCTGCAAGCTGCTTCATTTGCGCCGGAGATCCCCGCGCGCCAGAGTCAGCCATCATAAATACAGAGTTAAATGCCGCCCCTTTTTTCAAAGATGAAATACCTAGCATCATGGCGTCAGAAACTTTCTCACCACACTGCGCCCACGCATCAACCACCTTGTTGTATTTCTCACCTTGGGTGATCAAACCATCTTGGTATTGTTGCTCATATTCATTCACTTTCGTGGATGTTTCAGCAATCAGCGCTTCTTTTTCAGAAGGAATAACCAAGTCATCTTTACCAAAGGAAATACCTGATTTCGTGAGTTGTTTGAATCCAAGATCCATCAACCGGTCACTGAAGATAACCGTTTGCTTCTGTCCACAGTGACGATACACAATGTCAATGATCGCACTCACTGCTTTAGAGTTAAGCGGTCGATTGATCAAAGAGAAGGGGAGAAGAGGATGCTTCGGCAGCAATTCAGCAATAATCATCCGGCCTGGGGTTGTATCAACCTTCATGGCAATTTTCTTGCCCTCGGCATCGATCGTCTCATAGCGGGCAATGATTTTGGTATGAGGGGTCACAACGCCTGCATCGAGTGCTGCTTGGATTTCTCCCATGCTGGCAAACATCGATCCTTCACCAGGCTCTTCTTCACGCTCAAGGGACAAGTAATAAATACCAAGAACGATATCTTTCGAGGGGTTAATGATCGGCTTACCGTTGGCAGGGTGCAAAATGTTGTTTGTTGACATGATCAACGTTCTGGCTTCAAGTTGCGCCTCAAGAGACAAGGGCACGTGAACAGCCATGTTGTCACCGTCGAAGTCAGCGTTAAACGCCGCACAAACAAGCGGGTGCAGTTGAATGGCTTTTCCTTCAATCAACAGCGGTTCAAAGGCCTGAATCCCCAAGCGGTGAAGAGTCGGCGCCCGGTTTAAAAGAACGGGGTGCTGATGAATTACTTCTTCCAAGATATCCCAAACTTCAGGTCGCTCTTTTTCAACCATTCGTTTCGCAGCCTTGATCGTGGTTGCGTAGCCGTATTTTTCCAGCTTTGAATAGATAAACGGTTTGAACAGCTCTAGCGCCATTTTCTTAGGCAAACCACATTGATGAAGCTTAAGTTCTGGACCCACAACGATAACGGACCGTCCAGAGTAATCAACACGTTTACCCAAAAGGTTCTGACGGAAACGCCCTTGTTTTCCTTTCAGCATATCAGAAAGAGATTTTAAAGGACGTTTCGTTGTGCCTGTAATCACCCGGCCACGACGACCATTATCAAACAGGGCATCAACTGCCTCTTGCAGCATCCGCTTTTCATTGCGGACAATGATATCGGGGGCATTAAGCTCCATCAATCGCTTCAAACGATTGTTTCGGTTAATCACCCGGCGGTATAAATCGTTCAGATCTGATGTTGCAAAACGGCCGCCATCAAGAGGAACAAGCGGTCTCAACTCTGGCGGAATCACAGGCAGAACGGTTAGAATCATCCATTCCGGCTTACAGCCAGATTGAATGAAGTTTTCAATTAATGTTAGGCGTTTTTGAAGTTTTTTACGTTTGGCTTCTGATCCAGTGGCTTCAAAATCTTCACGGGTTTTTTCACGCTCTTCTTCAAGGTCGATGCGTTTTAAAACCTTAAGAACGGCTTCTGCTCCCATGGCTGCTTCAAAGGCCTCATCGCCGTATTCGTCTTGGGCATCAACGAATTCATCTTCCGTTAACAGCTGGTGTTTGGTCAGGGGGGTTAAGCCTGGTTCGATGACAATATAGTTTTCAAAGTAAAGGACCTTTTCCAAATCTTTCAGCATCAAGTCCATTAACATCCCGATACGGCTTGGCAGGGATTTTAGGAACCAAATGTGGGCAACCGGTGCTGCTAAATCAATGTGGGCCATACGATCACGACGGACTTTTGCCAGGGTCACCTCAACGCCACATTTTTCACAGACAACGCCTCTAAACTTCATGCGTTTGTATTTACCACACAAACACTCATAGTCTTTGACGGGACCAAAGATCCGCGCACAGAACAAGCCATCCTTTTCAGGCTTGAAAGTACGGTAGTTAATGGTTTCAGGCTTTTTTACCTCACCAAACGACCAAGAGCGAATACGCTCCGGGCTGGCAATCGAAATTTTAATTTCGTCAAAGCTCTGAGGGTTGACCAATTGACCTTGTGATTTTTGTAAAGCATGTGTGTTCATTCTTATTCCCTAAACTTAAGCGTCTTTTGCAGATTGTGTGGACTTATCGTGGCTAACTTCTGGCATATCAATGTCAACAACACCTTTGTTGGCTTTCTTTTCAGAAAACTCTATGTTAAGCCCAAGAGATTTAATTTCTTTGACCAACACATTGAAAGATTCAGGTATACCAACTTCAAAGTTATTATCACCACGGATGATGGCTTCATACACCTTGGTCCGACCGGTCACATCATCTGATTTCACCGTTAAGATTTCTTGAAGGGTATAAGCAGCTCCATAAGCTTCCAGAGCCCAAACTTCCATCTCACCAAAACGCTGACCACCAAATTGGGCCTTACCACCAAGCGGCTGTTGAGTAACCAAGCTGTATGGACCAATGGACCGGGCGTGGATCTTATCATCAACCAAGTGGTGCAATTTCAGCATGTACTTGTATCCCACAGTGACTTTACGATCAAACGGCATACCGGTGATGCCATCATATAGCACGACCTGACCGGATGTATCCAAATCACCAAGCTTCAAGCAGGCATCGACGTCTTCAACAGTTGCCCCATCAAAAACCGGCGTTGCCATGGGCACACCCTTTTTCATGGATCTGATCAAGGCTGTTTTTTCCTCAGCTGAAAGAGCTTTAAGCTGTTTTTGCTCGTCAGGATTTGTGTAAATCTGAGTCAGGATGTGGTCCAACTCTTTTTGTTTACTCGCATCCTTTTCAACTGCCGTCAACATCTCGTTGATTTTGCGGCCAAGTCCGTTTGAGGCCCAACCCAAGTGGGTTTCAAGAATTTGACCAACGTTCATACGAGAGGGCAAACCTAGTGGGTTCAAGACGATATCAACAGGTGTTCCATCTTCAAGATAAGGCATGTCTTCAACTGGTGTAATCCGCGAGATCACCCCTTTGTTTCCATGACGACCCGCCATCTTGTCACCGGGTTGAAGTTTCCGTTTAACGGCAATAAACACCTTAACAGATTTCAAAACACCCGGGGCCAACTCATCGCCCATGCGGATTTTTTCAATTTTCTCTTGGAAACGACTTTCCAAAGCGTCCATCAATTTATCGTAGTCGGTCGTAATTTCCGTGAGGCTTTTTTGAGCTTTGGTGTCGTTCACAACAAACTGCTTCCATTGACCAGGAGTGAACTGATCCAGGGTGTCTTCAGAAATCTTGCCGCCAACTTTAACGCCCTTTGGCCCTTTAGAAATTTCTTGGTCCAAAAGTAGCAGTTTGAGTCGGTCATAAAAATTCCGATCGAGAATATTTTTCTCAGCCACTTTGTTTTTGTTCAGTTGGTCGATTTCACCTTGCTCAATAGCCAGTGTTCTTTCATCTTTATCAATACCTCGACGAGAGAAGACACGGACGTCGACAATGGTTCCTTTAACCCCTGGCGGCACACGTAATGACGTATCCCGTACATCGGAGGCTTTTTCACCAAAGATCGCACGCAATAGTTTTTCTTCTGGCGTTGAGGGCGTTTCACCTTTGGGGGTGACCTTTCCAACCAGAATATCTCCAGGCTTCACATCAGCCCCAACATAAACAATCCCCGATTCATCCAATTGGCGAAGCGCTTCATCTCCCATGTTTGGAATATCGCGGGTGATTTCTTCATTCCCCAGCTTGGTATCCCGAGCCACCACTTCAAACTCATCAATGTGAATGGATGTGAAGATATCATCGCTCACGACTCTCTCGGAGATCATGATGGAGTCCTCAAAGTTATATCCATTCCATGACATGAAAGCGACAAGGGCATTGTAACCCAAAGCCAGCTCACCGCGGTCGGTGGAAGGACCATCAGCAATCACTTTCCCTTTTTCAACACGTTCACCTACACGAACCAATGGTTTTTGGTTAATACAAGTTCCCATATTGGAGCGAAGGAATTTGTTGAGGTTGTAAATGTCAACACCCACGTCAACAGCGGCGGATTCACTGGCATCAGTTTTGATCACGATGCGGTTGCCGTCAACTTGGTCAACTATACCCGCATTTTTTGCCATCACAATAACGCCAGAATCCTCAGATACTGTTTTTTCCATTCCCGTTCCAACCAGCGGTGCTTCTGTTTTCAACAGGGGCACAGCCTGTCGTTGCATGTTTGATCCCATCAAAGCACGGGTCGGGTCATTATTTTCCAAGAATGGAATCAAAGATGTTGCAACAGAAACCAGCTGTTTGGGGGAAACTTCAATGTAATTAATGTCATCTTTCGCGACTTTGGTGAATTCACCATTCTGGCGACAGGTGACAAACTCACCTTGAATCATATTGTTGCTATCAATCTCAACATCTGATTGGGCAATGGCTGCACGACCTTCTTCAATCGCAGAAAGATAAACCACTTCGTTTTTAATCTTCCCTTTTTCAACCGGACGGTATGGACTCTCGATCAAGCCATACTTGTTGATTCGGGCAAAAGTCGCCAGGGAGTTAATCAAACCAATGTTCGGTCCCTCAGGTGTTTCAATCGGACAAATCCGGCCATAATGGGTTGGGTGAACGTCACGCACCTCAAAGCCTGCGCGATCACGAGTCAATCCACCTGGTCCAAGAGCCGACAATCTTCTTTTATGGGTAATCTCAGAGAGGGGGTTTGTTTGATCCATAAACTGAGAAAGCTGAGACGAGTTAAAGAAATCACGCAAAGCAGCTGAAACAGGTTTGGCGTTGATAAAATCGTATGGCATCACGGTTTCAAGATCGATGGAATTCATCCGCTCACGAATTGAACGTTCCATCCGTACCAAGCCAACCCGAATTTGGTTTTCAAGCAGCTCACCAACAGATCTAACCCGGCGGTTGCCAAGGTGATCAATATCGTCAATTTGCCCTTTACCATCTTTCAGTTCACAAAGTGTTCGGACAATTGCAAGAATGTCATCTTTTTCAAGAACAGTTTGCTCCAGGTCAGCTTCAACGCCTAGGCGGGCATTCGCCTTAACACGCCCAACTGGAGAAAGATCGTAACGGTCTGGGTCAAAGAACAAGGCTTTGAAAAGAGCCGCAGCACCTTCCAGTGTGGGGGGTTCACCTGGGCGCATCACTCGGTAAATATCGAGAAGGGCTTCTTCACGGGTGTTGTTTTTATCAGCAAGCAACGTGTCACAAAGAGCCGGGCCAACGTTTACATAATCAATATAGAGCGTGTCGACTTTTTTAAGCTTTTGCTCAATGATGGCATCAAAAATGTCGCGGGTGATCTCTGCACCTGGCTCTGCAATCACTTCACCTGTCGCAGGGTCTGTGATTTGTGAGGCAAGACGTTTTCCAAGCAGGTCATCTTGCGGCATCAAAATTTCGCGATCCCCTTCTTCCGTCAGCTTTTTCAACGTACGAGGGGTTAATTTTGAACCGGCTTCAAGAATCACATCCTTTGTTTTGGCATCAATCAGGTCGCGGGCAACCTTAACGCCGCGCCAGCGGTTGGCAATAAAGGGAACCTTCCAATCTGAGCCTGAGGATTTATATTCAACAACATTGTAAAAAGTCCGCAGAATTTCCTCACGAGACATACCCGGGATATCGTGTTCGTTAACGTCTTTGCCTTTTTTAACAAGCTCTTCATGTTTTTTTACGCCGGCGGCGCTATCAAGGGCCATTAATATGCAGGTCGCAAGAATTTTACGTTTACGGTCAATTCGAGCGTTCAAGTGATCTTTGGCATCAAATTCAAAGTCTAACCAAGATCCACGGTTTGGAACCACCCGCGCATTGAAGAGGAGCTTTCCAGAGGCATGTGTTTTTCCGTCATCGTGGCCAAAGAATACACCGGGGGAGCGATGCATCTGGGAGACGATAACACGTTCAATCCCATTGATAATGAACGTGCCATCAGCTGTCATGAGGGGGATGTCAGCTAAATAAACATCTTGTTCTTTTATATCTTGGATTGTTTTGGTGCCTGCTTCTTCATCGATTTCCCAAACGATTAAGCGTAGAAGACCACGCATTGGGGAAGCATAGGTATAGCCCCCGCGAATACATTCATCAGGCTCATGTTTGGGTGCTTCAAAAGCATAGCTAACATATTCGATTTGCGCACGGCCTGAGTAATCTGAAATAGGGAAAACAGACTTCATAATGCCCTGCAACCCAACATCTTTTCTTTTTTCAACGGGCGTGTCAAGTTGGAGGAAAGTGTTATAAGAGTTGATTTGGGTTTCAATTAGATTTGGAATTCGTATGGCATCTTGGATTTTGCCAAAGTTTTTTCTTAAGATACGTGCAGTTGAAGCGACCATTTCCCCTCGCAAAAAATTTAACTTGTGATTTCTATACTAAAAAATGAGAGAAAGGCAAGCTTATAGTAGAGCGCCTTTCACTCATTTAAAAAGATAGATAGGTGTTAAGATCGATTACTTGATCTCAACAGTGGCACCAGCAGCTTCCAGTTTACCTTTGATGTCATTAGCTTCATCTTTAGATACACCTTCTTTTACAGCCTTAGGAGCTGCTTCAACAAGATCTTTCGCTTCTTTTAAGCCAAGACCAGTGATGCCGCGAACTTCTTTAATGACGTTAATCTTTTTCTCGCCAGCAGCTGCCAAGATAACATCAAATTCTGTTTTTTCTTCAGCTGCAGTTTCAGCAGCAGGGCCCGCAGCAGCAACGGCAACAGGCGCAGCGGCAGAAACGCCCCAGTGATTTTCAAGTTCTTTAACAAGCTCTGCAGCTTCAAGAACAGTTAGTTCAGATAAACTATCAACGATTTTTTTTAAGTCAGCCATGATTTATACTCCTTTTAAAATTGATTTATGACTTTTTGCTATAAGCAGAAATAACCTGCGCGAGTTGACGAGCAGGTGTTCCGACAATAGAAGCAACTTGTTGAGCTGGGGTTGTAATAACCGCCATGATTTTCGCACGAAGTTCATCGAGCGATGGTAGTTGTGACAAGGCAATAACTTGATCTTTCGACATTACCTTATCCGGCATACTCCCAGAAATAATTTCAAGCTTTTCATTCTTCTTTGCATACTCAACAGCAATGCGCGCTGCGGCAACGGGGTCTGCAGAGAATGCAAAAGCAACAGGACCTTTAAGATCTTCAATGACGCCCGAGAATGATGTGTCTTTAAGAGCAATCTTAGCAAGGGAGTTTTTAACGACCTTGAATGAAACGTTTTCCGCACGCATTTTGCATCTTAAATCAGTGACTTCTGCAACAGTTAAGCCGTTTGGTTTTGTGACGACCAATAATCCGGCAGAATCAAGATTGAATTTGAGTGACTCAATAAAATTAATTTTGTCGGTTCTATCCACAATGGACTCCTTTTATAATTTATAACGAAAAATGCCGGACAATAAGAACACTTATAAAATTTGAAGTATGTCTCATGTTGGTTTTTTAACTGGATACGCCCAGACCTACAATCTTCGACAGCCCTATAAAAAGCAGTATGATGTACTCTTTATAGGGTATCAGAAGATTTTGTCAAGCAGATTTATAAGCGCTCAAGTCAATTTTCATGCCAGGGCCCATGGTTGAGCTCAGGCTGATTCCTTTGATGTAGTGACCCTTGACGCCGCTTGGTTTATTTTTGATAATCACATCGATGAAAGCAGCAACGTTTTCAGCCAATTTCTTAGCATCAAAACTTAATTTACCGATTCCAGCGTGAATAATACCGTTCTTTTCGGTGCGGTATTCAAGCTGCCCACTTTTAGCAGCTTTTACTGCTTCAGCAACATCCGGTGTAACCGTGCCAAGCTTAGGGTTTGGCATAAGACCACGTGGCCCCAAAACCTTTCCAAGCTTACCAACAGTAATCATCATGTCTGGCGTTGCAATACAGCGATCAAAGTCTGTAAAACCACCTTGGATTTTTTCAGCAAGGTCATCAGCGCCCACAATATCAGCACCCGCCTTTTTGGCAGCTTCGGCTTTATCATCTTTGGCAAAGACAGCAACTTTCACGTTTTTTCCTGTTCCATTAGGCAGTTGGATAACGCCACGCAGGTTTTGATCTGCTTTCCGAGGATCAACATTCAAGTTCATTGATATGTCTAGAGATTCATCAAAATTCTTTGATCCGTGCTTTTTGAGCGTGTTCAAAGCATCCTCAATGCTGTACCGAGTCAGTACGTCAACCTCTGAGTATGCTGCTCTTAATTTTTTTCCAGTTTTAGGCATGTCTTACTCCACAACTTCAACGCCCATCGAGCGCGCTGATCCTTCAATCATCCGACCTGCAGCATCAATATCAGCTGCATTTAGATCATCTTTCTTTTTTTCCGCAATATCAAGTACCTGCGCTTTGGTTATTTGACCAACGAACAAACGTCCGGGTGCTTGAGACCCTTTGTTCAACTTGATTGCTTGTTTGATCAAATAGCTTGCCGGTGGCTTTTTGGTTATAAAGCTAAATGTGCGGTCTGCGTATACCGTGATCACAGTTGGAAGGGGCGTGCCTGGTTCTTCATTGCCTGTTGCAGCATTAAAGCCTTTGCAGAATTCCATGATGTTTACCCCTTGTTGACCCAGTGCTGGACCGATCGGAGGGGAGGGGTTTGCTTTACCAGCAGGGATAATCAGATTGATATACCCTTGTATTTTTTTTGCCATAGTTTACCTCATTTATGGTTGGCTGTGGTCCGATGATGACATCCATCTCCCACATTTATATTGGTGTTGGCTTAGACTTTCTCAACTTGAGTGTAATCTAAATCAACGGGGGTTGAGCGTCCGAAAATGGAAACGCTCACCTTTAAGCGGCATTTGTCAGAATCAACTTCTTCCACAACACCGCTGAAAGTTGCAAAGGGGCCATCGCTGACCTTCACTTGTTCACCGATTTCAAAACTAAGGTCTGACATGGGGGCTTCAACGCCTTCTTCCATTTGTTGCAATAGGCGTTCGGCCTCTTTCTTGCTAATGGGAGAGGGTTTATCTTTTGTTCCGAGGAATCCAGAAACTTTGTTAATGCTTTTAACAGCGTGCCAAGCTTGGTCGGTGAGATCCATCTGAACCAGAATGTAGCCTGGGAAAAAGTTTTTCTCCCGGGTGTATTTTTTACCCCGACGTACTGCAGTCACTTCATGAGAAGGAATCAGGATGTCTCCAAAGCTTTCTTGAAACCCTTTTTTTTCAATCAGGTCTAGCAATGCTTCTTTAACTTTGTTTTCAAAACCAGAATGGACGTGAACAACGTACCAGCGTAATGCCATAGGGTTATGCTCCTAAGCTAAGAATGAGTTTAATAATGCGTGAGAGAACTTGGTCAACAAGTAAGAAAAAGACCGCTGCCATAGCAGCTAAGATGCAAACCATAACGGTTGTGATGATTACTTCTTTACGTTTTGGCCAGGTAATTTTACCAGCTTCGCGTCTGATTTGGCGGATATACTCAACGGGACTAATCATCTATGTTTCTCAATCGTTCACTTTTAATTATCAATGTGACACTACGATGTCAAATTTAAATTGGCAGGAGCAGAGGGACTTGAACCCACAGCCTTCGGTTTTGGAGACCGACGCTCTACCAATTGAGCTATACTCCTACAGACTACTTGGTTGTATAGCTGACCTTATGAGTGAATGCAACCTTTTGTAGATTTCTATCTTGGTCTTATTTGAGGCTCCTTCAAGAAAAAAATTGAAAGATAGAAGTAGATCGCTACTCTAGATATCATGAAGTTTAATTTTAGGGTTCTGAAAATTAAAAACGAGATAACAATCTTTTTAAAGGGTTCATAGTGCACCTCCCTCAAGTCTTTGAATTGGGGTTTATAACTGGTTGACTTTTCCATCTAAAGTTTTTACACGTGCATCATATTTGGTAGGAAAAAATGAAAAAAGTAGAATTACTTATTTTTTTAAGTTTTGTTGTAATTTGCGCAGACTTGAAGTCAATCACAACAGCTTAGTTTGTTAGAGAATGCCCTGCAGCTAAAAGAGAATTACCCAGAGACGACTTAGAGCTTTTGGCTTCTGCTCTTCAAGGCAAGCATTGGAAATCAGGGATATCAAATTTAATCAACGCGTTTAAACAGGTGAAAAAATCGGCACGTCAAGAAGTTATTGATAGTTTGTTCCATCTTCGTAAAGAGCATATAAAATCAAGCACGCTTGCGAAACTCATTAACGGTATTGTGACAGTTGAACCTGGCCATCGAAAGGAAGTTGCCCAGTCTGCGAGAGATTTGGTCAAGTATTGTGAGGGCATTTCTGAGGTTCAAAATTTAATAAATATTTTAGCTAAAATCCCACCAGGACAAAGAGTGAGAGTGGCCGAAAAAGTTTTAGAGAGATCTTCAAAAGAAGAGAGTTATGATTCAGTCGCATCTAAGTTAGCCCATGAATCTTCCATCCCATTAGCAGAGGCAGAAGAAACGACTTCCAAAACAGAGGAAGGAGGAACATATCCCGGTTGCTGGAAGGCTCTTCCTATGGATGAGAAGGCGGTTGTTATGGACTGGGTTCGGTTCTTTTTAAACGAATCTTCCCCTAAGAAAATCGAGAAATTTGTTGAGAAATTCATTAGAGGGGTGCTCTTAATTCCAGAACAGAGACGTTCTTCGTTGCTTGAATCTATTAAAGATCGTCATATGAAGAATTTTTATATCTCTTATAATTACTCTTATAAAACTAACCTTCTGGATCCTCGCAAGATTAAAGATTTTTTTATTAGGATTATTAATCTAACGCCGAGTCATTCAAAAAGAGAAGTCATAGAAGCCGTTTTTTCGGAAAGATTCTTTGATGAATTATTTCGTTTTCAAGTAAATTCAACTTTTGATGAGCTTGTAAAAGCCCCTGCAGAAGAACAGGGAGAAGTTGCTATGTTAGCGTGGAGTATAGGTGAAGAAAAGTGGAATATAGGTGGCGTAAATTTGGCTAAAAATTTTGAATTCATCTTAGCGCTTCAGCCAGAAACAAGGCTTAGTATTAAGGATTATATTAGAGGTCAGCCGTCTATTGTTGATATTACGGAAACTATTAAAAGACAGGAAAATCCGCATGAACAGATGAGAACTATCAAGTTGTTCCACGCTGTTTCGGATCATTTTACGGTAAAAGAAGTTTTTGATAATATTAGCAAAGAACTTCCCCAACTTAATGATCATCAAATGGGATCATGGATGAATACTATAAAAACTATCCTTGAAAAGAAATTCGAATTTAACCCTATAAAAAGAGCCGCCCTTGAGAAGCTGATCCAACCTTTGTTGGAAGTACCTGAAGAGCAAAATAGAGTAGAATTCGCCAACAAGCTCTATGAATTTACGGATTTTAGTAATTCAAATTATTTTTGGGCAAGTCGAGCTTTATCTGATTCAAATTCTTTTTGGACAAGTAGCGCCTTATCTGGTTCTATTGATATCCTGCAGCGCTTTCGAGCCCAAGAGCGCTTTGAGGTTTTACAAACCTTAATTATTCTTATTCAGAAGAATGGTCATGGTCTGGAGGACTTTAACACTATATTGTCTAACATGGTTGAGCGAGTACAAGCTATTCCTACGGGTAGACGCTTGCCCGTGGCGCAAGCGGCACAAGAAATTGGTCAACGACTAGGAGGAGAGGCGCTCACTCAAGGGATTTTTACTTCCTTAAGCCGAATAACGGATGAAGGCTTGCAAAGCCAGATGATAGATATGTTTCGGGAGCACCCTACTTCTTTTATGTCCTATTACTGTAATATAGACAGGCTAAGAAATACTGAGTTATTGATTCCATATGCTAGTGCAGTAATGAATGGATATGTAGCCGCAGAAGCCGAAAGGCAAGAGGGAGCAAGATTGGATTGGGATCTTATTGCATCCAATGCCTGCAAGTGGTTATGCCACCACGGCAAGAACCCCAGTTTCATCAAGGTAGAGTTGCCCCGCGCCGGGGACAAGCCTATGAAATTCATGATGCAACTGAGTCTCTGGTGACTTATGGAGCGCGGAAAATAACGGTTTACAAGGCATACAAGAAATTTTGATCAGTATTGAGGGTGTTGTTAAAATGCCTTTGCGTCGTTGCCTTCAAGAAATGAGGGGGCTCCCAAAACGTCAAGAAGATCGGAGAGATGTTAATAGTGCGTTGGCTAAAGCATATTATAACCCTGATGCACAAGAGAGCTTAGCGTATTCAGATATCATCACGATACTTCTTGGTTATGTCTGGCCTTACATGAAAACACTCTCTCGTGATACACAGCGTGCTTGGCTTAAATTAGCTGTGGATGAGGCAAGGATGGCATATGATGGAACTTATGGTTTGAGTTTGAGTTGCTCAAAGGGCATTCAAGAACGTTTAGTAGTGACAGGATTTGAATCGTTTTTAGCTGATGTTGATCCGCGTTTAATAGGGCTTTCTACTTTTGCAAAAATGTCTGCCACAGATTTTGAAGGACTTTTTCAGCCTGCCTTAAGATCTTTGCCGAAAGCCAGTTATGAAAAAATTCTAAGAATTCATCAATCTGATGCAACAAAAAGGTGGTTTCAAAACCTTTTTCAAGAGGCGCTTTTATCTCTAGCTCATGACGTGACAGAGTTCGGTGTTGATGCACTTCAATTGGCTGAAGATTTCGCTTGTGCCGAAAAATTTCAGTCTGAGGTGAGAAAATATGCGGAGTTATATGCTAATCCTGAATATCAGAAGCTTGATGAACTAAAAACTTTAGCAACCAGAAAGATTTCTGAAATAAATGAGAGAGAGCAGGAAGATCCTACAATGACTGCTTCTCATTTGCTTTCAGCTACGGGAGAGGGGGTGGCTATCCATAAACGGTCTCTCTTTTTACGTTATCGTGAACATAAAATTACTAAACCTCTTATCGTTGAAAAAAGCTATCAGCAAGCAATAGAAAGTCGAGAGGCGGGTGATTTTCAAAGTGCATTTGAGAAGTTCCTTTTCCATGCAGTTTACTTGGACAATCCCAAAGCTATGTATAATATTGGCTTCATTCTTTATAAAAAAGGTGACCTAATCTCAGCGCATGAATGGATGTCAGCTGCAGCTGGTCATGGATTGGACTCCTCAAAGCAAAGTTTAAAAAAACTTGTTATAGAACTAGAGTGCACAGAGGCAAATGAAGAAATGGCAGCAAGGCTCTTTCTTCAAAAGGATCAAAGCACTCTGATTTTTATTCGTGGAGGATGGGCTCCTATTGCTGAAGGAAATATCTTTGAAAGCTATGAAAGTATGAATGATCATGAAATCCTTCAAACAATCGCTTTCAGCAAGAATCCAGGAGTGGCCTTAAGGTACACGGCTTTACACGAGGAGGATCAAGTTGAACTGTATTAAGATTCACTTTTATTTAAAACCTTCAACTCTCTAGCCTTCTTGGGCCAGTTATGATACTCAAACATCATGTTTTTCAAAGAGCTCAAAAAAGTAGATTCTGAGACGTCGTCTCCCGTGACGCTAAGCAATGTTAAGCCAGGTGCTTTGCCCCTAGCGCTTGCCGATTTAATAACAAATTCAGCGCACGCAGGCGTTCAGGTCATTGTCTGCCAGGATAATAATCAGATGGCGGACTTGATCCAGGAAGTCTTATATTTGATGCCGCAGCTGCAAACGCATTCGTTTCCAGAATGGGATACCATCCCCTATGATCGGGTTAGTCCCAGCCAAGAAATCATGGCAACCCGGGTACAGACCCTAGGAGAGCTCGCCAAAATAAGGCGGAATGGCGTTCAGGAGAAGAAATGTTTTTTCACAACAGTTCGGGCCCTCACTCAAAAGATTGTCTCTCCTGAAGAGTTTGTCTTTGATCAGCTGACGCTCAGTCCCGGCGATTACTGTGATCGAGAAAAGTTAATCACGCAAATGAGTGAATTGGGGCTTGAGAGAGTGGAAGTTGTCCGTGAACCGGGCAGTTATGCTGTGCGTGGGAACTTAATTGATGTTTACACCTTTGATGCGCTTGACCCCATACGAATAGATTTTTTTGACGATGAGATTGAAGGGTTTAAAACTTTTGATCCGATGACTCAACGGTCCATTGAAGACTGTTCATCGATTCGCTTGGGCACAGCAACTGAACTTCATTTAACGCCCAAGGCGGCGGATCACTTTAAAATAAAATATATACAACAGTTTGGCGCCAAGGCTGGTTCAGATACCCTGATTGAGGCACTTCTTCAAGGTGGGAACCCCAATGGCATTGAGCACTGGTTGCCGCTTTTCTATAATCGTATGGTCTCTTTTCTGGATTGGCTACCCAAAGAATCAGAAATCATTTGCTATGGGTCTGTTGAAGAGCAGGGCACATTCTTTCACAATCAAGCGGTTGATTACTTTACTCAACGCCATCAAAATCTAACAGAGCATTCTAGCAGCAATCAAATTGAGCAAAAGAATATCTATCGCCCGGTTCCCCCTCAAGATTTTTTTATCAGTGGTGCTGACATTAAGGCGCACATATCTTCGTTCAAAGAAATTAACATTCTCAATCATGATGCCGAGCCAGCTATTAACCTTCATACGAAAACGCCGATTTTCTCTCAAAAAAGTCCCCTGAACACCCTGGCCGAGTCCATTCAAACCTATCAGGGTCCAACAATTGTATCGGTGGGCAGTGAAAAACAGCTGAAACAATTGGCTCTAGGATTAGGGTCGATGGATATTTCTTTGGTCTCCAAGAAGAATATCACAAACGCCCTGAAGAGTTTTTCGTCACATGAAAAAAATACCTACAGTATCGTTTCGCCGTTAAGGCGCAGTTTCCGATCAGAGCACTATCAGCTGTTAACCTATCAAGATCTTTTTGGTATCAGCCAAGCGCGGGGACGTGTCAAAAGAAGCAACAAAGAAATTTCACTACAGGATATCAATGCTTTCGAGGTTGGGGATTATTTGGTTCACCGTGACCACGGTGTGGGCCGTTTCAGTGGATTGGTGGTGCTTGAGCTGAATGGGCAGGATCATGATTGTGTGATGCTCGATTATGATGAGGGGGCAAAGCTATATGTGCCGGTTGAAAATCTTGATGTTTTAACCAAATATGCCGGCCAAAATAGCGAGGTTGTCCTAGATCGATTGGGCGGCACGCAGTGGCAAAAACGCTCGGCTAAAGTTAAAGAAAAAATATTCGAAGTAGCTGGTGTTTTGATGCAAACGGCTGCCAAAAGAGCGTTGGTTCATAAGTCTCGCTTTGATATGTCGTTGCCCCTGTATCAAGAGTTTTGTCAACAATTCCCGTACGATGAAACATCGGATCAATTAGTGGCCATTCAACAGGTTGAGGACGATCTGACCAAAGACACGCCCATGGATCGCCTGATTTGTGGAGATGTGGGCTTTGGGAAAACAGAGGTTGCCATGCGTGCCGCCGCCCTGGCAGCCTTGAATGGTTATCAAGTTTTGGTATTGGTGCCAACAACAGTCCTGGCTCAACAGCACGAAAAGAGTTTTCAAAAGAGATTTGAAGGATTTGGGTGTCGCATTGCCCAGCTATCACGGTTTGTAAAGCCTGCGCAGAAAAAAAGAACAATTGACGCTCTCAAAGAGGGCCGTTTGCAAATTCTTGTGGCGACCCATGCAGCGCTGAGTCCAAAAATTTCTTTTCATAACTTAGGATTAATTGTGATTGACGAAGAACAACACTTTGGTGTGATGCAAAAAGAACATCTCAAAACGCTCTCTCCAAACGTCAATATCCTTTCGATGTCGGCAACGCCGATTCCGAGAACATTGCAACTGGCTGTTGCAGGCGTGAGGGGGCTCAGTATGATTGCCTCCCCCCCATTAGATCGGTTGGCGGTGCGCTCACAAGTCATGCCGTATGACGGTCTGATTATCCGGGAAGCTATTTTGTGGGAAATTCAACGTGGCGGCCAAATATACTTTGTTTGCCCCCGATTAAAAGATCTGGATTTAATGGAGCGTAAGCTTAAAAAACTGATTCCACATCTGCGGTTAGGAGTTGGCCATGGTCAACTTTCTGCTTCAGATCTTGATGATGTAATGGAGAATTTTTATCAAGGAAAATTCGATGTGCTGCTTGCAACAAACATTGTTGAATCAGGATTGGATGTGCCCAATGCAAATACACTGATCGTTTATCGGGCAGAATACTTTGGCCTCTCTCAGCTCTATCAATTGAAAGGGCGTGTTGGTCGAAGTAAAAAACGGGCTTATGCTTTT
This sequence comes from Alphaproteobacteria bacterium, assembly GCA_002869105.1. Taxonomy (NCBI): domain Bacteria; kingdom Pseudomonadati; phylum Pseudomonadota; class Alphaproteobacteria; species Alphaproteobacteria bacterium. The sequence continues at coordinate 101,644 of PKTP01000003.1, forward strand.
TTCATGACAGAAAACAGTACATTAAATGAGAAAAAAGCCTATCGACGACTCGAGGTGATTCAGAGCCTTGATCGGCTCGGTGCCGGCTTTAGTGTCGCTAGTCATGATATGGATCTGAGAGGTGCAGGAAATCTTGTTGGTAAAGCGCAGTCAGGTCACATCAAAGAGGTGGGCTATGAGTTGTATCAACAATACTTGAATGAAGCGATTGAGACTTTGAAAGCAAACGCTTTGGAAAATCCTGAAAAAGAGACTTTCAAAGACTCGGGGTCTCTTAGCCCTCAATTGAACTTAGGAGTTAAAATCTCCGTTCCTAAAGAATATATCCCTGATCTTAATGTCAGAGTAGGCATTTATCGTAAGCTATCAGAGTTCACCAATTTCAAAGATCTTGAGGAGTATAGAGAGGAGCTGATAGATCGCTTTGGGGCGCTTCCAGTAAGTTTAGAAAATCTCATTGCCACCATTCAGGCAAAAATTTTATCGCTTCGTCTTAAAATCTCTCGAATCGAGCGGGGAACAAAAGCAATTGCCATTACTTTTAATGAACGCATTCCACCCAATATTGAAGACATCGTTGCGATTGTCTCAAAGAATCCAACGCTTTATCAGCTAAAGCCAAACGGAAAACTGCTTTGCTTTCTGAGCTCCTCTCAAAAACAAAACATTTTGGAGAGTGTGAACGCTCTATTAATGACGATGAATGAGGCGCTTACAAGCACTAGTTGTAAGGGTTAAGGCCTTTTTTGAGACGAATCCGAATGGGAAGGCCCACAAATCCAAAAGTTTTTGACAAACTGTTTTCTAAGAACTTCACATAACTCCCAGGCAAATCTGCCGTATTATTAGAAAAAATAATAAACTGCGGGGGTCGCGTTTTGATTTGGCTCATGAATTTTAATTTGATGCGGCGTCCTTTGGAGAGAGGAGGAGGGTGAATGCTTTGAGCATCCATCAGCCATTGATTGAGTTTATGCGTTGAAATGCGCTTGTTCCAATCCTTATATAAAGAAGAAATGTCTTCGAACAAGGAGTTAAAATTCTTTTTATCCAGCGCTGACAAATAATGAATCTTAGGGTTTTTCAGTTGAGCAAGAGAGTGGCTGAGCGTATGGTTAATATCTTTTTTGATTTCATCGAGTTTTTTGGCACCATCAGAGCAGAGATCAATTTTATTAACCACAAGAATAAGAATACGCCCTTCCTCCACCACACGGCGGGCGATGGTCAAATCCTGTTGTTCAAAGGGCTGCGTCACATCAACAATCAATAAAACAACCTGAGCAAACTTAATGGTTCTGAGGGCATCTTTAACAGCGAGTGCTTCAGGGACTTCTTTATCCCGGCTCTTTCTTCGAATACCTGCGGTATCAATCAGCCGTAAGTGTCTATCTTTCCACATAAACGGAATTGAAATGGCATCTCGTGTGCTGCCGGCAGTTGGGCTTGTGATCAGACGATCTTCATGGAGTATCGCGTTAATGAGCGTGGATTTTCCCACATTGGGGCGACCAACAATTCCAATTTGTATTTCCGGCTTTTGGGTAAAAATATCAGTCTCAGAATGATCTTCTGAGCTCTGTTTCAGTGAATCTAGCAGATCAAATATCTTGTTGATGCCGTGGCCCTCTCGTGAAGAAATGAATAAGGGATCCGAATATCCAAGTTGATAAGTATCGTGGGTTTGTGCACTTTTAGATTCAACCTTGTTCGTCAAAAGAACCACGGGCTTGCCCAGTGTTCTTAGCCACAGAGAGATTTCTTCATCTTGAGGTAGGATGCCTTCAACCGCATCAACCACAAAAAATATCAAGTCAGATTGATCCACTGCTTGCCTGGTTTTTCTCTCCATGGTTTGAGAAAGTTCATCATTGGCAAAGCGACTAATACCGGGGGTGTCAATCAGTTTAAAAGAGGCAGTAGCCGTATCTTTCAGCTCAACGTCAATAATCGCCTCACGCCAATCGCGCGTCATGCCAGGCATTTCATTAACCAAGGCCAACGGCTTACCGACAAGTCGATTAAAAAGCGTCGATTTCCCTACATTGGGACGACCTACAAGAGCAATTGTTTGCATATTTTAAAGCCAGGTTATAAAAGCGCCAACATTATTAATCACACCAATGCCGTTAATTTACCGGTTGCGCTTAATAGAAGGGCCTTGTCTTTTACAAGAACAGGGGCAAAGATAAAACTTTGATCATATTGATCAGCCTCAAGTATTTGTCCATCTTGTGGTGAAAGGAAGTTTATATCACCAACGCTGGAGACAACCATGAGCCGACCACCAGACATAACAGGCCCATACCATTGAATGCGGTCTTTTTTCTTTTTCTCGTCCTTAAACATTTTCAGGGCATGCACCCAGACAATCTTTCCAGAGGAACGTGTTAAGCAAACCAAATCGTTTGAAGAAGTGATCATATAAACAAAGCTCTCAGTAACGAAAGGTGTTTGTGTGCCCCCCATGGGTTTTTGCCAAACACGTTGACCAGTCGACAGATCGATGGCAGTTGTTAAATCTCCGTGGGAAACTGCGATGATCAGATCTCTATCGATCACAGGATTGCTGAGGAATTGGCATATGATGGATTTTGAATCAATGGTTCGATAGGACATGGCCGAATCACGCCAGAACTCCAGGCCATTTGCTGGGTGGAGAGAGCACAACTCACCCGATGAGAAAGGCGCAATGACAGTCGATTGATAAACCGCAGGGACCGGGCTTCCAGCAAAGCTTACGGCTTCTTCCCGTGCACTATATGTCCATAAAATACGACCGGGCTCTTTATCAATGGCATAAATCTTATTGTTTGATGTTAAAACATAAACCGTGTTTTGATTCACAAGAGGGCTGGAACGGATTAAGTCGGGTAAACGGATGTACCATCCAAGGTCACCATCTTTAGCGGCGGCTTTGGCAATCACGCCGTCTGGATAGCTGGCATACAAACTTTTGCCCTCGATATCGAGGGCAAGCCCACCACCAATGACCTCTCCATGAGAACCAACATGGTTTTTACCTGTATATCCCTTGGTTTTAGATTTGCTTTTAACATTTTCGTCATCCCCATCAAGAAGCGTGTTTTTGTGCCACAAAAGCTTACCATCGTCCAAGGCGCGGCATTCAATTTTGTTGTACGCGTCCATGGTGTAAATAAACTGTCCATCGGAAATGGGTGGGGATGTTATGGCCCGCGTTGAACTATTTCCTCTCCCAATTGATTCTTGCCACTGAACTTTCCCTTGCAAGTTTTGGCGTGCATGAGGGACTTTGTGCGTGGGATGAAAGCCATTTTGTGGCCATGCGTTAATGACCTCTGCGGGGGGGAGTGTTACTTCAATTGCGCTCGGGTCAATGTCAACGCGAAGCATAACTTCAGACTCAAGGACAGAAAGGCGATTGCCAGGAAGGCGTGGTTTGTGTGGATCACTACAACTGGTCAGTAAAAGGCCTATCAGGCTAAGGAGGTACAGCGTTTTGTGGGTCATTTTTCAACCTTTGTCTTTGTCATTTAGATTATAGCGCAGCAAGAATAAATTCAGCGCGATGTTTAATGTCAGCAGGTGCTTTGGCGTTATGGATCACTGTATGAAGTGCTTCCTTGGCTTTGTCAATGTTTCCCTTTTTCAGGTGAAGCGCGGCCATTAGCTCAAGCGCAATAACATGCCAAGCAGACGAGGGGTCAAGGCTGTATACACGGAGCATCTGTTCTGTTTGATCAAGATCAACATCAAGATCAATATTAACTTGTGCTAAGCGAAGCTGGGCGATGGTCTTAAATTCAGAATTAGAGGTTTTTTCGATGGTTTTTAATAAAATTTCACGCGCCTGGCTCAGATCATTGTTTTTCTGGTAGAGGGTTGCGCCATAAAATTTAACAAGGTCAGCATAAGTATACCCGCTTTTCTTTGCAATGGTTTCCAGGTTTTTAAGGGCCTGAGTTGTATTGGTATTCATCATGGCCGAATATAAACTGCGGGCGGCATCTGTTCGCGCCTCATTTTGCCTCGATTTGTAAAAAAAATACCCAGCAACGGCTAAAACAATTAGGAAAGTAATGTTTGAAATCTTTTTCTTATTCTTTTTGTAAAAAGTAATGAGCTGGTCTTTTCGAACATCAAAGCTAATTTCATCATTGTTGATTTCGTTCATAAGTTTTAAGTCCTTTACGTATCAGTTTTTTGAAATAAACTACCACGCGCCGCCAAAATTTACAGTCTATTTTTTAACTTTTTAGCTTTTATCGACAATGCAAGATTTAACCGTAATGTGATATTGCGGGTGATTGAATGGGTTTAATGCCGGGGCGCTTGCAAACATCCAGTTTCGATACAAAATTTCAGGAACAGAGGTTTGAGCTTTGTCATCTGTAGGCGTTTTTTGATCGATGATTTCAAAATAAGCTGTTGTCTCTGGTTTTTCTTCCGGGGAACTTTCAAAACAGGCTTGAGCTCTGATTGAGAGCGTGCCAATGGTTGCAGGTTCATCCATGAATGCTGTGAGTTCATACTTTTTGTTGGTGAGCTTATCAAGAACCACCAAAACCACCCCTTTTTTGGAAAAAGTAGGTTCAATATACTTTGCTGCCTTTGATGGTAAAAAGGCACTGAAGGTTATGAGAAGAAGGGTGAGTCTGATAGCCATACTATTTTTCTTGTTTTTTATCTTGACTAAAAACCATTTGTCCAATCAAGGATTCAAGATTAACAGACGATTGTGTGTGTTCGATAACATCACCATTTTTCAAGGTCTTGTCATCCCCGCCTGGAGTGATTGCCAAATATTTACCGCCTAATAATCCATCACTTACAACGGCTAAAGAGCTGTCGAATGGAATTTTGAGCTGAGAAGGAAGGTGGATCATGACCTTGGCCATATATGTTTTTTGATCAATTTCAAGGGAAGAAACCGTTCCAACTTTAATCCCACTCATGCGAACATCACTGCCCTTATTAATGCCATCAACCTTCGTAAAAAATCCTGAAATACGGTAGCCATCAACAACTTGGTGGTCGCGGGTGTATCCAAACCAAAGTATATAGGACGCTAAAGCTAATACAAGCGTGCCGATCAAAGCTTCAACAAATTGTGATTGCATTCTATACCTCGTTCTATATCAGACTAACTATACCTTATTTTTTTAAGGTGTCCATGGTTGATAGAAAGATTGTGTATTCAAAGGAGCAGGTTTATGGGCCAGATTCGTCCCAGATAAATTAGGTTTTCTTGGTTTTTGCCATGACTGTATGTTTGTATTTTGGGGAGGGTCATTAAATGTATTCTGTAACCAAGAGAGCCAAGCTGTTGGAATAACGGTTGGATCTAGGCCTTTTGCGTAAAGGACCCATCGTATGGTATCCCCTTTTTTAGACCGTTTCTCATAATATCGGTTACCTTGATCATCAACGCCAATTTGTTTGCAAAGGCGGAAAATTTCTAATACCTTTGTGCGATATTTTTCAATAAAAGTAGTCATGAATCCATTGAGTCATATTTTTTATTTAAACACAATAAAAAAGACTTGATCTTGTAGGTGGATCCATTTTATAAAACTATATATAGTTAAAAAATAAACAAAAAAGCACAATATATTGTTTTTTCTGGACTTTAATTTTCAAGTCAGAGGTAACACACTGATGCGGCTTATTTTTTAAAAAAACAACACGAAAGGGACTTGCTGCTATGAAATTCGAACGCTATTTTACCAAAGGTTTGAAAGATGCTTATGAAGGCATTGTATTTAAATCAACCACGTCTGAAATTCGCAATCCAGATGGTACAGTTGTTTTTAAAGCTGATAACGTTCAAGTTCCTAAGTCTTGGTCTCAGGTAGCGGCTGATATTATTGCTCAGAAATATTTCCGTAAAGCAGGCGTTCCAAAGTATCTAAAAAAGTACGCGGAAAAAGGTGTTCCAGAGTGGCTTCAGCGCCGCGTTCCGGATGAAGAAAAGCTTTCAAAAGAATTCAAAAATAAGAAAGAGTGGTTCACGGGCGAAACCGCTGCACGTCAAGTTTTTGATCGTTTAGCTGGAGCATGGACATACTGGGGCTGGAAAGGCGGATATTTTTCCTCTGAAGAATCTGCCCGGGTTTTCTATGACGAAAATAGAAAAATTCTTGCCTCGCAAATTGCCGCCCCGAATTCACCACAATGGTTTAATACCGGGCTCCATTGGGCTTATGGTATTACAGGGCCTGCTCAAGGACACTATTATGTTGATCCTGAATTTGAAAAAGTGACAAAGGCAACCAGTGCATACGAACGTCCTCAACCACATGCGTGCTTTATTCAAAGCATTCAAGATGATTTGGTTAACCCGCAAGGGATCATGGACATGTGGGTGCGTGAAGCGCGGCTGTTTAAATTTGGATCTGGCACCGGAACAAACTTTTCTGCCTTACGGGGAAGCGGTGAAAACTTGTCTGGCGGCGGTCGTTCTTCTGGTTTGATGAGTTTTTTGAAAATTGGGGATCGGGCTGCAGGTGCCATCAAATCCGGGGGAACAACCCGTCGGGCTGCAAAAATGGTGACTTTGGACGTCGATCATCCTGATATTGAAGAGTTTGTGAACTGGAAGGTGATTGAAGAACAAAAAGTAGCAGCGCTTGTGGCAGGATCCAAACAACTCAAAAAGAATCTTTCTAAAATTCTTGATCTTTGCTCTGAAGAAAACGGGGGGCCAGATCCTCACAAAAACCCTGAGCTGAAGCAAGCCATTAAAGAGGCTCAGAAAGTTAGTATTCCTGAAAACTATATTCAGCGGGTTCTACAGCTGGCGAGTCTTGGGAAGACCGACATTGACCTTATAGAGTTTGATACAGACTGGACCTCAGAAGCTTATGTAACCGTATCGGGCCAAAACTCTAATAACTCTGTGCGAGTTAGTAACGAGTTTTTGAGAAAGGCTCTGAACCAAGAAGAATGGAATTTGATTCGTCGCACAGATGGTGACGTCTATAAGTCTATATCTGCAAACAAGCTCTGGGATGATATTTGTTATGCTGCTTGGGCATGCGCAGATCCAGGAATCCAATTTGATACCACCATCAATGAATGGCATGCATGTCCCAAGGATGGGCGCATTAATGCCTCAAACCCTTGTTCGGAGTATATGTTTCTAGATGATACGGCCTGTAACTTGGCCTCAATCAATCTCATTAAATTTTATGAGCAAAAAAACGATGGCACGCCTGTTTTCGATGTTGAGGGCTATGAATATGCCATTCGCATTCTGACCGTTGTTCTTGAAATCGCTGTTTATATGTCGCAACTCCCCTCCAAAGAAATTGCTGAGGGCACCTATAACTACAGAACCCTTGGGTTGGGATATGCCAACATTGGTGGATTGCTAATGTCAATGGGCCTGCCTTACGATAGTGATGAAGGACGTGCTTTAGCAGGAGCGTTGACAGCGATTATGACTGGTCTTTCATACGGAGCATCTGCAGACATGGCCAAAGAAATGGGGCCATTCAAACGATTTGCTCAGAACCAAAAAGACATGCTGCGGGTTATGAAAAATCATCAACGGGCGGCTTATGGTCATGAAAAAGGATATGACCGACTTGATATCTTGCCTGTAGCACTTGATCACAAAAATTGTCCATTGCCGCAGTTGCTTGAAAGAGCAACCCATGCTTGGGATCAAGCTGTTGCAAAAGGTGAGCAGCATGGGTATCGAAATGCGCAGGTGACTGTCATCGCGCCAACGGGAACAATTGGTCTTGTCATGGATTGTGACACAACGGGAATTGAGCCTGATTTCGCCCTGGTTAAATTTAAAAAACTTGCCGGCGGCGGATACTTTAAGATCATCAATAATATGGTGCCAAATGCCCTTCGAGCGCTGCATTACTCTGAAGAGGAAATCCATGACATGATTCAATATGCAACGGGGCATGGAAGCTTAAAAGAGGCCCCTGGCATTGATCATGAAAAATTAAAGCTCAAAGGTTTTGATGAGGCGTCTTTGGAAAAAATTGAGGGTGCTCTTGAAAAAGCATTTGATATTAAGTTTGTTTTTAATAAGTGGACCCTTGGTGAAGATTTTTGTATCGAGAAACTTGGCATCAGTGCTGAAAAATTGAATGATCCAAATTTTGATATGCTGCGTCTCTTCGGGTTTTCGAGCGCTGAAATTAATCAAGCCAATACATACTGTGTTGGTGCGATGACCCTAGAAGGTGCACCGAACTTGAAGCCAGAACACCTGCCAATCTTTGATTGTGCAACCCCGTGTGGAAAAATTGGTAAGCGGTTCCTCTCAAGTGAAAGCCACATTCGTATGATGGCCGCGGCACAGCCTTTCTTATCTGGTGCTATTTCCAAAACCATCAATATGCCAAACCACGCATCCATCAAAGATTGTAGCGATGCCTATTTGCTTTCGTGGAAGCTAGGGCTTAAGTCCAATGCCTTGTATCGGGATGGGTCTAAACTTTCTCAAGCGCTTTATGGCAATTTCTATGATGACGATGAAAGCGAAAGTGAGTCTGAAGAAAACCCACAAGCCCAAACAGTTAATATTGTTGAAAAAATCATTGAGCGTGTCGTTCATCAAGCTGAGCGACGCGTCCTGCCAACACGCCGTAAAGGCTACACTCAAAAAGCCAAGGTTGGGGGGCACAAGGTTTATCTTCGCACAGGTGAATATGAGGACGGCAAATGTGGTGAAATCTTTATTGATATGCATAAAGAGGGCGCTGCCTTTAGGAGTTTGATGAACAATTTTGCAATGGCAATTTCAATTGGGCTTCAATACGGCGTTCCTCTTGAAGAGTATGTTGAAGCCTTTACCTTCACTCGTTTTGAACCTGCAGGCCGTGTTGAGGGTAACGATGCTATCAAAATGGCAACCTCAATCTTAGATTATATTTTCCGAGAGCTGGCGGTTTCTTATTTGGGTCGCTCTGATTTGGCACATGTTGATTTAAGCGATATGTCGCCCTCTAGCATAGGTGAATCTGTTGCTTCAACGCACAATGACCAACAAGATCAAATTGACATTTCACAACAAATTCTAGCGCAGGCAAGTAACGGATTTGTTCGGAATAACCTCTATGTCTTGAGCGGCAGCGCTAATGCTTTCTCCTCAGTGGCTGCTAGTACAGCTGGTGGTGAAGCGTCAGTTACAACTGCAACAACAGTTGTGCATTTAGCAAATGCTAAGAAAGCCACAAGCTCTGTTTCTGATAAAGTGACTCAGGCACGAATTCAGGGATACGAAGGGGATGCTTGCTCGGATTGTGGTAATTTTACGCTTGTTCGTAATGGGACGTGTCTGAAGTGTGACACCTGTGGAAGCACAAGTGGTTGTTCTTAAAAAACGCTATGCTTGATAAAAATTAAGGGGCTATGTGCCCCTTTTTTTCATTAAAGTCTATTCAAAAGTGAATAAAAAAGGTAATAAAAACTAAATTCAAGTGGTAAGAAGATGCAAGTACTGGACTTTGAAAACCCAATAACTGAATTGGATCAAAAAATTCAAGAACTGAGCCGTATGTCTAATGATGGCAAGATTGATATCTTGCAAGACATCAGTAATCTTCAAAAAAAGCGGGATAAACTTCTTCGTGAAACATATGAGAATTTGACACCCTTTCAGAAGGTGCAAATTGCCCGTCACGTAGATCGGCCCCATTTCAAAGATTACATAAACCACATGACCACTGATTTTGTTGAGCTCTCGGGAGATCGCCTTTTTGCTGAAGATGCGGCTATTTTAGGCGGTCTTGCTCGTATAGAGGGGCGCACAATTATGATTATGGGCCATGAAAAGGGCAGTGATCTTGACTCTCGTTTGAAGCATAATTTTGGTATGCCATTACCCGAGGGCTATCGCAAAGCTCAGCGCTTGATGAAGCTTGCTGAGCAATATCAAATACCGATCGTAACCATTGTAGACACGGCTGGTGCATATCCTGGGATAGGTGCTGAAGAACGCGGGCAATCAGAAGCCATTGCCAAAAGCATTGAAACTTGCTTGTCAGTAACTGTTCCAATTATTTCAGTGATCATTGGGGAAGGGGGCTCCGGTGGTGCGATTGCTATTGCAACGGCCAATAAGGTGTTCATGCTAGAACACTCTATTTATTCAGTTATTTCTCCTGAAGGGTGTGCCTCTATTTTATGGAGAAGCCGTGAGAAGAAAGAGGAGGCTGCAGAAGCCCAGAAGCTGACAGCACAAGATTTAAAGCGCCTTAATATTATTGATGATATCATCAGTGAGCCTCTTGGGGGTGCGCATCGAGATTCCAAAAAAACAATCCTAAATGTTAAAAAAATGATCACAGAACAGCTTGATTCATTGAGTCGCCTGCGCGGCAGCGCGCTTAAAAGTCAGCGATCAAAGAAGTATCTACAAATGGGAAAAAAAGTTTAAACTCTTTTTTCAAAATAGGGGCACGAAAAGTATGACTTTTTGTTTGCCTTTTTTGGGTGAGGTATCATACTAACCACCATGAAATATAGAACCGTCTTCATTTCTGATATTCACTTGGGCACTCATGGGTGCAGAGCTCATGATTTGCTTACGTTTCTAAATAATATGGAATGTGAAACACTTTATCTTGTTGGGGATGTGATTGATGTTTGGGCTTTGAAATGGCATTTTCATTGGCCTGAAAGCCATATGAATGTTTTGCAAAAGTTTCTTGATATTGCAAATAGCGCAACAAAAGTCAAACTTATCCCAGGAAATCATGATGAACTATTTAAAGATTTGGTTGGCCTGCGGTTAAGCAATATAGAAATTCTGCTTGAAGATACGTTTGTTTCAAAAAAAGGCAAAAAATACCTTGTGATGCATGGAGACAAGCATGATGTTTTTCATGTTCATTTTAAATGGATCTCTAAACTATGCACGCGGTTTCAAAGCCGAAGTGAACGCTTTGGCGCTTATTTCAGCTCAAACCATAAGGTGAGCAAAAAACTAAAAGGGGTTGTCAAAAACGCAGCCAGGCATATTAATAGATTCGAAAAAGCGATTGTCAAAGAAGCCAAGAACCGTGGATACGATGGTGTGTTATGTGGGCATTTTCATTCTCCGGCACAAAAGATGATTGATGGCATTGAGTATATTAATGATGGTGACTGGGTCCAACACCGTACAGCTTTTGTCGAAGAGCTTGATGGGACAATGAAGTTGCTTGATTTTAAGGATCTTTAATTGTGAAGAAGAGTCTCACTCGACCACAAAAAATTCAACGGTTATTGATTGCAACTGATGCATGGGCGCCGCAGGTCAACGGTGTTGTAAGAACCTATGAGCGTTTAGTCAGCGAGTTGGTACAAAAAAATATAGACGTTTATGTTGTAGAGCCAAGTCAATTTAAAACCATTCCTCTTCCAGGGTACAGCGAGATTAAATTATCTTTGGTTTTATCGAACCAAATCAACGATTTGATCCTAGAAAAACAACCAGATCATATCCATATTGCAACTGAAGGGCCAATAGGCATGGCCATGAGGCGATATTGTATGCGTCATTCGCTCTCTTTTACCACGTCCTTCCATACTAAATTTCCTGAGTATATTGAAGCGCGCACAATGATTCCAAGTCATATTAGCTATCACTTACTCAGGCGCTTTCACAATGCTGCAACAGCCGTCTTTGTCTCGACAAAATCACTTATGAAAACACTTGAGGAAAAGGACTTCAAAAACCTTAAATTATGGCCTAAAGCTGTGGACACAAAAATTTTTAGACCGAAGGAAATAAACAAACAAGATTTTCTTCATTCGGTTTCCACAAAACACGCTCAAATAAACCTTCACCCAAAATCTCCTATTTTTCTTTATGTTGGGCGTGTCGCAATTGAGAAAAATATTGAGAGCTTTCTGGCATTAAATACAAAAGGGTTAAAAGTTGTAGTTGGAGAAGGGCCTCAAAAAAACGAATTAGAAAGAAAATTTTCTGAAGCCTTGTTTGTTGGGCAAAAAACTGGAGAAGATCTTGTTGATTGGTATAATGCGGCGGATGTATTTGTTTTTCCATCTATGACAGATACATATGGAAACGTCATTCTTGAAGCTCTGGCTTGTGGCCTTCCTGTTGCTGCCTATCCTGTGACAGGGCCGATTGATATCATTGATCAAGGAATAACGGGTTATTTGAGCTGGGATTTAGATACTGCTGTGCAATCTTCTTTGAAACTTAAATCGGATGCTTGCATGAAAGCAGTTTCCGCGAACACATGGCATTATGTTAGTGAAAAATTTCTTGAAATTTTAAATAGCACGAGAGTGCACCTAACCATCCACTGATATACTGTTTTTTTTATTTACATTTATTGCATGATCAAATAGCTTGTAAAAAATAATTCCATTGAAAAATTTGATTACCTTTTCTCAGACATACCTAAGCGATAGCCTCATTAGCAATTTAGATAAGCTCGGCTATGTTCAGCCCACACCTATTCAAAGCAAGCTTATTCCGAAAATCTTTCAAGGTCAGGATGTTTTAGGCATTGCTCAAACAGGCACAGGGAAAACAGCGGCCTATGCCTTGCCTCTTATTGATCTTATCTATCATAGTAGAAGGCGCTCTGGCATGGCCAGTTGTCTGATTCTTGTGCCCACGCGTGAACTGGCTGAGCAAGTTGCATCAACAAGCTTTGAGAAGTATGGTCGAAAACATCATATCAGAACAGCGACGCTTATTGGCGGCATGGCTCAAACCAAACAGCTTGGCGCGCTCTCAAAGGGAGCAGATGTGATTATTGCAACTCCAGGGCGCTTTCTTGACTTTTATGATAAAGGGAAAATTTTATTAGCTAATATAAAGTTTTTCGTTATTGATGAAGCGGATAGAATGCTAGATATGGGGTTCTTGCCTGACATGCAGCGAATCAACAATCTCTTGCCTCAAAGAAAGCAGTCATTGTTTTTATCAGCAACGATGTTACCAAGCATTCAAAAGTGTGCAGAAGAAATTCTTAGAAATCCCGTCGTTGTCAAAATCAAACCTTCTGAAACAGTCAATAAGGTTATTGAACAAAAATTTGTACAAGTAACGGCTGAAATCTCGAAATCTGATCAGATGAAGCGTCGCATGCTTCGTGATCTTATTAAAAAGCACGAAATTTCTAATGCGATTATCTTTTGTAACCGTAAAAATGATGTTGATATATTAGAGAAATCGATGAATCGCTATGGGTATAAGGTACGCGGCTTCCATGGTGATATCCATCAAAGCAAGCGATTGGAATACTTAACAAGCTTTAAAGATGGGCATATTGACTTTCTTATCGCCAGTGATATTGCGGCGCGTGGGATTGACATTGATGGACTCCCTAATGTCATTAATTATGATTTCCCCATGAGCTCAGAGGAATATATACATAGAATAGGCCGTACGGGGAGAGCGGGGATGTCTGGAAATGCCTGGACATTTTTAACCGATAAAGAATGTGCAAGAGCTAAAAAGGTTCTTCCTGAAACTTTGGACTTTATTAACTTATCTAAAGAAAGTGTCCCCAGTCAGAAACCACCTAAACCTTCAAATGAAAAAGAGACTCAATCAAATGAAAAAGAGACGCAATTGTCAGAGTCACCTACGGGCTTCGGAGGAGACACCCCCGATTTCATGTTAGCTAATTTTGACTTAAGCTTAATTGATTAACCCTATACAAGAGATATAATCTTAAAGCCTTTCCCAGAAGATTCAGACGTAACTTTGATGAATGAACATGAGGGGCTTTTATTTTCCTTATCTTGCATCATCTTTATACTTGCTTCAAGAATAGCAGATGTTGATGGTTTTTTATCTTTCCATCGCTCAAGATATTTTTTCTTGGCTTCTTCTGAGCTGTGCATGTCTGCACGATAAGTGTAAATTGCTCGGTGATGGCATCATCAAGGTGTGGCTGAGTGATCTTTATATGGTCGTTTTCAATAGTTAGGATGGATTTATTAAAAACGTCTTCTTGAACTTGTAGCTCTTTTTTCAAAAGAGCATTTGTTTTATCCAAAATAGACTGGGTTTCTTTTGTCGAACAAGAGAATCTATTGTCACATGCGCCCAGCGTAAGAAGGGCTAATATTACAAAGACGTGAAGGTGAGGATTTTTAAGGAACATTTTGATCTCTTTAAATTGATAATATTATGTTACGCTTACAATGAATAAACTCAAGAAAAAAATCTATTAGGTCTTAAGAATATATTGCTTGCGGTTATAATCTCTAATATATTCAATCTTTAATTATTAAATGTAAAAACATGAAAAAAATACCCATAACAAAAGCAGGCCTGAATAAAATAAGAGCCGAGTTGGAGAGGCTCAAAAATATTGAACGCCCCCTTGTTATTGAGGCGATACAAGAAGCACGTGCGCATGGTGATTTATCTGAAAACGCAGAATATCATGCAGCAAGAGAGAAGCAAGGCTATATTGAAGCCAGGATAAGGGACCTGGAGGCAAAAGTTGGGCTTGCTGAAGTTGTTGATGTCAGTGAATTATCTGGCAATAAAGTCATTTTCGGCGCAACGGTGACAGTGGTTGATGAAGATACCGATGAAGAAACGACTTATCAGATTGTTGGGGAAGAAGAGTCAAATATTAAGGAAAAAAGACTCTCTATCCAAGCGCCTCTTTCACGGGCGTTGGTTGGCAAATCTGTGGGGGACAGCGTTGAGGTTAAAGCGCCCAGCGGGACTAAGTTTTACGAAATCTTGAAAATTGAATTTATCTAAGTGACACAAAAGCAATCATGCTTAATCCTCACAAATGGACGTATTGGGACGGTTAAGCCTTGCCGAGCTCTTGCTCAAGCCCTCAACTTGCAGGTAACTGAACAATCACTTCAGATTCGGTTCCCGTGGTCTTTATTACCGGCCAGGCTTTGGATTTTCAGCCAACTGGCTTATAAAAACTTTAACTTTTCCTCGATCGCCTCCAAAGCAACTGATTTTCCTGATTATGTCATCACATCCGGGCGCACAGCTGTAAACGCCGGGATTGAAATTAAAAAAAGGGCTCAAAAAAGAAATGTGCTTACAAAAGCCATTCATTTAATGGATCCAAAATTAAGTCCTGAGTATTTTGATGCCGTGATATGCCCTGAACATGACAAGATATCG
This sequence comes from Alphaproteobacteria bacterium, assembly GCA_002869105.1. Classification (NCBI taxonomy): domain Bacteria; kingdom Pseudomonadati; phylum Pseudomonadota; class Alphaproteobacteria; species Alphaproteobacteria bacterium. Next base: position 116,729 of record PKTP01000003.1, read on the forward strand.
GGTAAAAATGTGATTAAATGTTTGGGAACGCTTCATGATCTTTCAGAACAAAAGCTTGATCAACTTCCGCTCAAGAGTCCATTTGAAAAAAATAAGCATCATAAAATGAGCGTCGGCGTGTTTATTGGAGGGCCGAGTAAGCATTTTATCTTTAATGAATTTGTGATGGATCAACTTGTGCAGGATATGCAAGACTTGTCAAAAACGTATCAGCTATTGATCACGCCCTCCCGTCGGACGCCTAAAAAATTAATGAGCGCCTTATATGCGACATTAGATGATTCCCACTATATTTGGTCAGGATCTGGAGAAAACCCTTATTTTGATATCCTGAAACAAAGTGATGCTCTCGTGGTAACATGTGACTCCGTGTCCATGATGAGTGAGTTTGCCAGTTTGACTACGCCCTTTTTTATTTATTACTTGCCGTCAAAAAGCCGGGGGAAAAATAAAATCTTAGCATTTGCAGATCGACTTTTAGCAGGAAAATATGGCCAACTTTACAGCAAAGAAGCCCTTTCAAAAAAACAAAAAGAAAAAACACCTCTTAAAATAATGCCCGGTGTTGTTGAGAGGTTGAGGAGCGCTCTAGGTTAGAGATCTATACGACGGCGGCTTCTCAGATGTTTTATTTATTTCTCCCGATGATTAAGGAGGGAAGCACTGCTCACTAAACCTCAAGCTCACAGAAGTGCCTTTTTTAGGCGAAGAAGATAGAGAAAGAGTGCCGGGGTTTCCATTGTATTTAGATTTTTCAAGCACTGTTTGGGTGTTAACAAGATCTAGGCCAGATAGATTTCCTAGACCTGGTGTTGGATCAATTTTTAGGCCATTAAGAACCTCTCCACCCACATATTGCGCCACCATGTTAATGGTCATGCGTTTAACGGCTCGCTCGCTGAAGGGCATTTCTGAGGCCATTTCGATCACCAATGGCTTATGGGGAAATTTTCGTGCTAAGATTTATTTTTGCGCTTCCACAGGCTTGATCAAATCTTGCGGAATAAGTTCATGCTGAATCTGCACATCCATACCATAGTGCCGGGCCAGTTGTACCAGACCAAGCGGGAAAATAGCGATTAATTTGTATTCAGGCACTTCGTATTTATATTTGGCTTTGTAGCCTTTCATTAATTGCTGAAAACTCTCTTCAAATGCTTTTGTTTTTCTAAAATATAAAGCTGCAATAACTTCTGTTAAGTGGATAGACCATTTTTTTTTATTTGAATAATAAGTACGAGCTAGATCAATTTCATTTGATATGTTTTGCTGGGCAAGCAGTCCTCTAAGCAATTTAAAAAGGTGAAGATTTTTATCGGCTTTGACTTTTTCAAGACAATCATTCATTTGAGGGATCAGATCAAAGCACCCACTAGATAAGCTTTGGATAAATTCGGACAGAGGTAAGTTTTTCTAATTTTCTGATTTGCGCCACACGGCCCTTACTAATTACTTACTATATTGAAAAAGTTCTCGGGCGGTGCGGCCAATGGCTTCTAGGTCATTTGGGTCAACGATTCTAGTGTGTCCATCACCGCCACCCGTGTAAAAACCAGGCTTCTTGACGATGGGGAACAGCTGGGTGTTGTCCTTGCTAAGCAATACATCCTTAGAATTATTTGAAGTGCTACGAAAGAAAAATACGTAGACCAATTGTTTTCTAGGGCTGTTTGGGCGGTGGCATCACTGATGTGGTGCTTTGTTCAGGTCTTAGATTGTGCTCTTCTGGAAACTAGTCTGCTTGATGCTGTGCTTTGAGTTTTTGATATTCTTCTTCGGCTTCTTCTTCGCTTTTAAGCATGTCTAAAAAGGCCTCAAAATCTTTTGCCAAAAACGAAACAGCTTCTTCTGTGCCAGCTCCTTCATGATTCCAAAACACCACGGGGGGATTATCTGTCTTGGGATCTTGGCGATAGTCGAAACAGAAATAGTTGCCGAATGGATCGACGGCGAAGGCAATGATTTTTTCTGGGAAAAACTCAGGAGGGTTAGAGAGCTCTTCCCAAATGGTTTCTGTTTCATAATTATTCTGTGATGCAGATAAAAATCTACCTAAGAATTTCATATCAATTTTTTTTAACGTATTATCAAAAAAAATCACTCGCTGATCTTGCGGGCAGCCATAGTCACATTCTGCAATGGTATTAATATATTTATTGGGAAATTTATATTTTGTATATTTTTGAAGAGTTTTAACTTCAATTGCGTCTAAGGCTCTAAGACAACTAGTAAAATTAATCATTCCGTCCCCCATAGAGACATCCCCCCTTGATGACCTGTTGTTTTATGAACTTTATGTGGTATTAACTGTAGTCTACCCATTTCTTGATGGTGATGCCACGTCAGGCCAGATATCCGTGGATTGCCTGCATAAATATCGCTCAGCTGCATTGAATTAAATTGTTCTTTGGGTATGTGCCCTGACTTAAGAGATGCTTTTAAATTTTTAGTAGCTTTTAGTATGTGATCAACCGAAGTTTCTTTTATCAAATCTCCCGTAATTCTAGTCTCAAAGATAACATGATTATCAAAGATAGGGAAAACCCTAGGATCGAATGGAACCCCAGTTTCTGGGTGGACAGTATTGGCAAGTTTGGCATTGGGGGCAGATTTTCCTGCGATGGTGTGAGATTTGACTTCACCCGGATATCTTGATTCTAGATGGCTTTCCATTGTTCTTGGGTGATAGGGCCGTTGATTAATGGCCGCGCCTTCAGCAGCCGCTGCCGCTTCTCCAGTTGCACCTTTAGCCGCAGCGGTTTCAACTTTGCCAGTGACTTTGTTAAAGCCGCGGGCGATCAATGCATCTCCTGCCTGATCTAGACGGGCTATTTTGCCACTGACTGTTTCAGCGAAATTTCCTACTTTCACTCCCATTTTGTTCATGAATATTTTCAGAACAGGGTTTTTGCTTAAGACATAACTCCAAGCTGCTTGAACAGACGGTGCGGCAATCTTAGCGCCCTTAGCAATGACTTTACCGCCAACAACACCAATGACAACTTCAAAACCCAAGTGGATCATGGCATCTAATGCAGCTTCTTCCTGTGGTTTGCCGGCTTTAATGGCGTCGTCATAAACAGTGTAGGTGTCATAGATGGCCCATGCAGCCATACCGCCCATAATGACAAACTGTAACCAATTGTTTTCAAGAGCGGTGGCAGCAGACACATCAGCTGTTTCTGGGTTAAGTCCCACCAAACTGGTCCCTAAAGCAGTAAGCATCCGAGATTTAAACTGAATATTGTCGATGAGTTCCTTGTTTAGAGTTTCTGCAACCTCGGCACGGAGTTTGTTTTTTTCCTCTTCAGAAAGGGGGCTTTGGGCAGAGCTCATTCGCTCTTGCATAGCGGCTTCAATTTTCTCGGTGCGTTCAACCAAGCTTGGCGTTAAAGCTTCGGCAATCACTTCAGCAGCAACGGCCCCGACAGCACCACTGGCAGCGCCAGCTCCCGGATCATCAGGGTTGCGGAGGGCGCCAGAAGCTCCGCCCACAATGGCATGTAGAAGCTTGTGCGTTAGATAGTCTAGATCAGGGCGGATTGAGCCAATTCCTTCCTGCCATGGCGCTGCTAACTTTACGCACCGCTGCATCCAATGCCGCGTTAGCAAGGGCTTTATCTGGCGCTTCTTGCAAAATTGTTGCCCTGAGTGGACCCTGAATTAGGGTTTCAATACCAATGCCTTTTAAGAGATCGGGAAGATTGTCAAGTCCGGCCGTTGGGATCGATCCCTAAATCACCTGCCACCTGTTGGCCCATGTATTGACCAACGATATTAACCGCCATTTGTTTAACGGCATCCGCATTGAAGGCACGTTCTAAAGCTTGATGATCACCTACAAACTCACCGGCAAAGCCGTGGGCTAGGTTTTTACTGATCGCTGTGAAGCCCGCATCCGCAAAGAAGGTAGCAGCTTCGCCAGTAGCGCCCAGCAAACTAGACCCCATGCCTTTGGTGAGAACTGCCACAGCAATTGCAATGGCAACACTTAGCGTTGGACTCAACGAAACCACTTCAAAATAGTCCGCATGATGAGTATTTTGAATTGGGACGATCTCGACCTCACCAGTATTTTTTGCAAGGATCTCTTGAAGGCCAGGAAGTGCTCTTTCCAATGGAACCCGGACCCTGATTTCGCCAGTTTTTGAATTTGTAAACGTCTCAATTGTAAGGGCGGGCTGACTGCTGGTTTGACCATCAGGAGATGGAAGTTGGTTGAATGTAAATGTACCACCTCCCTCAACACTCACAGGCAGAAATGTCTGATCAAATATTTGGCTAGATTTTTGGATGGTGCGGATATGGTTTTCAATACGTCGAAACTCGTCTTTTATGGTGGTAGATGTCGCTGCCGCAAGTCTGGCTCCAGGTACAGAGGAGATATGACAGTTCTACCTTCGGGGTTCACAAATTGTGTCCCCCAAGCAATTAACGGATTTGTTTTAGATAGAATAGAAGTATCTCCCTCTGATTTAATTATATCGGCGATCATTCGGGCGAATTCCTCATGTGCTTCTATAATTTTGCTACTCCAAAAAGTGTGTCTTTCGTAGCTAGAGTCGGTGCGTGCACTCTCGGAGGTTCCATTTAATTGAACCTGACCACCTTCTAAATAGGCACCTTCTTCTCCAGCTTCTATATCAGCGCCAGCAAATCTTAGGATTCCAGGTGCATTTAAATAAACTTTTAGACCTCCTTTGATATGGCTGAGTTCGGGCCGAACTGATCGATGACGGCTGTTATAATACTCCTTATAGGCTTCAAGAAGCTGGGCTTTAATATCGATATTGCGGCCTTGAATGACAACGCGGCCATTTTTTGCATCAATAAGAGCTGCGCTTAGAGTCGTATCGCCTTCCGGAGAGCTAACAACAATATCTCCCAGGGCTTCAAGCTTGGGTTGACTTTTAAGCTCTTCTTCAAACCCGCTCGGGGTCAATTTGCGTTCGAAAAGAGCTTTCAAATTGACGTTTTTTTTAAGAGAGAGGATAAGTATTTCACGCCCCTTAAGCTTGTCCTGTATATCAATATTTCCATCAGAAATGATTAAGATTGGCCCTTCTGAATTAATGGGGCTTCTAATAACGATCGGGCCTGATCTCTCATGCTCTTCCTGGGCCGGGACAATTGCTTGAGGGTGTCCTTTTTCTTCTCCAGAGGCACTTAGCGCAGGACCTGAACCATTTTCAAATGCTCTGGCGGGCGCTGCAACAAAGCGGTTGCCAACCATGGCCCCCGCATTTTGGTGCACCTCATCAATTAAATGGCAGGGGATGAATAAGGTTGGAGCAAGAACAACGTGGGTATTTATAAGCTTGGGGCTATAAAATAAAAAGGGCTTAGTTTTTTCATCGCTCCTGGATCGATTAAAGAGGGTTGCAAGAGAGGTTTCAGAAACTTCTTTAACGCCATGAAAGTAATTATAGTAGTATACAGAGGCTTGGCGATGAAGTTCCTGTACAAGTTCTTTATTAATGGATTGATTATGCTCTATGTTACCGCGCATTAATCTTTTTTGAACAGCTTCTTGCACCCACTCTATCAAGCGACTTGGGGGCATCAAAAAAAGAGCTGAGCCCTGATGGCGGGAAAATTGTCCATTAGGAGTACGTATAACCAGATGGTCTTTTAAACTTTCATAAAATGAACTGGCTTGATCTTGATCAAACCAAGTATCTTGAGTTAGAAAAACAAAAGGCGTGTTTTTTCTAAGCTGTGCATCAACTAATGGGTTAAGGGTGATAAAACCTTTAAGCGCATCCCAAGTTGTTGATTCAACAAGAGGAGATTTGGAACGAAGAAGGAATGGATTTTTTGACCCTAGAATTAGACCTCCGAGTCCAACTTTAACCAGTGCCTCTGAAGCAGAAATAAATCCCTCTAGCAAACGAGGGTGATCTAAAACCACATCTCCCCCAAAACTAGTTTGAGCTGGGAAGCTTTGTTGTGCTCCAGAAAAGTTGCTTGTTAATTTCATGAAATCAAAATATGAATTTGTCAGCAGGTATGGTGACTCGAGGTTTCTCCTCCACACCATAGGATCATATGAACTTGGGCCACTGTTGTAACTCCATTTGCATACATATCTACTTTCTCGGGGGCATGATCTACGTTTGAGCAATCGACCTGGGAGATAATGAGAAGAATCAAAATCGATTTTAGAATCTAGGAGAATAGATCTCTCTATCTTTTTTTGGTGGAGCCCAGTTTTAACATCAACACTTGTTATATTTACTGGTGGACGAGTCGTTTGAGCATGAAATATGCTGGCTTTATTTTCTAGGCTACCCCCTTCTGTAGTTAAAAACTCTAAGGCCCGAATTGTGGATGGATCTGAGAGGACAAATGGTTTCCAGTCATATCCGTCAAACCTATATTCTGTATTAAATGTTCTATGAATTCTGCAGTCATAAATGCTGGAGCGAGCTAAACCTTTTGTAAGAATAGCTGGGCTATTAATAAGTTTATTGAGAGCAATTTGCAATCTCTAGGCATGTATGGATCCGGCTACTACATATGAAATATCTGTTAATCTGAGTTCAAGCTCCTTTGCCTTTAAAATTGATTTAAGTAAAAGGGGGCCTAAAATCTCTAATTTACCTTTTATATCTATGCCAGAGTTGTTGGGAATATAAAAAGGATCTCGATGAATAGCTAAGTCATCATGGCAGACGTTATAACCGAATAATCCATGGAATATATTGGTGGAAAAATTACATTCATAATAAGTTGAAAAAACGTCATAAACTGGATCCGGTATCAAGCGGCCAATCTTTAAGGTGTTGGGCGCGCGAATGGCACCTTTTTTGGCAAGAACATAGCCCTGTTCTAAATCAAAGTGCTTGGCATAAATATCAATCTCTCCATCTCCTTGGCGTAGATCAATCAAGAAAGAACGTCTGATACGGATTAATGTTTTATGACCAAAGACTCGTAATCCTTCAGCCTTTAAGATGACTGTTTTGTCATGATAAAAAGGATCTAATGAAATTTCATAGTCGTACCTATAACTGTGAATATCTGGGGTCTTAATAGGGGCATATAGTGCATCATATTCCTTTTTAGCTTGAGAAAGATCATGAGGAACGCCGGGCTCAGCAAACTCAAGCACGCCTCCTAAAGTGAAATTCTCACCTAGTCTAAAATGATTACGGGGGGCATTCTCCCCGGCCATGTCTGGTCTGATTGGATGCAGAAGCACTCGTAGGCGTCCCACATTCTCCAAACCTCGCTCAACAGAAATGGAATTTGCTGAGGTAAACATATATGGTGTAATAATTTGAGAGTTTTCAATGAACAGCTTTCCTGGTTTCTTATCTAGATAGCCATGAGATTCCAGGGCCTCTATCAATGCCCCTGGTTGCTCTAGTTGGTCAGGGGAAACAATGCTTAATAGGTCATTTAGTGGCTTTGCATCTAAAATATGTAGATATTCTTTAGCTTCAATAAGGCTTTTAGTTATATAATACTCACTCCCATCATTTGGATGACCCGGGGGTCTGATAAACATATCGTTACCAGCCAACGTGCCTAATTCAATGTTCCTATTGGGCTTATGTAAATCTATTACGGAACGCATAGCGCTGAAGTCTAGAAACGCTATTCCTGCACTGCCAATCAAACCTGTATTCTTGTGTTCGCCCCCGCCTTTTGTTAAGACCAGTAAATTAGAAGCGCCTATTTCCCCCTCATTCCTTAAATTATCTACGGATAGGAATAGATTTTTTGCTTTGAGTGTATTTGTTTCTAATTGATCCAGTTTCTCGGTCTGGATTGTGGCGCGTTCAAAAACAGTTAATTCGCCGTAGTTCAATAAAAGATGTGTTTTTAAGTCTAGTACATCCACACCAATTTTACCATTGAAGAGCGCGTTGGTAGATGACAAATTTATTTGCCCGTACTGATCACTGCTTTCAAGTTCAACGGTCCCATTGAACCTGATATCATAGGATGGTACTTCGGTTGTTTTTGGAGTATGAATTTTGAGCTTATCTTTATGCCAAGTGAAAAAAAACCGTTCACCTTGGCCATCAAAAATTTTAAAATCAAGGCCTTGATCGGTGATTGCGGTTTCTGTAAATCCACCAAATCCACGTTGATAAGCCCTATTTTCTTGGGGAAATAAACTTAAGTCTTCAGGAGCTTCTAGAACAGTAATGCCGAGTTGTTGTTCATCAAGAGGAGCAACACGAACTCTTAATATTGAATCATCCTGACCAAGCTCTACGGAAATCTGCCGGATGCTGGCAGATAGATAAAACAGCTGTTGATTAAGGAGGAGGGCGCAGAGACAGTAGACTGTAAGCTTTTTAAACCACAACTTACAAACGTGGGCTATTTTGAAAAACATCATATCTTTATTTTTAACAAATTATTTAATGATAGCTTATTTACGAAATGACAATAATAAAATTAGATATTTTAGAAGATTTCAAAGAAAGTTATTTTTGGAGCGCATGCAAAAGCAATCGAGGACGAGGCGCAGCTAGTTATCTAGCACGGCCCCAGATATTCTTCAAGAAAACAATTACTCCTTTGCCCGGGTGCAGGAGTAAGGGTGAGGATACCTGGGTGTAGCTTGTGTATTAACAAGACCCAATTTCAAAGAGGCGCTACAGCTTCAAAAATTTAACTGATTTTTGCGTAGTCAAGATTGGGCATAATATATATAGATTCTAAAATATTTTCTTTTACCAGCTCACGAAATCTTTTTATATCCTCAGAATTAAGAGCCTCGGCCGGCAAATAAGGTTTTTTAATGGTCAGTTTATCAATAATAAGACTATCTTTATTTTCTCTCACCATTTCGCGATTTATTCTTATGTATGGCGTGTCAACTGATATATTAAATGCCTCTCCACCAGGTATTGACGTATTCTTAAGCCGTGTTTTTCTAAAAAGAGTTTTTGGAATCCCAAGTGACATATCGTTAACTTGTTGTTCCGAATTAAACAATATTTTTTCAAGGCTTTGATATCCTAGTGGAATACCAGGACCTAGGTTTGTTTTTTTAAAATATTGCTTCTTTTTCATAGTTATTTTGATTTTAACAGTTTTCACATCACGGGAATTGAGATTTGGTAAAATCATTTTGGCGGCATCTTCATCTTTTAAAGGCTCTGCTGTTATGTAATCAAATAAATATTCTTCAAGGGATTTCTCTGACATATATAAGCTAAGTCCGGTTATAAGCGCAGCATCATGTCCTGTTGCCTCATAATCGATTATGTGTTGTGCTGGAGAAGAGTCAAAACGAATTGTATGCTCAATTGCTACGCCGTTTTTTTCTGGGTTTACCGCCGGGCTTTTCTGATACTTCTGTGCATCATTTCCCCCAATAATCAACACAGGCCGATCGGCCACATCAGGAAAAATACCTTGTGCCATGCTCACTGCATTTGTTGGATCAACCCAATACGTCTTACCCGTTTGACTTTTGAGCCTGACAAATACGTGATTAAAAGATTGGAGGAGAGGGAAGACCTCTGGAACCAGTATATTATTAAATCCCCTATAGACCAAAACAAAACTTGTCTCGTATCCCAACTTTTGAGCAATAGAGGCCAGCATGACAGAAAAATCCTTACAGTCCCCAGTTTGTGTTTCAACGATTGTCTTTAGATCTCTTGGAAAAATTTGATTCTTGACTGTGCGCCAGTCGCCTAGATAGTGAAAAAGACGAATGATCTCAGACGTGATCATATTAATTTGTTCAACGTCTCCTTTTACTTCTGAAGCTTTTTTCCAAATAGCTTCAAGAATCGGCGGGTGTTTTTGATTCATAACTGACTGATAACCCGGCAACAGTTTACCGCTAAACCGATTCCAGATTTTCTCTGATGACACATCAACCCAGGTTAATTTTTTAGGGTTTGTAAGAGAGCCCTGAGGCTCATTGACTTTCAAACTGGTAAAATCTTTATTCTTTAGATGAATAGAGAAACCCTTCATCGATTGTTCTGGGTTAACGTAAGAAGTCTCTAATATATGATGGGGGTCATTGATATCAACGTATAAGGGCATTTCTGTTTTAATATTCACCACGCAGTGTTCCCAAATGCCGATCTCTCCAAACGAGAGTGAAAAAGAAGCAAAATTTGATAAAGAGGGCTCTAGAACCTGTCTTTCAAAGATCAGCTCAATTTGCGCATTTACCCCAAGTTTTGGGAAGGCTATGGACACCTTGCGAAGTTCATCAAAACCTAACTCAGAACTGGCGATCGCTTTATCAACAATGTTGTTCTCACTCACCTTGTAAGATGTGCCTTTGTCATTTGTCTGTGCTTTTAAGATTTTTACTTTCTCAGAAGATCCATTATAAAAGATTGGATAAAGAGCAAGCTGATCACGGCCACTCTCATTTAAAATAGTCATCTTTATATGAAAACGTTCCTGATACGTTCCATCTTTTTTTATATTAATATCACGTTGAAAAAAATTAACAGCGACGCCAACATCTTCTCGGGTTGCCCACCGGCTATGAGCATCAAAAAAAGAAATTTGAAGGAAAGCTACAAATAAAAAAAGAAAACGCATCATTCTGCCACCAGTGATTATATTTTAATGAGGCTACCGCAACTCCCTTTAATTTGCTAGATTAATCTCATGAAAATCTGGGTCAAAAGAGCTCTCATTTATACACTTTTTTTAATGGCTATTTCAGCCGGGATCTTCATGATTTTAGCCGCTTTTAGAGATAATATGATGTACTTCCTTTCGCCAAGTGATCTGCATTCTAAGCATCGAAGCAATAACCTTCAAACGGTTCGTTTAGGCGGCCTTGTTCAAAAGGGGTCTGTAAGAAGGGATAAAAACGACAAACTTTTGTTTGTTGTAACCGATCAAGTTCAAAAAGTTAATGTGGAATATACAGGCTTCATTCCATCCCTCTTCAGAGAAGGGAAGAGCGTTGTCGTCATTGGCCAGTGGATTGCCCAAAATAATCTGTTAAAAGCCACAAAAATTTTGGCAAAGCACGACGAAAATTACACGCCGCCGGAGCATGCATGATAGAACTTGGCCTTTATAGTTTTATATCTGCACTTATTGTTTGTATAAATCAGGCGCTCACTCTGATGCCCTCAACTTCCTTTAAAGTTCATTATCGTTGGCTTGTTTATGCTCAATTTGGGTTTGAGATTCTTTCTTTTTTTTGTTTGATATGGGCTCATGTGACTTCAGACTTTTCAGTGAGTGTTGTTGCCAACAATACACATAGCTTGATGAGCCCCACCTATAAGTTGGCAAGTGTTTGGGGCCAGCATCAAGGATCGGCTTTCTTTTGGTTTGTTGGGATTTCTTTTGTAAGCTTCTTATTTCTTATCATTGAAAAACAAATTCCAGGCAGACAAATGGCCATCATACAAGGAGTTCAGAGCTTAATCTTGCTTCTGATTGGGTCTTATATTTTAATTGTAGCAAATCCTTTTGAACGCTCTTTGCCTTTTCCAATGGAGGGAAATGGATTGAATCCTCTATTGCAGGATCCAGGTTTAACGTATCATCCACCCGTGCTTTTTAGCGGTCACTTTTTTTTTACATTGTTGTATTCTTTAGCCGTGACGCAGCCCTTTAACGGTAGCCATTATAAGGGTGTTGTACGACGATGGACCTTAATCTCCTTTGCTTTTTTAACACTCGGTATCAGCCTTGGTAGTTTTTGGGCTTACTATGTTCTTGGATGGGGAGGGTGGTGGTATTGGGCCCCAGTTGAAGCGGTTTCACTTTTCCCATGGCTGATTTTATTGATGAGTATCCATGCGCAAGGGGCTCAAAAAAATGTGAAACATCCCCGATCGTTTGCTGCTATTTTGAATGTCTTGGCTTTATTATTTTCTGTCCTTTCAACCTTAATTGTCCGTTCGGGATTATTAACCTCTGTTCATAGCTTTGCGATCGATGGTATTGGAACGATTTATTTAGCGTGTGTGTTTTTGATTCTTCTAATATTTGGTTTAAGAAGCACCATTAAAAAAGGATTGTGGACCTTCAACTCCCCTTCAACAGATCAAATGAAAGGGTGATGAACCTTCATATTACATGTTTGTTACGCGCTCTTGGTTGTGTTACTAGGCGTTTTAGGACCGGTTATATTTAAGATGATGGGGGGTGAAAATTTTTAATTAGGCCCAAGATACTTCAGCACCTTATTGCTACCGGTTTTTTTCTTTTGGGTCATTCTGCTGCTATTTTATCACTTTTCTCTGACTCAAAAAAAACTGGTCAAGAAAAGAGCTGTTGTTCTCTTGATTATCTTTTTATCCTTTTGTCTTTTGTTAGGCTTAATTTGTGGAAAGGTCTTCAAATCACTATCCCTTATAGAGCTTGTCTTGACGGTTGTGATGCTGTTCTTAGGGGTTGGCATTGCTCTCACATCCGTTATCTTAGGGCTCTCAAAAAATGGTAAATCAAAGAATACCCGCTTGAGTCAATTTTTGAGCCATTTTGGATTGGGAATCTTTATCATAGGATTGACGGGTGCTTACAGCCTTGAACAGGAAAGTTATGCAGATGCTGTGCCAAGCAAGCCTTTATTCATTCACGGAGATCAATATACAATTGAAGAACTATATAAAAATCCAGAGCTGAACTCCCTTTCAACTGTCGCTTCAATCAAATTAAAAGCGGCTCTCTCAGGCAACCATGCAATAGTCCTTCCAGAGAGACGCTATTTTTATCAAAATGATGCTTTTTTTCCTATTTCGGCAATGGTTTTTAGTAGATTGATTTTATATAATATAACTTTAGGTGAACCCAACGATGATGGATCGTGGCAAATCAGAGTAAAAAAAAAGCCCTTTGCTCCTACTTGTGTGGCTTGGCGGGGTTTTCATTTTTATTGGCTGCATTGTTGGCGTGATAATCAAAAGGGAGGAAGACAGGGTCTATGAGAAAAAATAAACTTACTCTTATAGTTGTGGCAGCCTTGACGCTTACCGTTATGGCATCAGCCCTTCAACAGCTCAGCAATAGAAAAGCACAATTTGTGCCTGAAGGCGACCTTCTTCAAACTCTTGCGCCATCAAAAGCTGACTATTTAAAACATCCTACAAAAAAGATCAAAGGCCCTTGCATTGTTCTTTTTATTGCGTCTTGGTGTCCCCATTGTCACGAAATCCTTGCAGATTTAAAGGGGGTCAACCTCCCCATTTGGATTGTGCTTTATCATGATCGGGCACCTTTAACAGACAAACAAAAACAGGTTGCGCAGGGCGTTTTCAGAGATGTCTCTCTGAGCCTTTCTCCTAAGTGGCATGTTAAGTCAATCCCCTCTCTTTTCATTATTAATAGCAGGGGAGAAGTTGACTCAAAATTTGATGGGTCTTTTAGAAAAAAAGGTCAAAAAAAATTTAAAGAATCTCTTAGAAAGGTTCAAAATGCGTGACTTTCAACAAACAGTCATTGAAATTGGGAAAAAAGTTAAATGCTTATCTTGTAAAGGCCAAACCATCGATGCGTCTTCCTCACCTTCATCCTTAAAACTGCGAGAGGTTATTAAAGAAAAACTGCTGGCAGGGGAGAAGCCAGGTGCCATATTAGAAAGTTTTCGCAAACAATATGGAGAAGAGATCATGGTTAATCCCCAGGTGACGCTATCTTCTATCTTTTTTTGGGCTTTGCCGCTTCTTTTTTTGATAGTGATGCTCACCTATATTTTGCGAAAAAAATGATCCTTATTATTATATGTTTTCTTCTTTTATTATTGGTTTTATGGCGGGCACATGGATATCAAAAAACCATGATTTCTCTGTCTTTTATAGGCATTGGGGGGCTTTTATAGGCATTGGGGGGGTGATAAGCATCGCGATCTATATGATTTTTGGTCAACCTGGATTGCCGGACTTTCCTTTTCACGCTCTCAACAGCCCCACATCCGAGGTTTACTTTAGAAAGGTCTCTCAACAAAAGAAAATCATTGAGGCCCTCAAAAGAGAGCCAGACAACGTGCGCCTATGGAAAAATCTTTCAGAAACATATCAACGGATAAACCAAGCCAAAGCTCAGAGCCACATTGATAAATATATTATTTTTCTTGAACGTCAGCTTCAGGAAGCTTCTTCAATTTCAAAAAGCGCGCATATGCGCCATACAAAGTAACATCTTCCTCAATCTGGAAAAGATTTGATTTTTCTAGTTTTTCAAAGGTTTGCTCACGATAGGAAACATGAAAAAAATTCAACCAGTGATCATGAAGCTTACGAATCATGAGTGGCAAACCTTTAAAGTCATGAAAATCAATAATATATAAAGAACCATTATTTGCCAGATTATTCCAAATAGCCTTAAGAGCTCCTTCAGTATCAGGGATCATCGAAAGACTGTATGAGCAAAATGCAGCTTCAAATTTTGGGAAATAATTTTTTTCAGCATCAAAATTCTCAGCTGCCTCACAAATGAAATGTAAATGCGTGTCCGAAAATCTTTTACGCACTTCAGCTTGATAAAGTAAGGAGTCGCATATGTCACATCCTACCAATAGAGGTACAGGAGTGGCTTCGTGCATAAACTTGTTCAACTTAAAAAGATTTCTGCCAGTTCCACAACCAACTTCTAAAATGGAACGTGGATGATCTTTTGCAATTTGTTTAAGTAAAAAATCCCTGCCAAGAAGATAAAATTTACGCGTTAAGTTATAAAAGGGGGATTGGAATTTATAGATGCTATTCATCAGGTTTTTTTGTCTTGATGACATGTTTTTATCCTCGAACTTCATAACAATGAAAGCCACCATAAACTTTCAAACGGTCTTTTTTGAAAAGAGTACGGGACTGCTCTTCATGGTAATACAGTTTTTCCATCAAATGGACTGGTAATTGATCTGCTAAATAAGATTTAAGGGTCCCCGTTCTAAATATGATCCGCGCGCCAGGGCCGCCAACACTAATTATATCTTGCCATAATGCGGTGATATCCTCTTTACTCATCCATTCTTGAGCATCCAGAAGAACAAAACGGTTATAATCACCAGGGTGGCTATCAGCGACTTTTTTCACAATTGATCCATAAGAGTGGTCTAATTTTTGATGATTAAGCTGTTGCTTGATGAGATCAAAGTTCTTCTCTTGAAGGTATAAGGGGAGGGCCTCTTGGCAATCTAAGTTATACTGAGCAAGCAAAATCTGCCAGGCAAAATAATTTCGATAGCAAGGTGTATCTGTAAGCGTTTGCCTGACGCGCTCGATAAATAAATCTTTTAAACTTAGATTTGTTTCATCTTGTAATATTTTGATTTGATTTGGATGCACGCCCAGAAATGCACATAAAGCAGGAAGTTTAAAAAGCAAATGGCGCCAACGTTTCAAAATTTTTGGAAGAATAATGACATCAAAATAGATAGTTTGTTCTTTTGTGTCTGAAAATTTAAGAAACTCACGCACACGAGACCGTTTAATTCCTAAGAGTGGAAAAATTATACGCGCCACCAAAGCTGCTTTACTTGCTGGATAAAAACCTTTTTCAAAGATATCAATTCTATGTTTGTATCGCTTACAAAGCTGTTGCATTGGACTTTGCCAATAATGCTTTTCTTCCTCAGACAAGTGAGGGGCTATATGGTGTTGATAAAACAGTATATTTTGCACACCTTTGCCAACGGCCATAAAATCAAACAAATGCTGATATGTCGGGGCAGCGCGCGCAGCAACGGCGCGAATTCTAGCGATGTGCAGATGATCTTGCTGAATATCTACTAAGGACACTTTTTCAGGACATTTTGTCAAATAATTAAGCCCGTTACAGCCCCCTGAGCTTATCGCAAGAACCTTTGAATTTTCTTCAAGTTTTAATGCCGCTAAATCAATTTCAGGATCTTCCCAAATTTGATTATACAAAATGCCCTGAAAAGCTTTTGAGAAAAATTGCAAATGGGGCACGTAACGATTTCGACGACCAGAGTAAATAGCTCTTTTAAGGGGAGACGAAAACGTTTTTTTGGGCATAATTTTCAGCAATAATTAACACCAGCAAGCTAGCTGATTTGCTATTCTTATGCAACTAGAAGATTGAGAGCGACTTTTTCTATTTTTTAGCGTGCTCAATATTTTTAAGAATCACTTTGTACTTATGGTTTTTCTTATTGAAATATTCTCTGAACAATAAAAATGTTGGAAGTAGAGGGTTTAATAAGGCGCAAAAATAAAATAAAAATGAGTTAGAGGCCTTCAGCTCTAGGTGAATAATATTTGCCCCAGATCGTCTGGCCATATCGAGCAAATTCTTGCTCCAGGGATGTTCTGCCACTTTCATCTTCTTCCATTTAAAACGCGCAACTTCACCAGATGGGAATGCGGCTAGTGTGATGTTGTGATTTAAAGTTCCCATAATTGTTCGCACAGCTTGGATGCGCTTATGAGGATCTTCCGAATAGACATCAATGGGTATCACGAGTTGCTCAATCTCTGGAATGATTTTGATGAAGTCATTTGCTAAGAATTTAAAATTAAACCCTGCTTTATAAAGGATATCAATTAACATGAACACTTCTAGGAAACCAGTCGCATGATTGCAGACAACTAGATTTTTTTGACCAACATAAGGTTGAAGTTGACCTGAATCAAATTCATAAGTAATGTTGATATGCTTAAGTGCATAGCCAGAGATTTCAGCAATTTTTAACGATTGTTGTTTTGCTTCATAGACAAGGTTATCGGCTTGATATAAATAGAGAAACTTACAAATTTTGTTTTTCAGCCCACGAGGTAATTTGATCCCTAGGTTTTGGAACACTTGATCAAATTTTTGGAACACTTGATCAAATTTTACGATTTTAAAGGACATATTTTTTTCGGTTATTATAATGAATTCTCCTACCATTTCTCAAGAGTTTAATAAAGGCCTGTTAGATGTCTACCAACAGATTAAAATTTTTGATCAAAAATGGGATGATATAGAACCAGATTTAAAAAAAGAAATCTGCCAACTCAGAACACAGGCCTTCGGCAGTTATACTGAGGCAACGTTTGATATCGATCAATACGACCCCATTTATCGCCATATCTACCTGTTTGATGACGAAAAGAAAAAGATTCTGGGATATTATCGTATGGGTCTTACCCGGGAAATTAGAAATGTTGGGTATGATCAATTTTATACTTCCTCGCTTTATGATATTGACGCTACGTTTTTCGAAAAAAATCAAAACTCTGCTGAAATGGGGCGCTTCATCCTTGATCAAGGAGCTTCAGAAAAACAATATTTGATGCCTCTTTTATGGAAAAGCTTACATAAATTTGCCACCACACATCGGCTAGACTTCTACTTCGGGATGGTAACCTTAAGCTCTGACTTTAAAGATGAGTCCATTCGTAAGATGGCAGCCTTTATGAGAAAGAATGCTTATGACGAAAGCAGAGCAAAGTTTTTTAAAGCAAAACATCCTTTAAATTTAAACGCTGATGAAATTAACAATTCTGAAAGTAGTATACTTGCCCTGCAAAACACCATTAGAGGTATTGAAGGAGAAGGGGGCGCGCAAGTTCCTGTTATGTACAGAACGTATATGTCTTATGGCGATGCAAAATACATAACTGCTGGATATGATCCAGATTTCGGCAATTCTTTGGATATCATCATTACCGGCCACCCTTATACGCCCATTGTGGAAAAAATCATCAAAAAGTTCTAAAAACTTTGCAGAGGGAGTATACTTAATCTCAATTATTGATTAAGTCCTGCGGAGCGGTTATGTCAAAATCTTCACTTGAAAACGGCATACAGATTATCAGAGCTAAGGCGAAAACTGTCTCAGATGATCCTGGTGTTTATAGAATGCTCTCAGCCGATAAAGAAGTTCTTTATGTGGGCAAGGCGAGAAACATTCGCAATCGGATCCTAAGCTACACTCAAATTTCTGGACTTCCTATTCGTCTCCAACGCATGGTTGCACTCACCGTAGACATGGAATTTATTATCACGAAAAGTGAGGAAGAAGCACTATTGCTTGAGGCGCAGCTTATCAAGAAGCTTAAGCCTCGATTTAATATCTTGCTCCGAGATGATAAATCTTTTCCCTATATTTTAATGCGTGATCATGAAGCCGCCCCCCAATTAATCAAATTCAGAGGAAAGCCAATAGCTCATTCTAAGGATGTTTACTTTGGCCCTTTTGCATCAAATACAGCCATTTATCAAACAACGGAAACACTTACCAGACTGTTCAAACTCCGAACCTGCTCTGACCATACGTTTAAGAACAGAAGCCGACCTTGCCTTCAATACCATATAAAAAGATGTTCAGCCCCGTGCGTCAATTACATTAGCCAAGAAGAATATAAAAAAAATGTACACTATGCTATGGATTTCCTTAAAGGGAAAACGCGTCATATTCAAAAATCTCTTGAAAAAGATATGATTCAAGCAAGCGAAGCGCAAAACTATGAACAAGCTGCTATTTACCGAAATCACATTCGCTCTTTAAATCAGGTTCAACAACAGACCCAGGAACTTGGGCCTTCTATGATGATCACTGATATTTTTGCGATTTATCGAGAGCATGACCAATGTTGTATCCAAGTTTTTTTCTACCGCCATGGTACATCTTATGGCAATAGATCTTATTTTCCAAAACATGACAAAGACCAAAGCACAGAAGAGATTCTTGGAACATTTATAGCCCAATTTTATCAATCAAAGCCGGTCCCGGAAAATGTTTATGTTTCGATCAAAACATCAGAAATGGATCTTTTGCAAAAAGCTTTGAACTCAATTGCAGAAAAGAAAGTTCAATTAAAGGTTCCACAAAAGGGTGCTGCAAAAAACTTGATGGACCAAGCGATTCTAAATGCTAAAAAAGCCCTTGAGAGACATCATTTAGAACAGCTTTCGAACAAAAAACTTTTGCAGCAAGTTGGAGATTTTTTTGCTTTGCCAACCGTACCAAATCGAATCGAAATTTATGATAATAGCCATCTTCAAGGAAGTAATGCTTATGGCACCATGGTGGCTTCAGGCCCTAATGGCTTTGATAAAAAGAGCTATCGTCAATTTAAAATTAAATCTGAAAGCGGCACAGTAGGTGACGACTACGGCATGATGACAGAGGTATTCCAGAGAAGGTTCCGAAATGCTTCTCAAAAGGATATGCCTGATTTGGTTTTAGTTGATGGGGGGAGAGGGCAACTCAACACCGCTCTCAAAGTATTGAACAGCTACAATTTAGAGACTGTTTGTGTTGGTGTTGCCAAAGGAGAAGAGCGAAATGCAGGAAAAGAGACGTTGGTTTTTACAGATGGAACCAGCAAACTTGTTGAGAAAAATTCTCCTGTTACTTACTTCATCCAAAGATTACGCGATGAAGCACATCGATATGCTATTGGCACACATCGTAAAGGACGGGCAAAGAAGATGACCCAGTCCAGCTTAATGGACTTGCCGGGCATAGGCGCGAAGAGAAAAAAATCGCTTATGATCTATTTTGGTAGCCATGAAGCCATAAAAAGAGCTGGCATTGAAGACCTTGAGCGAGTTTCAGGTATTAGCAAATCTCTGGCTCAATCGATTTATCATTATTACAGGTCTTGAAAATAGGGGGTTTTTATCACTTTTTAAAAAGATCGGACTTAAAAAATTGATCAGCTTGTTCATTGATAGCATTCATTTCTGACTTTATTTTGCCAAGCCCCATGTATGCCAAACGCATGCGGGGGTTCTTTTTTAGCTTTGATTGGTTTTTATCCATAAAGTGCCAGTAAAGAAAATTGAAAGGGCAGGCATCCTTACCTGTGCGTTTTTTAACGTCATACTTACAGTTCGCGCAATAGTCAGACATTCGGTTAATATAAGCGCCACTTGAAACATAGGGTTTTGTTGATAAAACACCTCCATCTGCAAATAGACCCATGCCATGGGTATTCGGAAGTTGCACCCATTCAAACGCATCGATATAGACAACATAATACCACTCATTGACTTCTGCGGGGTCGAGGCCGGCCAATGTTGCAAAATTTGCAGTGATCATAAGGCGTTGTATGTGATGAGCATAAGCATGGTCAATGGTGTTTTGAATAGAGCTTTTCAAACAATTTAAATCTGTATCAGCAGTCCAATAAAACGAAGGGAGCTTCCTTTTGTGGTTAAAAAAATTACTTTGATCATACTCGGGCATTTTCAACCAGTAAACGCCTCGCATATATTCACGCCATCCTAAAATTTGACGAATAAATCCCTCGGTGCTGTTTAGCGGAACAGCGCCTTTCTTATAGGCTTTCTCAGCTTCATGGCAAACCTCTAAGGGATTGAGCAGACCTATATTGATATATTGTGATATCAGACTGTGATGAATAACGGGATCTTTCGCACTCATGGCATCTTGATAATTACCAAAGCAGGAAAGATGATCTTTGATAAAAGCTTTAAGATGCGCGTGGGCTTGTGCGCGTGTTACACCCCATGAAAATTCGGTTGTATTTCCTATATGATCTGGGAAATTTTTATCAACAAATTCAATGACTTCTTTCGTTTTTTCTGAGGGTTGAAACCTTAAATGAGGGGCAACCTTATAATTTCGGGGTAATGGTTTTCGATTATCATGATCATGATTCCATTTTCCACCAACGGGATTGCTATCATCCATCAAGATATTATTTGATTCTCTGATTTTTCGATAAAAATTCTCCATCAGCAGTGACTTTTGGTTCTGAGCCCAACTTTTAAAATCTTTTTCATTACAGATGAATTTTGGATCAGCAAGACAAGAAGTTTTAACATTTTCTGATTTCAGTGTTTTCTTTAGCGTATTTTTGATATGCCATTCAGCAGGCTCAAAATAAAAAACCTCTGTCACTTTTTTTTCTTTAAGGTTTTTTATCAGCTCATCAGTCCAGCATTTTTCTTTTAATGAACTTTCCAAGGGCTGGTATCTAACTTGAAAGTTAAATTGCTCTAATTCATTGATGTAAGCTGCTTGTGCTGACCAGAGAAAAGCAAGCTTTTGCTTGTGATTCTCTTGCGGTGTCGGGCAACACCAACATGGCTTATCATATAAATATGTGACGCAGTGCATTGTTCTGCGAGAACCTTAGGATCAATTAATTGATCCCAGAATAGTATGAGAAGTGAATGAGACATATGGTTACTGTAGCCCAGTTATGAAAAAGATGCAGTCATATATTATAAGGTCAACACAAACACGATATTACTATTTTGCGCTTACACGTTTTATTTCCATAATATATATTATGGAAAATAATGCTTAGCTGCAAATAAGACTTGATCGGCAGTGTTGCTTAAATAGGGAAATTAAAGAGGTCATTTGGTTTAGAGGGTCACAAAAATCAATCTTGATTCTGCACATCCGACTTACAATAAATAAAGCGCGTTACTAGATTAATATCATAAATGGGCAGTCGTAGCGCGGATATTGAGACAAGTAGCAGCGAGCAAATCTCTTATCCAAACCATTAATGATTGTATCAACAAAATTTGGATGCTCCCAGCAAATAATCTTATCGTAATTAATACTCGTATTTTTATGAATCCAGCGACGACTTGTTAGAAGGCGGCCCAGACCCCCATGCGAGCCCACCTTCGTTGGGTATAGCTCCGACTAATAACCCACCTGGTTTTAATACACGTTTGTAATCATCTAGAAATTTATCTAAAGGGTACAAGTGTTCCAGAGAATAAAAGGTCACAATCATATCCACTGTCTCATTATCTAAAGGTAATATTGAGTCTCGGTATGTTTGTGCACCCCTGTGAAAGGGCAATCTGGATAAGCTTGGTGCAGCCTCTTTTTCGTTTCACTCAAGAAATTCTCATCAATATCAACGGCCGTGTAATGACCCGGTGGTGCATCCCATACATCCATATGAGGTATAAGTCCTGGTCCAATTTCAACAACGGATTTGTCCCGCCAATCGATTTTCCTGAGAATCTCATATCCTGAACTATTAATACGTTTACCAATCCCTTCTTTTTGGTTAGATTGATAGAAATGGATATATTTTTTTTTCCATTCCTTCCATTGCGGGTCTGTTTCATCAGGAAAAAGTCCGAAGGACCTTTCGATCACCAAAAAGGGGAGCTGATAGGCAGTTTGGGAGGATACGGGCAATGGTCATGATAAAGATCCAGAAATATAATTGTGTAGCAATTTAAGCCCAGATTCAAAGGCTCTATCCTCATTGGCTTTATATCCAATAGTGGGGTCGAGTTTATATGGTTCACGATAATAAACTTCACCTGCATCAATCTCCCCCACCATTTCGTGAAGGCAAGAATTTTGATCATATGCCTGGGCCTTCAAAGCCTTATATATCGTTCCCAGCCCACCCCATTTTGGCAGGTTAGTAATAATGTACGTTTAAGAAATCTGGCGCACAGGCCAAGGTCTTTTCTGTTAAAACAAGGCCAGCACGAAAACAAATGACTTCATCTGGTTTTTCACGTGCCAGCATATCACGGATCGCCTGGTTGGTATATAGAACAGGAAAATTGGGTTCTGCAAGGGCAGGTCGGCGCAGTTCAGCCCATACCATCTGTAATAATGCTGGAAATGGAATAATCTTTTTTTTTACTAGTTTTGTAACTCTTGTCAAGCTGTTAGAACGATTACGATAAATCATAATATCGGGGAAAGCGGCCCTGATACTAGAAATTGCCCTACGTCCCATTCTGTCGTCACCAATAATCAGGATTGTTTTTCTCATTCACTCACACATAATTTAATATTCTCAACAATAGCAAGTGCATCCTTTGGTGTTACGCCCCAATAAACAGGCAAATTAATAACTCGATCTGGCAATCCACGTGAAAACCGATTCCCATAATATGAGGCATCTTGGTATACAGGCATATCAGGAACCTCATAATCAATTAACCTCCCAAGTTGTATGCCTTTTTTTAACATATAATCTTCAATTTCTTCTGCCCTTTCTGTTTGTAAAACATAGTGAGAGTAAGTAGCACCTTTTTCTCTAGGTGGCAAAACTATATTTGGCATATCTTGTAATTCTCGGTCATAAATGTTTGCAATTTTTCTGCGATGATCAACTATATTTTGATAGCGATGGCATTGAATAAATCCAATACGTGCTTGTATACCAGCAGGCCAACCAAACCCATTTTTGGGCCAATCTATAATTTTCTTATTATAATATTTTGTAAAGCGGTTTAGTGCCCCAGAGCGCTCTAATCGATTTACCAGCCTATAGATGGCGGGGTAAAATGCAATAAGAACTGCTATTAGATAAAGTGATCTTTTTATAGAAAAAATAAACCCTGTTGGCTTTAAAAGACCCTGCCTTTCTTCTCTCACACGCTCTGAAAAATCAGCATCATCTGTGGTGACCATACCTCCAAAAATGCTTGTCATGATCTTAGAAATATTCAAGCCATAAAATGCGCACAATCCATTCTTATGAACAAATTGTCCATTGCTATGTTGGGCAAAAAAACTGTGTGCACAATCTTGCAAAATCGGAATATTAGGATGAGCTTGACGGAAGCAATCCAATGCATCCAAATCAACAGGGTGGCCAAAAATTGATGTTGCAATTACTGCACCCGTTTTTTCACTAATTGCCTGCGAGAGTAAATCAAATCGCATATTGTAATCACTACCGACATCACAATAAAAACAGGCGTTAAACCAGCCTTCTTAATAGCATGAGCTACTACAACACAGCTATAAGAGGGAAGAATAACCTCTGTTTTTCCTTTTTCGATAAGTTTTAATGCATTCAGTATTGCAAGCTGTGCGGTTCGACCATAGGGAAAGAAGATTGCATGAGATTGGCCAGCTAACTTGGCAAATTCTTGTTCAAATCTTAGTATGTCATTGAATTTATTTCCTCTTGGCCAAATTGCAAGAAGATCTTTAATTTTTAAATGAGCTTTGAGACGAGGAATCATTTTGTGTCCCCTCTTTGCCAATATCCTTGAGACGCCATATGAGTAGGGCTGAACCCCTTTTTATTGAGCAAATGCTTCAGTTGGACTCCTTTGGTTTCATCTGTCCTTTCTCCTGTTTCTAAGTCTATGTGACAAGTAAGGCTGCCGACCGGTTTTGGTTTTGATTTAATCAACAAATGTGCCAGAAAAATCTTGATCTTATTACCTAATGCAGGGAATTGAAAAATACTAATACTCAATAGCCTCAATACCATGAAGTATAAAGCCGTTGGCATCATCCTTTTAACAGGAACGATATTACCTTGAAGCGTGATATGATTGCGATCTACTATACCAATAAATCCATTCACGGCTGCATAAATTCTTTTACTATCTGTTCCTACATAATCATCACAGCGTTCTATGGATAAAACTCTATATGTATTTATTCCGCGATAAGACAATAGACCCGCTTTTTCAAAAATTTTAATCTCTCCAATTGCCATTGTTTCATGCGGCAGTTCTCCTTTTTCTCCTACCTTCTTGTGAACAGCCGCTAAGGCTAGGTCATTAAAGAAAGGTGCAAAATTTGAAGCATCAATGGAATCCAAACTGACAAATTTACTCTGTTGGATATTTTTTCTTGCAAAGTCAGCCAATGGAACAACTGCCATCTCTACCCCGCCCGGGAAAAGAAAACGAGTCAGCCGTGTACCAACCCCATTCGCAAAAGATCCATCAGGCATTGCAAAATAAGACAGAAATTGATAACCAGACTTGATCAAATCTCCACAAGAAATACCCTCTCTGTCCAATTGTACTAGCTCTGTCAACGCCCAGGATTGATATCCAGGGTCTGCTCCTCCATATTCACTCATCCATCCCTCGGACAAGTCGGCATGTCTCCTAATGCGCGCTAGCCACATATCACGTCTCTGTTTGGATTTTTGGTCTCCAGTTCGGTGATACCATAGATGCATGGCTAAAGCGGCTGTTGCCAGATGGTTTGAGATCATACCGTGATGCTCATCTTGCTTTTTGAGAAACGTAGCCATAGTCGAGCAAATAGAAAGGATATTCTGCTTATTATCATCAAGTAAATCACTCTCAATTAGAGACAATGCAGCAAGAACATTGGACAGAACTAGTGCCGTTACACAAAATGACCCCTCATAGGGAAGTGCCTCAGCCAAACCTCCATGACGGTCAGATAATTTTGGAATTACTGCAATCATATCAAGAACCAACTGAAGACAAGAATCAGAAGACAAATCATTAGGAAGCATATTAATTAGCACGTAATAAGGCCAATCCATGCACACTGGCTTGTGGTGAGTGGCATTGGGAAAATCAATCAGCTTCCAGGCCCAAAATTGCCTGTCCGCACATCCATGATAAGGATCTGTTTGATCACGATTTACCTGTCCCAATAAACGAGGAAGATTGCGATGTAAGATTGAAAGGTACGGATTACTACTCATACAGTTTCAAATCCCATCTTACTCATCTTTTGCAGAAGGCGGTGATATCCTGCACCCCAGTTGTAATCAGAATGAAAAACACGGTGATGCCAAATGATACTAGCCTCCCCCCCGGTTTCCAGAAGTTCCCGTAAAATGCCGGCCATCATTTCTTCGCGTTTCTCTTCACTCAGATTCGTATAATCATATAAATGGGAATCCATTAAAACCATTGGAATAATTTTCATACCACTGTATTTATCTATCATTGAAACAGCAGCTGCATTGCGAAAACCTGGCCTGTCATTAAATCCGAGGGTCATATCGTTTTTTAGTCCAGCTTTAGCTTGTGCTTCCCACGTCTGACTGAATGAAAAACGTAACCAGTGCTGACGACAGGTGATGATTTTCTGACCTAACGCCTTTTCTATAGTTTCTTTTTCACGTCGCATGGCCTCAGGATCGTGCCATGCATTAAAAGACTGAATGCAAACCTATAGTATGATTTTGACTACACAAAGCTTTCAATTGATTGATAAGGGTTTTTGACATAACGGAATAAGATGGATCGAATAAAATCTCTTTGGGTGATCGTAACCATCCCCCTTTCCCGCCATATATATTCCATGTACTGGTATGACCAAATGAATGCTCTATTTTCATAATGTTTCCAAATTGCCAATAAATTGGCTGGAGAAAAGAAAAAATTAATTGCGCGGAGGGGATATCGATTATATATCCAAAATGCAGCCTGTTTTATGCGTATGGGAAGTGTTTTTGAAATCGCATCCACATCATGGGTTAAGTGAATGATGGGCTTGGGGATTGGGCCAAAGGTACTCAGCTCATCAGCCTCATTCTTGATGGCACCCCAGCGGCGAAGAAACAGAATAATACGATTGACCCAGGCATGATCAAATATGCGCTGATCCTCTATATCATAGTGATAAGAATAAGAGTGCACTGGACCGTTTTTCTTTTCATGAAAACGTTCCCACTCACTGGTCATCATATAATGTGCTGCACGCCACCAGTCATAGTGGTCCCATTTTGCCCCCATTGAATCATCCCAAAGAGGAACCACTAAACCTCTATATCCTTTGGGAACAATATCCGATGCCCAGTCTGGTAGCTCGATAATGTGCCACCCCTTAAACCGACCTTTGCTTTGCTGTATTACCAGTGAGCGCAACTTAATTGAGCCTCTTTCACCCCCAATCAGTTGCATGAATGTAGTAATGACATCTTTACGAGATAGCCTGTCATGCGCTCTCCTTTTGAATGCTGAGGACACTTGTCCCTTCGTGCATCACAACCCATACGCCAATGAGTGAAGGTAACAACATCCAACATAGTGAAAGCCAAGCGCAAAAGCGATCCCATCCTGTACGCCTATCCCGTAACCTGCCAAAGCGGCAACTAATGCTGCCTCATAAGTACCAAGACCTGCTGGAGTAATAGTAATAAAAAGACCAAGACTGGACACCAGAAAGATAGACATTACATCAACTATCGGCAACGTTGGTAGACCAGAAGCATAATAAAAAACACATGCTAGAATGGCTGATAAAGCCCATAAAATACATGCTGTTAGCGCTTGTATAATATGTTCTTTTGTGTCCCCTCCCCGTAGAGCATCGGCAAAATCCTGAAATTTTTTCAGGAAAAAAATCTTCTCAATCAAACAAGGAAGAATAAAAAAAACAATCAAAAGGAAGATGGTTGCACCACATGATAAAATTATGCTCACGACCATATTATCATGAATGAATTGCTCCATCATCATAGCTAGAATTATCAGACATGAACAAGAAAATCCAAACAAATCCCAAACTCGCTCTTTGATGACGAGTGCCCATCCCTGTTGTTGGGGTAAATTAGATCTTTTCTTGAAATAGAAGGGCTTAATTAACTCACTCAAACGTGCTGGAAATAACCACATTCCTAAGTAGACAAGTGCATTAGCACGCATTGATACTGAATAACTAACTTTCTCCCTAGAAAGAATAACACTACGCCATATAAAAATTATAAGAATAAGGATTAAAATGGGTTGAGATACGTAATAAGCAAGGAGAAAATTGGCTTTCTCATTCTGCATATCGTACCAGGCAAGATAGGCACCTGCCCCAATCACAAAAATAATCATCAGTAATGCTAACATCCATTTTTTCATTTGAGATGCACACCATTCCGATCTTCCCAGACTCGCATCCAGCTCTCTAGAGAAAGGAGCTGCCAAATCTGATGTGACTGAATTTCATCCAAAGGTCGAAAATTTCGTTTCCAAGATGTTTGGTAATTGGCAACCCATTTTCGTAAACCATCCTTATCCATAATTCGATGGAGAGGCGTCTCTTCGGAAAGCAGACGATCATTTACAATCCCAGACAAAGGCCCACGCAACCATTGACGAAGGGGGATTGGGAAACCACGCTTGGGTTGTTTGTGGTAACTCTTAGGCAAAAGGGTTTTTGCTACCCCCTTAATCAGAGCTTTTAGTTTCCCTTGATGTAATTTAATATCCTGCGAGATAGAAAGACTAAGGCTAATCATCTCATTGTCTGGCATTGGCGTGCGAGATTCAATGGCATGCGCCATAGAGATCTTATCCTCAACAAGCAATAAATTCGGTAGATATACTTTCAAATAGGTTTGAAACACCTGATTGATAGGTGTAGAGTATTTATCTTGTAATTCAGATAAAAAACTCCAAGATTTTACTTTGTCAATGCGGCCAAATAGTTTTTCTCGCGCAGATCTATTCCACAAGACGGGCATATGACGACCATACTCCGCACTTAAAAATGACTTCATTTTTGACAATGCAAAGTAAATCAGATGAGGTATCTCTGACCCACTCACGCTCCGCCATCCGCCCTTGCGGGCTAGTTTAAAAACTGGGTATCCAGAAAACAATTCATCCCCACCATGCCCCGTTAGAATAACTTTAAAATTTTTGGCGGCCTGACGAGCAACCATATACTGCGGAAACGTACCCATGCCCAAGCGCGGCTCATCAAGTGCATATATCATATCGTCAAAATGTTTCAGGAAGTCATCTGCCTGGATATTCACAATATGATGTGTTCCATTGATTGACTTGGTCAAATCAGCTGCAGCATTTGTTTCATCATACCAACTACCACTCTGATTAAAGACTCCCGTATAAGTATCAAGGCCTTGCCCAATTAATTGGGCCGCCTGTGCAGCTACGCTGGCACTATCAAATCCAGAACTGAGCGTGGCTGCTACAGGCACATCTGAAAGTAAATGCCGTTTCACACTCCTCTCAAAACTCTTCTTAACCCTCTCCAACGCAGTCGGAAAACTCTCTTTGCTTTCATTTAGGGTGGAAAACCAATAAGGTTCATCTTGGACAACTGCCACTTTCTGTAAATCAATTATCATGTGATGTCCAGGGTTTAGAAGTTGAACTTCATCAAAAAGCGTACGTCCATTCATTGGTGTCTGGTAACAAAGATATTCACTCAAGCCCTGTCTATCAATCTTCCATTCAGTGGACTTAAAAGCAGCAATGAGTGATTTAATTTCTGAGTAGAAGGCAAACTTATTATCCTTATGACATACATAAACAGGTTTAATACCGAGGCGATCACGAACAATATGAACAATTTTTTTTTACAATCCACCAGGGCAAACGTAAACATACCATTCATTCTTTTAAAAAATGCTGTTCCCTCGTGAGCGTAGCCATGTAAAATTATTTCACTGTCACAATTGGAACTATATTGAATGCCATAGGATCTCTCAAGGTCTTCTCTTAAATATAAATAGTTATATATTTCTCCATTTACTACAAGATGTAGATCATGCGACTCCAAATGCATTGGCTGTTTTCCCGCATCGCTAGTGTCTAGAATGGCAAGGCGTGTATGTGCAAGTGCCACTCTTTTGTCGTGGCTTCGCCATTGGCCAGTACCATCAGGCCCACGATGAGCGATACGTTCAACCATGCGCGTCATGGATTGATCAATATAATCAGTATCCACACCAAGCAGTCCAGCAATTCCGCACACAGGTTAAGTTCCCTTTGATTTCTGTAAACGCTTAAGACGTACATTAATACGGGCGTTTTGTATATATTGTTCCTCAAAATATTTTTTTGATTGCAAGGCTAGGAATAGAAACAATATCAATACAAAAAATAAAACAGAAGACCCCACGACGATCTGTAATGTTAGCTGACCATTTAGTAATGCTGTTCTCAATGCCTGCGTAATATTTTGACCATTAGCCACTAAGTCAACCCAAGCATAAGCTATGCTAATTGTTCCATGTACTATAGTACCTAGCAAAAAGAGTAGAGGTAAAATAAATAGAATTTGTGGGCGAGAGAAGAAATTAAATGCGAGGTGAGATAGGATTTCCTTCCGCATTTTAAACAGTGGATTGCGCGTGATTATATTTCCTTGCCTCTTAACTTTTCCACGGGATTTATCACGCCAAACAAGCTTTGCCGGCACCTCCTCAACCTTAAAACCCAACAACTCAGCTTTATAGAGAACCTCTAAATGGAAGTCCTTACCATTATTGATTAGCTCAAGGTGGTCCATCAGATTTCGAGTGTAACCTCTCACTACGCAAGTAACCGTTTTCACTCCTGATTTAAAAGCTCTTGACAGGATACGATTACCCCACTTAGAAAGCCAAACACGAAAAGCTGGTACGTTTTTTACCACGCCTTCCGAATGGTATGGTGAGGCCAAAGTAAGGTCTGCACGACCCGCCATTAATGGTTCTAGCATCTTTTTAATATGATCGGGACCATATGACAGGTCGGCAAAGCAACCAGATAATCACTTTGACTATTCTCCATTCCTGTGCGAACAGCACGGCCACGCCCCATATTTACACTATGACATATAATACGAAGATTGAAATTTTTTGCACTTTCTATCTCTAGCACCTTTCCCATTCCATCTGTAGAGCCATCATTAATTATAATTATCTCATATGAGATATCTGGCATATTATCTACCATCCATATCTGAATCTCTCGTACATGGTTCATGATAATTTTTGACTCATTCAGGGCCGGGATCACTAGTGAGAGAGTGGGATTATTCATCTCAGCAAATCATCCTTTCTCACCACTAAGAAATGGTCGTTTTCAAATACAGGCTTAATATTGGGCCAATCAGACACAGTGTTCAGTTTTTGTTTGTCAAACACGAAGTAATCTACGTTATAGCGTTGGGAAATGTTGCGAATTGATGTCATTGTTGGGTTGTAGTATAAATCTGTTGCCATGCAGCACACATCATGAGTATTAATTTCTGGCTTTTCACCTTTTTTTGGCAAATATGGCTGGAGGTTTAAACCAAAAGTTTCTCCAATCTCTAAGCCGAGGTCAAAGAGCCTCTTTTCTCCCAAGTACAACCAGCCTGTCATATACCACTCCCTTGGTGTTCCAATACTGGAGCGATGGGAAAAGTCTCTCCAGCCGTAACTAATACAGGGGTCGACCATGAATAAATCTGTTTCATTTGTGTTATTTTTAGCCCAAATCTGAGCTTCTTTATAATTTTTTGCCTTATACACATAATTAACACTCAGAGATTTTTCAAAATACCCCCATTGTAAGGCACCCATAATAAAGATACATATTACACCTATATAGCGACTACGGTCAACCGACAAGCCGAGTCGCAACCAAGTTGGCCAACGATGAATTGTAATCAATATGCTAGCTACTGTGGCGATAAGAGTCCCACCTATGAGACCCCTAAGGCTAATAAAAATTTTAAATGGATTTTCTGCTCCTGGGTTTTGAACGAGTAGGATCAACTGAACTAATAAAACTAATCCTGCAAGGGTTATGATAGGCCAATGAGAAGATCTTTTCTCCCAAATCCAATAAGTTACACCCAAAACAAAAAAGACTGGAGACATTAATTCGACTTTCACAAATCCAAACATCAGAAAGACAATGTAAAAGGCCACCCAATGCCAAGAACCTTTATCCCACTGAACCAAAATCCCAACCAAAATCAAAAATGGCGCTAAAAGAGTCATTAATGTAGAGGCCCGGATAAGGCAAACCTTGAGCAACGTGATTGAAGTCAAATCATAAGACACCCAAATCCCACCTACCGTCACAATAGCTAAAATGACAAAACCAGCAATAATGCGCATAACCCAATCCTTGGGAAGTTCGCTCTGTGCCAATGCTAGAAACATAACGCTAATTAAACCCAGAAAAGGCACCAGCGACGCGTGATAATTGCTGCCCAAATATCCCATGTCAATAGGGTACCAATGCATCTGGAAAATCCGGGTGTACGCAGAAAATAGCTCCAACGGCACGAGGCTGTGACTTCCGGTTTGTCCTAAACCTAAAATCCAATAGGACCATGCCGCAATTGCGGTCAGACTAACAGCTCCCCAAAACATGGACGCCAATGACAGGCTCTTGCGATAATCGACAATAATGCCCCCGGCCATAAAGATCATAGCCATAATTGTTTTAATCGGGTGAATAGCAAATCCAACCGACAACCATAATGCCATAAGAGGCCAGCGTTTTTGCATAAAAAAAGCTATAGCAGCTAAACGCACCGCATCTCCAAATCCATAAAATTGTCCATGGTAATATGGGAAAGAGAAATTAGCTAAATCTGGTCTAATGACAAAGCTAAGATTTATCACAATGCTAATTCCAATTATTCCTACTGGCCACACCACCTTGCTTACTTGCGCGGCTTTCATCAGTATAAACATTAAATAAAGGGAGGCTACTGTGACTGATATAACTTCTAAGCCAATCATTATATATTGTAGAGTTTGGCCAGATAAACCTGTTATTTTAAACAAAGGAATATACAGCATTGTTATAAGAGATTTTTGGGTGAAGAGTCCAGCCCCTCCGGGGTAATTACGTTCAAAATTTTCTGGAAACTGATATTGCGCCAGGACTTCTAAGGCAGAAAATCCCCTCAAGGCATTTACTAGATCTACTTGACCAAAATAGCTGTGAGCTAAAATAGCATAGGAAACCACCACAAGTATTGAAACAACGGTTATGTGTAATGTTTTAATGTTATATTGCAATTTTAGCTCTTATTTATCAAGGTAACATATAATCTAAAAAATCCATTATAGTATTAAGGGTTTTTTTCTTAAAACACAAGGTTGGAAATTGACAGTCTGGCCTTGTGTGGTTCTGTCGCACAAGTTTGATGAAAACACACACCAATCTTTTTTTTATCCTATAATCAGTGGCTTTTTGGTCCACTAATCCAGGACCACTTCAATATGTTCTGGTGTAATGTTTTCCCAATATTTAATTAATGCCAATCTTATGTTTGCTTTATGCTGTTTTCTGAAACTGCATAATCTTCATAAAAGGCAATATGATGAATTGCTAATAAGGTATTAGGGCTAAATATTAACGAGAATACAATTTTGCAAACACAAAACTTTTTAAAAAATTTGTTGAATAAGAGAGGGAATTTTTGCAGCAGGCTAGCCGATAAACTAAACTGCTGCTGATTAATCAGTAAAATTGTGCGTTACGAGGGACAAAATATTTTAGCAGCTTAAAAACCAGACTTTTAATAAAATTTGAGGTTTCTCAGTTCTATTATTTTCTGTTTTCAATCTTTTTTGCCTTTATTTTGGGTTTTTTTCCTAGCCTTAGGCGCAGTGAGTCTGTCGTTTTCTTTCCTCCCAAAATACCAAGCGATTGATATTATAGGCTAGATGCACCAGGACGATTTTGACCTCTGCCCGTTTGATGCCAATGGTTCGGATCAAGAGCTTCATTTGATCTTTAAGAACCGCAAACACATGTTCGACCTTGGCTCGGATCTTTGATTTGCTGCTATTCCCTTTGGCAATCTTCTTGTTCATCGACTTCCCGCGTTTCTTCTTGTGATGAATCTTTGATATGAAGCCTTTTTCTTTCAATATCTCTTCATTATCCGCAGACCGATAGGCTGTATCTGCATAGACAGCTGGCACGGTCTCCAACCCTGGCCCGGTCCACACCTGTCCGCGCTGCTGCTGAGGCTTTGTCACAAGAAGCTGAAATTTTTCTTAAAATGAAAACAGGTGCTGATCCCCGTGACTTTTCAAGAAAAGCCCGAGCCTTGCAAGATTTAGCTCAGAGGGGTAAGTTATATAAATCAGAGGCCCCATTAAGAAGCATTGACACCAGAGAATATAGAAAAAATATTTTAGCCCAAGCTAAAAAACAACACCTGCCAGATGATAGGTACGCAAAACTGGAAAATCTTCTTGAGAAAATGGACGTAGACCATTTACATGAACTGCAGTTGGGTGGTATTGACCATACCTCGGCCATGTGGATGCTGGATAAAGGAGTTAACCGATCAATTGGCGCACAAATTATGCATCAACTTAAAGATCTTCCCGTTGGCACATATATAACCAAACTAACGTTTTGACCATGATAGAAAAACTTACTTTATTTGAAAAAATAGACTTGTTAATTGAAGAAAAGAAAAAGTTTCTTAAAGACATTGCTGGTTACCCTTACTTAATTGATATTAGAGCAAAGGAAAATCAATGGACCTCTCAAGAATTAAACAAACTAAAAACAGACTATGCTTGGCTTCCTCCCTTTTATTTTGACTTCATTGAACGATATGATTCCCTGGGCCTTGGCTGGGCCGTATTTTTTGGCTCTGAAAAAGCGAATGTCATTACCATCTGGGAGGAAATCGACTATTGGCAAGAGAATATGAGAGATCAATATTTCCCTGTAGCAAAAGATGCTGATGGAAGCATCTTTGTTTTAAATCGACAGGGAGAAACATATCTGATGCATAAACATGATATGGATTGGGAAAATCCTGAATACATAGCCGAATCCCTGGAACATTTTATTGAAGATTGTTTGATAGGCAAAAGATATGCAGAGTTTAATAAAATTGAAAAAGAAACTTTCTATTCCTTTTTAGAAAAACAAGGCTGGACAAAGTAGCCAAAACAGCCCGCGAACTTTTTCAGTATAGTAAGTAAATCGGTTCCTTTTGAGGTCAATCACCCAGTCACTCCCTGAATGCTGTTAAGGATCATCTTTTCGTTAGTGAAGCCTTCAGCATGCCCGGATTCTGATTACCTAGTCATGAGGGTTTTAATCCAACACTCAGGCAAAGAAAATAAAGTATATGTTTGTAAGGGTTTTGTTTTAGTGTGGATTCACATATTGATTCAGCAAGTGAGAGAAGTCTATTTCGTCGATCTATCCTCCCGCACCGATAAACAGTTTTGTAAGGAACAATATCCCAACGAACCTTGGGATGATGATTAAAAAAACAAGTGGGCTACGTATTTTCGTAGCACTTCAAATAATTCTAATAGGATGTATTAGCTTGGCAAGGACAGCACCCAGCTGTTCCCCATCCCCCTCTTCGCCTGGCCATGTCGGCATCAAGACCACTGGCTCCCAGGCCTTCAAGAGTTCCAAGAACACCGCCGTCTTGACCAGATTTTTGAGCAAGGGCCGCCCCAACGGAATCCTTTAAGTTGCCTCCTTTTGCTGCATTTGCTGCACTTCTATTTGCAACATCTCCAAGACTGCGGACAATGCCCCCAAAGTTTGCTTTGGCTGATATTGACACAAACAATAAAGAAAAAAGTATAACTCTCATAGGCGCCTCCAAAAAAAAGTGAGATGAACGATAAGCCGAGTTCTGTCTATGAATATTATATCATAGGATGGTTATTCATCTAGGAAAAACATCACTGCTTTTCTCATGCGACCAACCCAGAAAACAAACTCCAGAAATGTTATGTGTTTTCTCTATTTGGTCTTGCTCCAAGTGGGGTTTACCTTGCCAAACTTGTTGCCAAGTTTGCGGTGCGCTCTTACCACACCTTTTCACCCTTACCCTAAGGCGGTTATTTTCTGTGGCACTTTCCCTGAGGTTGCCCTCGCCAGATGTTACCTGGCACTTTTTTCTGGTGGAGCCCGGACTTTCCTCTGCACACGTGCAGCAACCATCTGTCCATCTCAGGAAAATAATATCAGATCTACCCATAAAAGAAAACACGATATGGTTCTTGTATGATGCCTAAGAATCATTGATAATCTTTTTTAAATCAAACCCTGTGGGCCAATATGTTTAAAAATTCTCTTTTAATTATTTTTCTGTTAACGCTTGGATTGCCGATAGGGGCTGAAACAGAGAAAAACCCCCTCCTCCCAAAAAAGCTGAACATTCTTATTTGGGGCGGAACCATAGATCCGACACTGATAAATAAATTTGAGCGTGAAACAGGCATCACCGTCAATGTTAATCTCTTAGATAGTGATGAGTCTATCGAGGCAAAGCTCCTGACGGGGGAAGCAGGTTTTGATATTATTACCCCGACCTTATCCCCTTTTTATCTTAGGCAAATGGAACTTGGTTTGTATCGAAAAATCACGCGTGAAGATGTTCCTAATATCGCTCTGATCAAACCTGAAATTATTAATATGTTTAAAACAAACAATCTTTCTTTTGAAACCGGCATTCCACTCTCTTGGGGCACCGTTGGGTATGTGTATCATGTTGAAAAAGTAAAACAGGCTTTTGATCAAAAGGCCTTTCCCGAGGATAGCTGGTCTTTGATTTATGATCTTGAAAACATAAAAAAACTAAGTCCTTGTGGGGTTCATCTTCTTGATGATTCTATTGAAATCTTTTTTTCAGTTTATTTCTACAAGGGTGCTAACTTAAATATAAGGTCACCTAAAACGATTGATGCGTTAGCCGACTCCTTATTCAATATTATTGATTTTGTGAAGAAGTTTGATTCGTCAACCGATACAATTGTCAATACCATTGCAGGGGAAAAAGCTTGTGTGATTCAATGTTTTTCTGGTGAAGCGCTTAAGGCCATCCACATGCTCAGAAAAAAGGGGCAGGCAAGCCCTTACAGGTATGTTGAGCCCAAAGAAGGTTTCTCGGTTTGGTTGGATATGATGGTTGTTCCCAAAAACGCAACAAATCCTGAAAACGCTTTTAAATTTATAAACTTTCTTTTAAGGCCTGAAAATGCAGCAATCAATTATCAATATTCAATGCAACCTCCCACTATCGAAGGCTTTGAACAGTTTCTAACAAAAGATTTTCAAGAAACTGTACGACCATTTCCTGAAAAGCGCGGCCTCCAAACTTTTGGCTTCAACCGTACTTTGAATTTTAGACAAACAAAAAAAATATCTAATGCGTGGCTTCGATTAAGATTAGGGATCAAATAGGAAGTCCTTAAATGTTTTTTAATGCGTTAGAAATAGCAATATAAATCAACAAAACACCTGATATTTTGTTAAAAACAACGCTATATTTATTAAAAAAAGCGCCCAAATAACGGTTTGTTGGAATAAAAGAAAGAACAGAGTTCCACGCAAAATATGAAAAACCCAGCAAAACACCAAATATAAGCTTTTGAATTCCAGGAACTTCTGGTGGAATTTGAGCGGACATTAAACTGATAATATACAAAATAGCAAACGGGTTGAGAAAGTTTGTCATAAACCCGTTTCGAAAAGCCATTATGCTTTTTAAAGGAGCTGTATCAAAATCCTTCACATCAAAGGATCCTTTAGCTCTTAGGCTCTGAATTCCCAAATATAATAAAAATAAACTACCACCATATTGAATCACATAGATCAGCCAAGGGAATTTTTCGAACATAAAGCTCATTCCAAAAAGCGTGTATTGTGTAATCAAAAAAACGCTCAACCCCAACCCTAGGGCAACAAAATAGGCTTTTTGACGTCCATTAGAGATAGCTGTTTTAAGAAGCACAATGGCATCAGGGCCTGGGCTGATCGCCCCCATCATGAAGATAGAATATGTCAATAACATGGGTTCTAAGTAAGATGTCATATTTGAAGTCCTTGTTTGTGCACGTGAGCAAGCCTTTGATCGAAAGCTGTAAAAATTTGATCGGCGCTTTGTTGTAAAATTTTTTGAATCATTCCTTGAAAAAAGGAGGACTGAAGAGAAAATATCATATCATAATTAATTTGTGTTTGTTGTTCAGACAGTTCTCTAAAAGTCCATGTTGACTCAAGATGCTTCAAGGGCTTTTCTTGGCAAAAAACATGAATTCTTGAAAAAGGGTCGCATTCAACTGTTGATCGATACGTGTCAGATAAAGGGCCAAGTCCTACTTTTAGATCGGCTTTAAAATGATCGTCGTTGATTCGTTCAACAATGGTGCTTTTTTGGCACCAAGGGATAAAGTCTTGATAGTGCTCTACATCAACAACGACTTTGTATACAGTTTCAATGGGGAAAGGTGAAATATGGCTTTTGTGAATCGATAGAGCCATCGCTACCCAGCTACTTTTTTAAGAGTCTTAAGTCGGGCAGCTTGTAGTTTTTTAAAATCATCTCCCGCATGGTAAGAAGAACGGGTAAGCGGACTCGCCGAAACCATTAAGAACCCTTTACCATATGCCATCTTCTGATAATCAGAAAACTCTTCAGGAGGAATGAAGCGGGCAACAGGATGATGTTTGGGCGTTGGTTGTAAATATTGACCTATGGTCATGAAGTCTACATCGGCTGCTCGCAGATCATCCATCACTTGATACAGCTCTTCTTTTGACTCACCCAAACCAGCCATGAGGCCACTCTTCGTAAAAATATCTGGCGCTATTTCTTTGGCTTTTTTTAAAATGCTGAGTGAATGAAAGTAGCGGGCTCCTGGACGAACAGAGGTATATAACCGCGGGACTGTTTCTAGATTGTGATTAAAAACATCTGGACGGGCCGCAATAACTTTTTCAACAGCGCCCTCTTTTCTGAGAAAATCAGGGGTAAGAACTTCAATGGTTGTTTTGGGGTGCGCCATACGGATGGCGCTGATCACACGGGCAAAATGATGCGCGCCACCATCTTCAAGATCATCGCGGTCTACTGAAGTGATCACAACGTGTTCCAACGCTAGTTTGGCAACTGCCTCTGCAATATGATCTGGCTCATGAGGGTCTAATTGATCAGGACGGCCTGTTGCAATGTTGCAAAAAGCACAGGCGCGCGTACAAATACTTCCTAAAATCATAACAGTAGCGTGCTTTTTGGACCAGCATTCTCCAATATTAGGGCAAGCAGCCTCTTCACAAACCGTGTTAAGCTTTAAGCGGCGCATCAGGTTGCGTGTTTCGTGATACGTTTCAGAAACTGGCGCTTTGACTCGTAGCCAATCTGGTTTTGAGCGGTTATTTTTCAGCATTTCTGACATTAAATTTAGCCTAACTTATTTTCTTTTAAGAAGAAAGAGAGCTGATTAAAAGTGAATCACGCGATCAAATGCATCTAGCGTTGCTTCATGAATCATTTCAGACAAAGTCGGATGCGGAAAGATGGTTTCCATGAGATCTTGTTCTGTTGTTTCAAGTTTTTTAGCAATCACAAGGCTATGAATCAGCTCAGTTACATCTGTGCCAATCAGATGCGCCCCAAGAAGTTCTCCGGTTTTTTCTTCGAATAAAATCTTAACCAGTCCCTCAGGCTTTCTCATAGCAATCGCTTTCCCATTACCTTGGAAAGGAAATCTCCCAACCTTAACCTTTAAACCTTGATCCTTAGCCTGCGCTTCAGTCAAGCCAATACTTGCTACTTGAGGATTGGAATACGTACAACCTGGAATGTTCTCAGGCTTCACGGCATGAACAGGTTTACCGCAGATTTTTTCAACAGCTAAGATTCCTTCATGACTCGCTTTATGAGCAAGCCACGGCGGGGAAATGACATCACCAATTGCATAAATGGTTGGTTCAGCTGTTTGGCAAAATTCATTGGTTTTGATTTGGCCATTTTTTTCGAGCTGAATTTTAGTATTTTCTATGCCTAATTCTTCAGTATTCGGAACAACCCCAATCGCAACAATAACCTGATCAAATGATGCTGAACGCGTGCCTTTGGGCTCTTTAATGGATGCCTCAATGCTGCTTTTTCCAACTTCAGCCTTTTCAATAGTCGTTTCTGTTAGGATTTTAATTCCTTTTTTTTCAAAAGCTTTTTGTGCCAAAGTTGAAATTTCTTGATCTTCTGCAGGCAAGATATGCTTTTGCATTTCTACAACAGTGACTTCAGAACCCATTGCGTTATAGAAGCTAGCAAACTCGATTCCAATCGCACCAGAACCAATGATCAGCAACTTTTTGGGCAATTTTTCTTGAATCATCGCCTCTTTAGATGACAGAACTTTTGTTTGATCAAAGGGTAAAGTTGCTAATTCCCTGGGGCGCGCCCCCGTTGCGATCAGTGTATGCGCACTAGAGATTTTCTCAGTCTTGTCTTGACCGTTCTTAATTTCAAGTGTCGTGCTATTAACAAAACGCGCGTGTCCCTCAAGGACAGTAACTTTGTTTTTTTTCAGCAAATGCTGAATTCCTGAAGATAACTGTTCAGCAACTGCACGAGACCGTTTGACTACTTTTTTTAAGTCAAAATCAGCTCCCTTGACGCTTAAGCCAAATTCATCGGCGCGTTGAATATCGGTATACATTTCAGCTGTTTTCAAAAGCGCTTTTGTTGGAATACATCCCCAGTTTAAACAAACACCACCCAGATGTTTTTTTTCAATGATACACACTTTTTTACCCAGCTGAGCTGCACGGATAGCAGCAACATATCCGCCGGGTCCCGCACCAATGATCGCAATATCATATTTTGTCATATTTACCTCTTAAGCCAACATCAAGACGGGGTTTTCAAGATACTTCTTGATAGCGCCCAAGAGCAAAGCTCCCACTTTTCCATCAATGACACGATGGTCAACCGACAGAGTGCAGTTCATCACCGTGGCACTTTTGAGAGTTCCATCTTGAACAACCGGTTTTTGAATGCCGGCGCCAACCGCTAGAATACATCCTTGTGGTGGATTAACGATGGCCTGGAATTGATCAATGCCATACATCCCCAGGTTAGATAAACTAAAGCTACCTCCCTGAAATTCCTCTGGTTTCAACTTGCCATTTTTGGCTTTTTGAACCAGATCTTTCACTTCACCAGAGATTGCACGTAGAGATTTCAAATTAGCTGCCCGTACAATGGGGGTGATCAGCCCCTCTTCTAATGCCACAGCAACAGAAATATCAGCGTTTTGATACAGGCGTATTGACTCTCCCATCCAAGAAGCATTTGCTTCAGCTACCTCAATAAGTGCTTGCGCACAGGCTTTGAGAACAAAGTCATTAACTGTAATTTTCTCTGGATCAATGGCCTGATTTAACTCTTTTCTAGCACTGAGAAGTTTATCAATTTGAACATCAACAGATAAATAAAAGTGGGGTACGGTTTGTTTTGATTCTGTCAATCTTTTAGCAATGACTTTGCGCATTGAACCAATAGGTGCATCTTTATATCCAGATTTACCATACGTGTTAGGAGTATGCTGGTTTGCAGGAGCGGTTTGATCAGCGCCTAAAACATCCGCCTTAATGATTCGCCCGCGGGGGCCTGTTCCAGAAACATTGGAAAGATCAATATTTTGTTGGGAGGCAATTCTTTTTGCCAAAGGAGAGGCAATAATACGATCATTTGATGACGATGAAGACTTATTCTGGGGTTGTTTTGTGGCTTTGCCACCATCATCGGAGCTAGATTCAGATCTTTGGGGCTCTGACTCTTCTTCTGCCTGGCTTTTTTGCTGAGCTGGTTCAGTTGAAGAGCTAGGGGAATAGGAGGCAAGATCATCAACTGACTCTCCCTCCTCTGTTAAAACAGCAATCACTGAATTAACTTTAACGTTTTCAGTGCCTTCTGCTACTAAGATTTTACCCAAGATACCTTCATCAACCGCTTCAACTTCCATGGTTGCTTTATCAGTCTCAATTTCAGCCAACATATCGCCAGGAGCAACTGAATCCCCTTCTTTTTTATGCCATTTGAGCAAGTTACCTTCCGTCATGGTTGGTGAAAGAGCTGGCATTAAAATTTCGATAGTCATGATGAAGGCCTCCTATTTTTGCCGATAAGTCACTTTTTCGACAGCTTTAATAATATCATCAACCTGGGGCAAAGCTGCTTGTTCCAAGTTGTGTGCATATGGAAGGGGAACAGCTGCCGCCGCAACACGTTCAACATGTGCATCCATATCATCGAATCCCAATTCCATAATTAAGTATGAAATTTCAGATCCGATGCCCGCATAGGCCCATCCCTCTTCAACGTTAACCAAACGATTGGTTTTCTTGAAGGACTGAAGAATAGTGTGAGTATCAAGGGGAGCAAGCGTGCGCAGGTCAACCACCTCAACACTAATATTTTTTTCTTTCAACTTTTCAGCGGCGTCAAGGGCAAGTCCAACCATCCGGGAAAAGGCGGTGATTGTTACATCGGTCCCTTCACGGACAACCTCTGCTTTGCCAAGTGGTACGATAAAATCTGGATCATCCGGAACATCAAATTCAAAGCCATAGATCAACTCATTTTCAAGGAAAATCACCGGGTTTGGATCTCGTATTGCTGCTTTTAAGAGACCTTTAGAGCTGGCTCCATCGTAGGGGCTAACAACCTTTAATCCCGGGCAATGTGCATACCAGCTCGCGAAACACTGAGAATGCTGCGCGCCGACTCTGGAAGCTGCACCATTAGGGCCCCTGAATACAATCGGGCAGCCCATTTGCCCGCCAGACATATAGAGCGTTTTAGCAGCTGAGTTAATGATTTGATCAATGGCTTGCATGCCAAAGTTAAAGGTCATGAATTCAACAATTGGTTTCAGGCCCATAAAAGCCGCACCAACTCCAAGTCCGGCAAATCCATGCTCTGTAATGGGTGTATCAATAACGCGTTTAGGCCCAAATTCTTGTAGAAGACCCCGGGTCACCTTGTAGGCGCCTTGATATTCAGCAACTTCTTCACCCATAACAAAAACATCTTTGTCACGGCGCATTTCTTCGGCCATGGCGTCTCGTAAAGCGTCACGAATTGCAATCATCGTCATTGTGCACCCTTATCGTTTTCAATCAAAACATCCGTCCAAAGTTCAGAAAGATCCGGCTCTGGGGACTCTTCAGCAAACTCAATGGTTTCTAGCATTTCTTTTTTGACATGGTCGTCAATTTCTTTGAAATCATCTTCAGAGGCTAGTTTTTGGTCAAAAGCATATTTTTTCAAATTAATGATGGGATCATTGGTATCTTTAAAACCGCTTACTTCTTCTTTGGTTCGGTATAAGGCTGGATCAGACATCGAGTGACCTCGATAGCGATAGGTGTCCACCTCAAGAATAAACGGGCGCTTTTTCTCGCGCACGTATGTCAGCGCTTTTTCACCAGCGATTAAAACGTCGCGGATATCCATACCATTGACTTGAGCCCCTTCAATGCCAAACCCTGCACCTCGTTTCCACAAACCATCTCCAGATGCGTGACGGTGAAGAGCCGTTCCCATGGAGTATTGATTGTTTTCAATCACATAGAGAACAGGAAGGTCCCAAAGGGATGCCATGTTATAGGACTCATATACTTGTCCTTGATCGGATGCCCCATCTCCAAAGTAGGTCAGACAAACGCCCCCATCCTCTTTATATTGATGAGCAAGCGCCATCCCTGTGCCAATTGAAACCTGTGCACCGACAATGCCATGTCCTCCAAAAAAGTTTTTTTCGCGGCTAAACATGTGCATAGAGCCACCTTTTCCGGCCGAATACCCCTCTTTTCTTCCTGTCAGCTCAGCCATCACTCTTCTTGGATCCATGCCACAGGCCAGCATATGTCCATGATCGCGATAAGCCGTGATAACGGTGTCTTGGGGGTTTTGGAGCGAGGTTAAAGCAACAACGATGGCTTCTTGTCCAATGTATAAATGGCAAAAGCCACCGATAAGTCCACGGCCATAAAGCTGCCCAGAGCGCTCTTCAAAACGACGAATGAGCAGCATATCGTGGTAGAATTTTTTGATTTGTTCGGCGTTAAGCTGAGATTTTTGACTTTTACTCATTACTTACCTCCCCTCATTGAACTCAATTTTTTTACCATAATTTGATTCAGGGCCCCAGGATTAATTTTTCCTTTGGTGGCTTTCATGACTTGGCCAATAAGAAATCCAATGATTTTATCTTTGCCCCCGAGGTAATCTTGAACCATTTGTGGATTCGCCTCAATAACCTTTTCAACCTCATTTTCAATCATCGAAACATCAGTAACTTGCTTCAGACCCTTCTCCTCAACAATAACCTTGGGAGATTTATTTGTTTTCCATATTTCTTGGAAAACGTCTTTAGCAATTTTTCCAGAAATGGTGTCATCTGAGATCAAGTTAACCAACGCTGAGAGGTGTTCAATCTCAAAAGGAATGTCAGTTATTTTCAAAGATTCCTTTTTCAGTTGGCTGAAAAGATCACCTAAGAACCAATTAGCCAATAATTTCGATTGAAGCGTATCATGTTGGCCCTCTTTCCAGGAGCTTAATGCTTGAACCGCGCGTTCATAAATATCAGGGGTTTCTATTTCAGAAACCATTACCTCTGCATCATAAGCAGAAAGACCATACTCTTTAATAAACCTTGATCGCTTAGGATCCGGGAGTTCTGGCATTGATTGGCGGATGGTATCAATGTAATCATTTTCAAGTTGAATCGGCAACAAATCAGGATCTGGATGATAGCGATAATCTTGGGCATCCTCTTTCGAACGCATAGGCCGAGTTTCACCTTTTTGAGGGTCATATAACCGCGTTTCCTGAGTAATTTCTGCGCCAGATTCAAGGGCGGCTATTTGACGATTAATTTCAAAGTGGATGGCTTGACCAATGAATTTAATGGAATTGGCGTTTTTGATTTCCACACGGCG
The DNA here is from genome assembly GCA_002869105.1 of Alphaproteobacteria bacterium. NCBI lineage: Bacteria > Pseudomonadati > Pseudomonadota > Alphaproteobacteria > Alphaproteobacteria bacterium. The sequence continues at coordinate 160,811 of PKTP01000003.1, forward strand.
CCCCAGCGGCTCACCAGGTCGACGAACAGAGACGTTTACATCAGCACGCAAGCTGCCCTCATCCATGTTGCCATCACTGGTTCCAAGATAACGCAGAATCAGGCGTATTTTTTTCATAAACGCCATAACCTCATCAGCACTTCTCAGGTCTGGTTTGGTCACAATCTCCATCAAGGCTGTTCCGGCACGATTAAGGTCAATAAAGCTAGAATCAGGACTTAAATCGTGAATGCTCTTTCCAGCGTCTTGTTCAAGATGAATGCGCTCAATACCAACACGAATTGAATTTTCGTTGCCTGCAACTGGAATATCAAGGTGTCCTTCACCAACGATTGGATGGTACAGCTGCGTAATTTGATAGCCATTTGGCAAGTCAGGATAGAAATAATTCTTTCGATCAAACCTTGAAAAAAGGTTGATTTGGGCATTGAGGCCAAGCCCTGTTTTAATTGCTTGGTGAACACAGTACGAGTTCAAAAGGGGAAGCATTCCCGGAAAGCCCGCATCAATTGGGGTTACATGTGTATTTGGCTCTGCTGCAAAAGAGGTTTCGGCTCGAGAAAAAAGTTTGGTCTCAGACATGATTTGAGCATGAATCTCAAGCCCAATCACTACTTCCCAAGCGCCCGTGTCAGTTTTAATCAAAGAGCGTAAAGAATCTATCTGTGCCATTATTGAATTTCCTGATGAAGGGTTGCATGAAACTGATATTCATCTTCTAAATCGAGAGCAGCATTGAACAATAAATTTTCATGAAAAGCATTCGCCATCAGTTGTACGCCCATCGGCAATCCATCCTGACATTGTGAAATCGGCACAGATATTGCCGGGATTCCAGCAAGGTTAGCACCCACTGTGAATAAGTCTGACTGATACATTTCCATAGGGTTTGAAACTTTTGAACCCAACGCAAATGCGGGTGTGGGTGTTGTAGGTGATAAAATCAAATCAACGTCCTGAAAGACTGTTTGCAATTCTTGAAACAACAGATTTCTTACCCGCAAGCCCTGCAAATAGTAAGCGTCATAGGCCTTTGAGGAAAGAACGAAGTTCCCAACCATAATGCGTCGTTTTACTTCTTCGCCGAATCCTTCACTTCTCGACTTGATGTACATCTCTTGTAGGTTCTTCCCCTCGATGCGCTCTCCGTAACGAACCCCATCATATCTGGCTAAGTTTGAAGCTGCCTCGGCGGGCGCAATAATATAATATATTGCAAGTGCTTTTCCAATATGAGGGAGAGATATTTCTTTAAGCTGCGCCCCTTTTGATTCCAGAATGCGCGCGGTATTTAACCAACATGTTTTAATCTCATTGTTGGTGCAAGCCTCTAAAAATTCCACCGGCAGCCCAAAGGTAATGCCATTAAATCCTCTGTCTCGGCTAAATCTAAAAGGCTCGATTTTTGCTGTTGTTGAATCATTTGTATCAACGCCGCTCATCGTTTCAAACAGGCGTATACTGTCCATGACTGTTCGGGTGATCGGCCCTGCTTGATCAAGGGATGAAGCAAACGCGACTATCCCATATCTAGAACATCGCCCATAAGTTGGTTTAAAGCCAACCAAGCCATTAAAAGCAGCTGGTTGTCGAATGGATCCGCCGGTATCCGTTCCAATAGAAGCTGCTGCTAAACGCGCCGCAACCGCGGCTGCAGACCCACCGGAAGAACCACCTGGTGAAAGCTGGAGCTCAGGATTTTTTTTACTCTTCCATGGATTAATTGTTGGGCCATATATACTGTTTTCTGTCGATGACCCCATGGCGAATTCATCCATATTTGTTGTACCAACGGCAATGCACCCAGCCTGCTCAAGGCGTGCTGTTATGGTTGAATCATAAAAGGGTTTAAAGTTTTTGAGGATGGCTGAACAAGCAGAGGTCACTTTATTCTTCTGCGCAAAATTGTCTTTTACCGCAAGTGGTAGACCTTCTAAGGACAAAAGCTCAGATCCAGACTGCACCTTTTTATCAGCGAGTTCAGCTTTTTGTTGTGCCTCATCAAAGCATGTTTGTGTGTAAGTGTTGTAATGGCGATGGTTCTCATATCTTTGGCGATAAGCTTGAATAACATCTGACGGCAAAAATTCTTTTCTGCCATAACCAGCAAGCAAGGCATCTACTGAGAGCTTTGTTAAATCTGTCATAGGGTTTACTCGATAACTTTCTTAACCTTGAACATATTAAATTCGCGCCCAGGCGCTTCTTTTAAAATATCTTCAGAAGTATTTGTTTGATGAGGGTGATCTTTTTGCATCTCTTGAATCATTTCAGGAAAGTTCTCCAAGGGGTTTGCAAGCGGAGCAATGCCTTTTGTGTCAATCTCTTGAAGGGTTTCTACCCATTCAAATACCCGAGAAATTCGGCACATAAAAAGCTCATAATCTTCTTCAGAGCTTTTCAAGGCAGATAGTTTTGCGGCACGTTCAATATCTTTTGGTGTTACTGACATATAGGTCTCATATCAAGTGGCTGTAACCTACATCATAAAATCAAATCAAATCAAGTGAAACATCATTCTTTGTGGAAAAGCCAAATACAAAAAGAAACCCATACCGTAAAGATATGGGTTTAAGTGGATGCTTTGTTTGCTTAATAAGCAATAGCAAAAACCTTTAAGATTTATAAATTGCATTTCTTCGTTCAATTCTATTGTTGGTTGAACTTCTGTTGATAAACTTTAGAAACAAAAGGGATTGTTATTTTCTTTTTATACTGAAGCGCTTCCTGCATACAATCCGAACAAAACCGCTGTATCATTGAATAATCCCTTGGCAGCCTTTGCATCAAATACTCAACAACTGCAGCGTCAATAGTCATTTCATTATCTGAAAAGCGTTTGACTAAAATTTGTGCCAATAAATTTTCATCAGGGGCGGAAAATGAAAGGGCGTTCAAAAGCTTTAATCTTGAAATTAAATCAGGTGTTTTAAGAGAGAGGTGTTCTAAATTAACTTGTGATAAAGCAAAAAAAGTCTTTTGATGTCGTCGAATGGCATTAAAAAGGTGAAACAGTAATTCTTCGTGGACATCTGCAACTTCGTGGAAATCATCAATGATCATGCTTTTTTGTCCGAAAAAATCATCGGCAACGTCGATTTCTTTCAGCCTGTGAATCGGGAGGTATTGTCCTTGAAATCGATGGGCTAAGACATGCCCCAAGTGGCTTTTGCCACATCCTTTTGGTCCTTGAATAAAAAAACCTGCTGAAGCGTCCTCCGCCGAAACAGCTTGAAGAATATGATCATTCCCCTGCCCCACAGCATAAGAGTTGATGCTGTAGTCAACGATCCCTTTAAAGGGTAATGTTAATTGGTGCGCACCTGTCTTTTCTAATGCCATGCTCAACTTTAATCATGAATGCTTGAAAAAGTAAATCGACTACATCTTTTACTGTCACATTGTTCAAGCCATCAACTTGAATCTATGGTATATAAATCTCATGAAATTTGACTGTATTACTATCCCCGAATCAGAAGAAAACAGCCGCTTAGATAATTTTCTTAAGCGTCACTACCCCCATTGGCCCTATGGTTTAATCGCCAAGTGGTGTCGGCAAAAAAAGATCAAGCTTAATAATCAAAAAACTGCGCCCGGGGATCGCCTTACCCCTCATGCTCAGCTGACCTTGCCCGTTGAAACAATTGATGAAAAAAGCAGGGCTACCACCCCTTCTCTGAAAACACTGTCTTCAGCTGAGAAAACATTTTTTGAAAGCCTGATTTTAGATCAAACAGAAAAGTTACTTGTGATCAATAAACCCCCTGGCCTTGCCACCCAAGGGGGGACTGGGCTCTCAACATCAGTTGATTGTCTGGCGCAAGCCTATTTTAAGGAAAAAGAAAATCGAGCTATTTATCTCGTTCACCGCCTTGATCGCAGCACAAGCGGTCTTCTTTTGGTTTCAAAAGACCTTGCTCTGACAAAAGATTTGACCCAAGCTTTTAAAGGGCAACAGGTTAAAAAAACATATATTGCCTTGGTTGAAGGCCATGTTTTCCAACAAAGTGGGTCTATTGACTGTCCTCTTCTTATTCAAGGGAGAGTGAATGATAAGGTTTGCATTAGCCCAGAGGGCAAACCGGCTTTAACACATTTTGAACGGATTGACTTTCAAGGCACCAATACATTGGTGCGGCTGATACCTCAAACTGGTCGCATGCATCAACTTCGTGTTCACATGGCCTCTATTGGACACCCGATTATGGGGGATTATCGTTATGCCAAAGCACGTGAACAGTTCAAAAATAATCCTTGTCTGGAAAAAAGATTATATCTTCATGCGGCCCAAATTGAGTTTTGTTTGAACAATCAGATCAATCAGATATATACCGCGCCCCTACCCTGGCAAGACATGTGTGAAACTTGAATATATTAAAATCTAACGATATATTATCGAAACAAAATTAAGGAACTCATCTCATGAAAAAACTAAAATTATCAACTTTAGCGCTTGTTTCTGCTCTTTCCCTATCAGCAAGTGACCCAAATCCAGAATTTACCACGGATGAAGCTCGAGGACATCCTGCGGCTGCAGCTTCTGCAAATCAAGATTGGGCCATGACCTTTGACTTTCCTGGAGGTGGGTCAGTTACTCGTTCTAATGGGAGCATCATACTCAATGGAGGCATGTTTAAAACATGTAACCTTATTATGGAGAAAGGCAGTAATACATTTGGATTTACGGTTTCGGATGCCGAAAAGGTGGAACTGAAATTTGACATGTCAAAAGAAGAATTTACAAATCAATGTGCTCACCTTCTTTATAAAGGCCATCCAAAAATAGGAGATCCTGATCAGGTCCAACAGGATCACCCAACCTGGAATTGCACATTCAACTCATCTGCTGAATCCAATCCTGATATCGAACGTACAAGAACGGGCATAAAGGTTGAGGGACAAGATGAATTGTATCAAATTTTGACTCTCTCTCATCCTGATGGTGCTGATGTTATGCTTACGATGCGTATGAACAAAAAAGAGTTTAAAGCCGCTTTGAAAGAAGCTGGATACTGAGAGTAAAACCACACTGAATGTATGTCAGATTTTTTTAAGGGGCCATGTGCCCCTTTTTTAACGTCAACCCCCTTTGATTAAAAAATTGTATAAAAAATCTTTTTTATGTGAAAAAGGCTTGATTTTTAGAAGATGAACGTCTAAATAACAAGAGTCCGTCCCCATCGTCTAGAGGCCTAGGACATCGCCCTTTCACGGCGGCAACAGGGGTTCGAATCCCCTTGGGGACGCCACCTATCCTTTTAGGTGATCTCAAGAGTATAGACCTTTTTATTCATTCTCACACAGCACTCTGTGCATACTTCATTCCAGCCCCTTTCCGGAGGAATAACAAAGCTTCTGCTGTTTAAATCTTTATTTAAATACCTCCCAAAATCCTATTCAACAAAGCAGCCTTCGACAGGTCCGGTTCCTGAAATTGAACCAACCGAGCCTTTTTTATATATTCAGCCATTGCTGGGCCAGGAACAACGCCAGCCTCTATCAAGTCCACGGCTTGAACCTTCGGGATTAATAGATATGGATCCACCGCCTGAATCCGCGCCACAAGTGCCTCAGTGCCGGTCAATGCTTTGATCAACCCAGCAGCTTCTTCCAACCCGACTCCCAGCAAATCTAATTGATAAAGCGCTTCATGAAATCTCTCAACCACCACAGTTTCTGCCGTTAATTGCTGCAACCAGGAGTTTGTATGCAAACCCCAGATCACGTCTTTTTTGAAAAAATCCAAAGAAACGAGCTCAGCTTGTAGCCATCTTGTATCGCTGGGCGCATACCAAAATAAGGCACTGAAAATGCCCTTCTCCTTCAGCAAACCCGTCGGTTGGGCCCCCATCAAATCACAAAACTGGTAGAATGCAGATCGTTGCTCTAAAGCATATTTTTCAAGAAAAAGCTGTTTAATAAGCTCTGTTTTCTCTAAGAAATTAAACCCCTTTGATGGTACTTCACTTTTCCAAAGAAGCTTGCGGAGTTCTGTGCCTATTCTCTCTTTTGACAAAGCGCCCAATTTTGCCGTTGCGCATAACCGCTCCAATGCATTTGTCGGTTCAAACTGCAGCCGTCCAATAAATTGGGCAACGCGCAAGGCGCGCAACTCATCTTCCCGGAAGGTATCTTGATTCACTGCTTCCAGGATCTTGTTTTGACAGTGTATTAATCCATCGAAAGGATCTAAGAACTGATTCCCAAACCAATCATATCCCATAGCATTAATGGTTAAATCCCGTCGAATCGCCGCTTTTTCAAAGGATAAGTGGGGATTAATCTTAATATCAAAATCAGTGTGCTTTGTACCGGTTTTCACCTCTAGTCTTGGCAAAGCAATTTCCAAATGACCTTTTCTATAAATACCAAAGGCTCGCCCTGTATATTGAAACCCACCAATGTCTTTTAGTAATGCTTCCAGTCGTTCTTGGCTTACATTATATACTTCAATATCAATATCTATAAAAGCGCGTCCCAAGATCACATCTCGCACGCAGCCCCCTAAAAAAATCGGCCTGGCGCCTGCGTATTCAAGGGCATCAAACAAGCGTTTGTATTGATTAACGGTGGGTAAAAACGCCTCATAAAAGCGGGTTTTTAACTGAGTCATTTATCATCACTCTGCAAAAGTTTCAAAATATAGTATGCCTTTTTCCTTTACGGGGCTCAATTGAATCGGCATAGTATCTAAAATTTTTCATAAAATAATGAGTAAAGTCAAAAACTGGATGCATCGTATGTCAACTCACCCCAAGGCACCTTGGGCAATGTCGGCTTTTTCTTTTGCTGAAAGTTCATTTTCTCCGCTGCCGCCCGATCCTATGCTTGTCGCTATGATGTTGGCCAACCCAAAGCGCTCTTGGTTCTTTGCAACGCTCTGCACCCTATCATCCGTGGTTGGCGGCATCCTTGGCTATGCCATTGGCTACTTTCTCTTTGAATCCATTGGCATGTACATCATCAATCTTTATAACTTGCACACTAGCTATGCCACCTTCAAGTCCTGGTTTAATGAGTATGGTTTTTGGATCATTGTTATTAAGGGTTTAACGCCTATTCCCTATAAGCTGGTCACCATTACCTGTGGGGCCATCCACCTCAACTTAATCACTTTTTTGGTCTCTTCTTTGATTTCACGGGGGATGCGCTATTATTTTGAAGCATTTATTATCTGGAAATATGGGGCATTCATTACCCATCGCCTCAGCAAATATGCCCTTCCCCTTTTTCTGGTTACAATTGTCCTTACCATTCTCGGCTTTGTTATTGTTGGCTATTTGGCTTAAGGCTTCTTTTTATACTGTGCCAAAGGATGAAAAGTTGTCACCGCTTCAATAAGTTTATCTTTCAAAACATGGGTGTAGATTTGCGTTGTGGCCAAATCACTGTGACCAAGCATCTTCTGAATACTGATCAAATCAGCGCCATTGTGCAGCAAATGTGTTGCAAAAGCATGTCGAATCACATGGGGGGAAAGCTTTTCAGGAGCTAACCCAGACTTCAAAGCCAACTCTTTAAGGAGTTGCCCAAAGCGCTGACGGGTTAAATGGCCGCTAAGCCCACGAGAGGGAAAGAGATATTGATGGGTTTTTGTCCCATAAATAAAAACATCCCGAACTTTTAGATAGGTGTGTAACGCATCCAAGGCATAGTGGCCAATCGGTACGTATCTTTCTTTATTGCCTTTGCCACGAATCAATAGCATGTCAGGGGCATCGCGAAACAGGGAAAAAGGCAATGAAATTAATTCAGAAACCCTCAGCCCCGTCGCATAAAGAATTTCCAAAAGGGCCGTTAATCGCAGCCCCTCTGGCGACAAATCTGCATGGGCTGTTTGAATCAGCTGGTTCACATCCTCAATGCTTAGTATTTTAGGGAGCCCTGCTTGATGTTTCGGCATCTCAAGTTGTTTGGCTGGATTATCGTCTCTCTGACCTTCTAAAACCAGAAACTGAAAGAATCCACGACAACTTGAAATAATCCGGGCTGTCGATCGGGATGACAGGTTGTGATCAAACAGCGAGGCAACAAATCCTCTTAAATCCTCTAACGAGACAGTATCCACGGTAATCTTATCATTGCTTAGATAGTGCGCCAGTTTCTTAATGTCACGGCTATAAGATTCCAGGGTATGCTCAGAAACGTTTTTTTCAACGGTGAGCATCTCTTGATACAATTCCAATGCCTGATCAAAGGTATAGGTGGATTTCATGACTGCCAATATGTTCGAAAAAGTTAAACCGTTATCAGTGTAGCCTTTTTCTTTTTGAACCGGCAAACATGCTGTACCGGGCACGTAGCGCAAAGGGGAGTGCGTGCCTTACAATGATATCGTCCATGCAGAATTAGTAAATGATGCGCTTTCATAAGAGAATGTTTGGGGAGGCGCTTCAATAAGCTCAGTTCAACAGCTAACGGATCTTTCCCAGGGGCCAAACCCGTTCGATTTCCCACTCTAAAAATATGCGTATCCACAGCAACAGTGGGGTGTCCGAAAGCAATATTCAACACCACATTGGCTGTTTTACGACCAACGCCAGGCAACCGTTCCAACGCCTCTCGATCCTGAGGCACTTCTCCTTGATGGTGCTCCACGAGCATCTGAGCCCCCTTCATAATGTTCTTGGCTTTTGTATTAAACAAACCAATGGTTCGAATATGCTCAATAAGCTTTTCTTCGCCAAGGTCGAGCATTTGTTGGGGTGTTGTCACACTTTTAAACAAATCGTTCGTCGCCCGGTTCACGCCCACATCTGTCGCCTGCGCCGACAATAATGTTGCCACCAAAAGCGTATACGGATTCATGAACTGCAGTTCTGTCTGGGGGTTGAGAATTGCTTTCTCAAGGCACTCAATGAAGGTCTGCACTTCTTGTTTCGTCAGCAATCGATCATAAAGTTTGGCTGGGGGATGCTGACTCATAAGCACCTATCCCCAAAGTTTTTGAGCTTTTTTCCAAAAACTATTCACCTGGGGATGTGCTTTTTTATGATCAAGATCTTGATAAAAATCAGAGAAAGCTTGTTTTTGTTTTGGGGTCAGTTTTGTTGGCACTTCTACTTGAATCTCTATATGCAAGTCCCCTTTTTCTCGATACCCATGAACTGGCATCCCTTGCTTACGGTGAAGGATAGATGCATTAGGCTGTGTGCCGGCTGAGATGTTGATTTCAATATCTTTGTCATCCAAAGATTTAATCGTTTTTTTTGTACCTTGTATTGCCTCAAAAACGGTGATGGGCAGGCGACAATATAAGTCATTCTCTTCTCGTTGATAGAGATCATGGGGCTTAACAGTGATAAAAACATAAAGATCTCCAGAAGGTCCCCCTCTCGGTCCCGCACCACCACGACCACTCACCCGCATGCGTGCATTGTCAGGAACGCCGGCTGGAATTTTGAGTTTTAATTTTTGTTTTTTATCAGCCACCCCTTGGCCACGGCAAGAGCCACAGGGGTCATCAATGGTTTGTCCTTGCCCCCGACATGTCACGCACGGTCTTTCGATCATAAAAAAGCCTTGCTGCATCCGAACCGCGCCGCTTCCATGACAAGTCTGGCATGTCCGCAACCCTTTTTTTGATTGAGACCCTGTTCCTGTACACGTTGAACAAGGAGCCGGTGCATTATAGGAAATTTCTTTTTCAATACCCGCATAGGCTTGTTCTAGCGTGATTTCCATTTCATATTTAAGATCTTCACCGCTTTCCTGAGCTGCCTGACGCTGTCCTCTGCGTCCACCACCCATGAAATCACCGAACACTTCTTCGAAAATATCGCTAAAACCACCGCCAGAAAATCCGAATCCACCCATGCCGCCTGGCCCTGAATTCGCACCCCCATTTTTATAGGAGTCATGGCCGACTTGGTCATAGTGAGCACGTTTTTGATCATCGCTCAACGTTTCATAAGCTTCAGACAAAAGCTTAAACTGTTCTTCGGCTTCTTTATTACCTGGGTTGCGATCAGGATGATATTTCATCGCCTGGCTGCGATAAGCCTTCTTTAGCTCAACAGCCGTCACGGTACGGCTCACCCCTAAAATACTATAAAAATCTTCTGCCATATCAGCGCTCAATGAAACATTTTAACATGAGCACATGTTTAGGGGGGTTAGAAGGTGTTGTCAAGTTTGGGCTTTGGAGCAAGAGCCACCCTCTTAATACTGATCTCCATATAAGGCCGGCGCAAACCTAATAAAAAGATAGCATGCTTTGTGGAGAGCTCATTCTGCTGTTTTACAGCTTCCGATCAGCCTTACGGATAAAGTAAATATTGCGAAGATAAACCAACAAGCCAAAGGATTGTCCGGAAATAAACACCGGGTCTTTTTGCAAAATGGCATAGGCCAATAGAAGGATGCCACCTCCTAAACTAAAATACCAAAAAGCCCGCGGAATAACAGATTTCTTATGTTTTTCACTATAAATCCACTGAATCAAGAATCGGGACATGAACAGTGCTTGCCCCGCAAACCCTAAGATATAAATCCAAGTTTCACAGCTCATGAACATGCACCGTTGAATCATAGCGTTTAACCAACCATCGCACGCCAATGACATCCATAAAACCAACAGTGAGGCGATCCCATGTTCCATAATTGGATTGTCCGGCTTCTCTGGCTCTGTGGCTGATTTCAACAGAGGTCACGGGCTCCCCAAAATGTTTGGTCAATATTGGCATGTAGCGGTGAATGTGGTTAAAAAACGGCATCGCCACAAAGAGGGTTTGCTTAAAGATTTTCAGCCCACAGCCGGTATCAGGAGTATCATCGTTCAAGATCCATTGGCGCACGCGAAACGCTGCCTTTGATGCTTTGGTTTTTAAGCCCGGATCTTGTCGTTTCTGCCGCCACCCGATTACCAAACCTGTATTGCTTTGTTTATGAAACGCTTCAATCATCGCGGGAATATCAGCCGGGTTGTTCTGCCCATCCCCATCAAGTGTAATAATGGTTTCAAACCGTGCACGCTCAATACCTGTTTTAAGCGCTCGGCTCTGACCGGCTTTTTTATTGTGCTGTAGCAACGTAATTGCAGGATTGTTTTGCATCATTTTTTCAACAAGCGCTGCCGTTGAATCTATCGATGCATCGTCAATCAATACAATTTCATGTTTTCGCTTGATGCTTGCTCTAAAGACTGCGGCAATTTCATGAACCAGCTTTTCAACATTTCCTTCTTCATTATGAAGGGGAATCACAACAGAGTACATCCAAAACCTCAATTTAACGCTTAACCCTACTCAAACTCATCATTAACTTCAAGGAAATGTTCGTGGCTCTTATGGAGACTAGGAGTCCTCAGGCCCGCTGAATCCAGGTTTTGATGTCACCAAATACAAGGTGTGATTTGGATCAATTTTTTGATGAGAGTCAAGCTGATCAAATTGTCCAAAGTCGTCGATGGGTCTTTGTGTTACAATGGCATATAAGCCTCTTTTACCATCATTTCTTTCTTTATAAGGGCTGACCCATTCAAAATAATCCTTGCCACCAACCCCGCGATACCATTTGTGGGCAGAAGCATAATTGCCATAAAACCGTGCAAGGGCTGCCACACATCGATGATCAGCAATCAAATGACACTGGTTGGGCTTACACCACTGATCGGTATAGTGCTGAGCTTTCTGCAACAACTGATAATGGTTAAGCCCCTTATATTTGACTCCAAACAGTTGCATAGAGGCTTCAGGATTGAGCAGCAACCCCATTCCAATGAAACCAAGTGTGGTATTAGTCACAATCATCCGTTTCAAAAACGTCTCTGATTCAACGTGTGCACACAGCAAAACAACCCCAAGAACCGTTAAGACTCCCCAATTCAAATTCACTTTGGGCTGCAACCCCTGAAGGCACATCGTTATAAACAGCGGCCAAATCAGGCAGTGATTAAATTTTTCAAACGGTGTCTTGGGGCGCCAAAAAGCCCGCGTTACCAGCAGGCCCATTAAAAAGGGGCCAAACAAGGCAAATTGACCAATCACATACTCAAAAAAAGCAGAAAAGTTAAGTTTTGTCCCATAGCTATTCACCACCATATTAGAATTAAGGGTATGCGCTATCGTTGTGAAACCATGGTTCACCTGCCAAATCAGATGTGGAAGAACAACAGTAAAGGCCGCCAAAAGCAGGCAATAAAGGCCCGCAGTTTTAAACAACCGCCGTTGATAGAGTGAAGCGTAAAGTATCAGCGAAATGGGGATAAAAGCTGCAATATACTTTGAAAGCAGAGCCAAACCCAAAAAGACCCCCGCTACCATCCAATATCCCAGGCGCTCTTTTTGAATCCCCTTCCAAATAAACAAGAGGCTCATTGAACTCATCAACAGCAATGGCACATCTGTTGTCATCAGAATGGAGGAAAAAAACGTTCCTGGCAGCGTGAAATACAGCAAAGCCGCCAATCGTGCTTTTGTTTTGGATGTTTCAGACACTGCCCAAGCGTAAATCACCCAGGCCACCCCAAAATGAAAAACCGGGGACAAGCAGCGCACCCAAAATGCAGATTGGTTGCCAACCGTCGTCATCAAAGTCATGAGCCAACTGGTCAAGGGGGGCTTAGAAAAATACCCCCAGGAAATGGATTCAGCTCCCCAACACCAATACTGTGCCTCTTCACAATCTAAGGGCAATGTGGTGAAAGCTAAAAACGCAATCCGTAGTATAAGAAGAAGGCTCAAAAAGCCATAAAATCTGAAAGAACTTGCACTCATTATTTAGAATGTATAAAAATCATGGACATGAGTAAAGTTCTAGTTACCGGGGCGGCTGGTTTTATCGGCGCGCACCTTTCCCAAAAATTATCCAAGGCTGGATTTCAGGTTGTTGGTATTGATAATTTTAATACCTACTATTCACCACAGCTTAAGAAAGATCGTTTGCAAGCCCTCACAAACCATCCCGGCTTTCACTTTTATGAGGTGGATATCACCGATGAAGCGGTGCTGCAAACCCTAGCGGAAAAGCATTCCTTCACTCATGTGGTTCATCTCGCGGCACAGCCTGGCGTTCGCTACAGTTTTGAAGATCCACATTCCTACATCCACAATAATTATTTTGGTACCTTTTCTCTTCTGAATGTTTTTAAAGATAAGGGGCTTCAGCATTTTCTGATGGCGTCCTCCAGTTCGGTTTATGGCAACGCTCTCAATGCCCCCTTTGCCGTTGAAACCCATAACACGGATCACCCGATCAGCTTGTATGCCGCTACTAAAAAAGGAACAGAGTCTCTTGCTCACACCTATGCCCATTGTTTTGGCCTCCCTATCACCGCCCTAAGGTTTTTCACCGTTTATGGTCCATGGGGCCGGCCAGATATGGCTGTCTATAAGTTTACCGAAAAACTCTATAAAGGTGAAACCATCGATTATTTCGATCAAGGCCGCCCTTTGCGAGATTATACCTATGTGGATGATATTGTGACCGCCATTACCAAACTGGTGGAAAAGCCACCACAACAAGCCTATAACATCTTTAATATTGGCAACAACACGCCTGAATCCGTTGCCACATTGATTGCCTCTTTAGAGGAATTAACGGGCAAAAAAGCAAACCTCAACCCCTTACCGTTACCGCCAGGAGATGTTCAAAAAACCTGCGCAGATGTTGAGCCTCTCAAAGAATATACCGGATTTCACCCCTCTACATCTTTGAAACAAGGCTTGACCAAGTTTAGTGAGTGGTACAAATCATACCATCAAGTATAAATATCGATTTTTTTTAAGGGAGTGGTGCGGTCGAGAAGATTTGAACTTCCACGGCATTTACATACCACAACGACCTCAACGCTGCGCGTCTACCAATTCCGCCACGACCGCACAGAATGTATCTCAAGGATGTACCAAAACTGATCTTATTGAGCAAGCTCTTTTGTAGCTAATTCCAGCACCTACTGCATTTCCTTGAGGCCTTGCTGCAAATCAAGTGCCAACGAGTTTTGCTCTTTTGATTCACCTTCCTGAGCTTCAGGAGTTTTTAATGCAGCGGGCCCAGAGCTAATCTCTGTCATTGCCTGCCCCAGGGTTTCCTGATCAACAACAGGCCCAACCTGATCTGGTGTGCGAATAGCGGGTGGTTGGCTTGGAGCGACCACCACCTGAGGGGGCTGCTCTTGCCGCGACTGTGGGGCTTGCTCTGCACCTTGCTGACCTTCTTCTTGATCTGCTGCCAGACCTTCTTCAGGATTTTCCAAATTCTCAGACCCCTCGTCTTCATCAGATGCGTCTACATCCAAGTCGTCATCACCCTCTTCAGCTGTTGATATGTCGGCTACTTCATCATTAGAAACACCATCCACAGCTTCTTCAGCCGATAAAGGGGAAAATGACATACACAAAATAAATAATAAAAGAAAATACCACATTCTGCCTCTCCTGACTTTAAGGGTTACACCTCAATTACCAAACCATCATAACAAGGTTTCACGCCTGCGGGCAGTTCTTTTTTCAATGTTTCATAGTCCAATTGAGCGCCCAAATGATTCAGATAAGCACGTTCCACTTTCAAACGATCCGCCCACTCAAGCACCAAATCTAAATGGGCGTGGGTAGGATGTGGTTCACGCCGCAAACAATCCACCACCAATACTTTAATGCCCTCAAGCCGTTGCCATGACTCAGCAGGCATACCAATAAGATCTGTGCAATAAGCAAAGTCCCCGATTCTGTAGCCATAGCTTTTGCTAAAGCCATGATCTTGCTCAAAGTGTTCAAACGTGACCCCTGGAAAAGGAGTTACCTGCGGTCCTCTTATTTCATGAGGACTCAACCGCGGTGTATCATATTGACCGTGGTGATCAGCGGCGGTCTCAAACGCATACCCAAAAGCAGTTAAAAGTTCTTCAAGCGTTTGCGGGTCAGCATAAATGGGAATGTTCTTTTTCTGAAACCGGGCTAAACAAAAAAACATCATTGATCCCATGGGTATGGTCGGCGTGACCATGGGTGTAAAGAACAGCATCAATCCAATCGATATTTTCTCGTAATAGCTGCTGCCTCAAATCAGGCGATGAATCGATCAAAATCCGATGTCCCAGATGTTCAATCAAAATCGAAGCACGGGTTCGGTTATTTTTGGGATTATGGGGGTCACAGCCTCCCCAATAATTCCCAATAAGGGGCACCCCTGGTGAAGGACCGGACCCTAAAATGGTGACTTTCATTTTAAGCCTCGATGAGCTTTAGCAAACAGGGTGAAAAAATTATCTGTGGTTTGGGTGGCCACTGCTTCCAACGGCCTCTCTCTAATCTCAGCTACTTTTTCGGCTGTGTAGCGCACATAAGCGGGTTCATTGGGTTTTCCGCGCTTGGGAACAGGTGCAAGATAAGGACTGTCAGTTTCAACCAATATCCGATCGAGGGGCACTCTCTTGACAATCGTGCGTAATGAATGGGCATTTTTAAACGTGACCACTCCTGAGATGGAAATATAAAAGCCATAGTCGAGCATGATATCAGCAAACCGCTCAGACCCGGTAAAACAATGAATCACGCCTGGCTTGGAACGCTTGCTTGCCGGTTTCAAGAGTTTAATAAGATCCTCTTCAGCGTCGCGGGCATGAATAACCAACGGCAGATCGTATTGATCGGCAACATCCATGTGAATAGCCAAACTTTGCTGTTGGTAAGATTGATGCGTTGTATCATGGAAATAATCCAGTCCTGTTTCTCCCAGGCCAACAACCTTTGGATGAACGGCCCACTGGGCCAAATCCGCTGCGGTTGGACAGGTCTCTGGGGTAATATCACACGGGTGAACGCCAACAGTGGCCGAAACACCGGATATGTCTCGGCAATTTGAACCACCTCAGCGCTTTCATTTAAACACGTATTGATGGTGAGAAAATGTGAGACGCCAACCGCCCGAGCGCGGGCTAAAACCCCCTCTTTATCATCTCTCAGCCCGTCATAATTCAAATGGCAATGACTATCAACCAGCATCTGCGTCCTCCTCCTTACTAAAACGAGGGAAAAGCCCCACGGGTTTAACGATGGGTGTTCCGGGCTTAAGAGCGTGTTCAGTCTCCAGAAATGCAAAGGTTCTTTGCCCTTTTTCAACCGCCAGCTGACCCAAAATCCCAGCTGCTGATTCGGGCATCAATGGTTGAATCAAGATGGCAACATAGCGCAAGACTTCTGCCAAAACATAAAGCACGGTTTGCATGCGGCTGATGTCAGTTTTCCGCAACGCCCAAGGCGCTTGGCCATCCACATATTGGTTGGCATGGCGGATAACCGTCCAGACACTTTCAACATATTTTTGGATTGCTTGATCGGTTAAAACCAGAGGACGCACCTGGTGACATAGCCTCTTAGCCGCGGATAGCAAAGCCTGATCTTCTTCGGTGAAGGATTGGTGCGTTGGCAGCTGACCCTCACAATTTTTATAGATCATGCTTAAAACACGTTGCGCCAGATTTCCCAAATCATTGGCCAAATGGCTGTTGGTCAACTGAATAAAACTTTCGCGTGAATAATCACCATCTTGGCCAAGGGCCACTTCGCGTGCCATGAAAAACCGGGTGGCATCCACACTAAAATCATTAATCAAATCATAGGGATCCAATCCATTTCCCAAGGATTTAGACATCTTCTGCCCTTCGCGTGTCCAAAAGCCATGGGCAAAAATCTTTTGGGGGGGCTCAATCCCAGCCGCCATCAGCATGGCTGGCCAATAAACAGCATGAAACCTCAAGATGTCTTTACCGACAATATGCAAAGCTGTTGGCCAAAACTTTTTAAATTTTGACATTTCTTCGGGGTATCCCAATGCCGAAATATAATTGGTCAGGGCATCAAACCAAACATACATCACATGGGT
This sequence comes from Alphaproteobacteria bacterium, assembly GCA_002869105.1. Classification (NCBI taxonomy): domain Bacteria; kingdom Pseudomonadati; phylum Pseudomonadota; class Alphaproteobacteria; species Alphaproteobacteria bacterium. The sequence goes on from PKTP01000003.1 coordinate 177,632, forward strand.
ATCATCTCCTGGAACCGGAATCCCCCACGTCAGCTTTTGCCTGGAAATGGATAAATCTCGCAGGCCCGATTCAACAAATCGAATCACTTCATTGCGGCGGCTTTCTGGTTGAATAAAATCAGGATGGGCTTGATAATATGCTAATAAAGGCTTCTCAAAAGCTGAAAGCTTAAAGAAATAAGATTCCTCCTCGATCCATTCAACCGGCGCCCCGGTTGGCGCCATGCCATCAACAAGCTCACTCTCGGCATAGTAGCATTCATCTCGCACCGAATACCAACCACGATAGCTATCTTTGTAGATCAATCCCTTATCTGCAATAACCTGCCACAGATGTTGTGCTGCTCGCTTGTGGTGGGCTTCTGTTGTGCGAATAAACGTATCAAAGTTGACATTCAACGCTTGAAATAATTCTTTGAATTTATTCGATCCCGGTTCAACAAAGGCTAAAGGATCCATCCCAGCTTTTTCAGCCGATTGCTGCACCTTTAATCCGTGCTCATCCGTGCCAGTTAAAAAACAAACATCTCTGCCATCCAATCTGGCAAAGCGGGCAATGATGTCACAAATGACCGTTGTATAGGCATGGCCAATATGGGGCTTGTCATTAACATAATAAATGGGCGTTGTAATAAAGTAAGGCGCATGTGTCATTGGGGATTACCATTCAATCTACCCAGAACACTTACCGCATTTATCATTGTTTGTCGAGGATCCAGCCCCAACTGATCATGTTGTTTCAACGTGCGCGAAAGATCGCAATAGCCCTCTGCAACTTTGGCAAGAGATGTATGTTCCGCCCATGCTTTCAACGTGTTTTCAGGAACCACCGTTGGCGCGCCCTGATGATAATTCTTAATATCCACCAACGCCAAAAGCAACCCGTGGACAAAGGCATCCACCATCCTTTTATCCTTTTTACCCGCTACTTTATAAATCATCTTCAACAAAACGCTCTGATTCCCGTGAGTGATTAACTGGTCACAGCCTTCTTCAAACCCCTCAAAATCAAAGTCTTCAAGCTGTTGAACCGCTGTATAATCTCCATGCTTTAAAGCGCAAATCCATTTCAACGGGAGAGGATCATATGCCGCATCGGGGTTAAGCATCATAAGCCCCTTTTGAAAAGTATCAAAATCATGATCATGAATCGGGTGTTTTTGACAGCGGGATCGAATGGTGGCAATCAAAGCATGAAGGTGGGAACTAATCAGCATAAAATAAACGCCTTTTGGCGGCGCTTCTAAAGTTTTCAGCAAGGCGTTTTGGGCTTGTGGTGTCAGTGCCTCGGCCGGGTCGATAATCAAAAAACGTGGCCCACCTGTCACAGAAGATTTATAAGCAAACGCGCGAGCCCCTCGCACCTGTTCAATAGAAAGGGAGAGTGATTGTTTGCCGCCCTCATCTTCAGATAACCCAAGCCACATCACATCAGGATGCGGTTTATTCGGTTGGTACGCCCCGCCCAAGGCTTTCATTATCAAGCGCTGACATATGTGAACAGCCGCACCATGATTCAATCCGTATAAAAGGGTGCTGGGATGCATGTGCCCTTTTTGCCAAGTTTGAAGCAATTGTTCAGCAGTATCTTGGTTTTTTGTTGATAACGGAAGCGTAAAACAATCACCGGCCATGTTAGGCAGATTGAAACTCTGGGGGGGTTAACGGCGTCAAAGGAGTCCCCCGCGCAGCCAAGGCACGGCAAATATCTTGGTGGACCTGCAATTTGTCTTTCCGGGCATCGATGGTTTCAAACCGATCCTGTTGCTTTGCTAAGATGCGATAGCCCTCAAGCAGTCTTTTTTGAAAATCAACGCCCAACTTTTCAACGCGGTCCATGGCATCCGGATTGCCAGATTCCAGAGCTCGGCGCTCAACGCGTTTGAAAGTATCCTCAGCATCATTGTCCATAAAAAAGGTAATATCAGGCTCAAAACCATCTAGAACCAAGTCATTAATCCCCTGGACCCATCCCAAAGGCAATTGGTGGGCAAAGCACTGATACGCCAAAGTTGAATCGGTGAAACGATCACAAATCACCCAGGCACCTGATTCCAGTTCAGGTTTGATGACTTTCACAACGTGGTCATAGCGGGCGGCGTAAAGGAGTAAAACTTCGCTGATGGGGTGCCAGGTATCCTTGTCCCCCTCTTTTAAGAGAGAGCGGATTTTTTCAGCACCCTCCGTGCCTCCAGGTTCTCGGGTCACAACCACCCGTATTCCTTTTTTTTCAAGCGCCTGGGCCAAAAGGTTTACATGGGTTGATTTGCCAACACCGTCCGCGCCTTCAAAGGTGATAAATGTCCCACGGTTCAAGCGCTCGCTCCCCAAATAGTGTAATAGAGCGCGGAAATCGCCCGGCCAAAGAAACCCACTTCATTAACAGTTTCACCTGCAACAACTGGATAAACCCATTTATTGCCAGGAGCCTCAATCACCAAGTCTCCAACGCGCACACCCTGTTTAACGGGCGCTTCGATCGGGTCATTATAGTGATATGTTACCTTTAGGTGCTTATGCTCTTTTTGCGAAAGGGTCAGCCGCACGCGTTCAGGCACCATTAATGAGACTGTTTTTTTAGCGCCCAACCAGATGCGGGCTTCTCCCAAAATCTGACCAGCTTCAAACAGTGTCTGATTTTTATATTCTCTAAAAGCCCATTTGAAAATTTTTTCACCGACTTGAAACCGGTCTTTGTCTGATTCACAGCCATTCAATACCAGGATGAAGCGCATCCCATCATGCGCCGCTGATGCCACAATACCGTATCCAGCCGCATCCGTAATCCCTGTTTTAATACCATCCACATGGGAGGGGGACCGGAATAAAAATTGATTTCGGTTGGCTTGGTGAATGTTATTGTATTTGAAACTTTTTTCACCAAAGTAGTGGTAAAACTGGGGATAAAGGCGAATCATCTGCACGCCCATTAACGCTAAATCGCGCGCGGTTGAGTAATGATCGGGACTCGGCAATCCAGAGGCATTGACGAAATTTGTGTTTTGTAGCCCCAACTCTTTAAGACGCTCAGTCATTTGATCAGCAAATTGTCGCTCATCGCCGGCCAGGCCTTCTGCAACCACCGTTGTGGCATCATTTCCAGATTGAACAACAATCCCGCGAATTAAATCTTCAACACGCACTTGGGTATTGGGTTCCAAGAACATCCGAGACCCCTCCTTTTTCCAAGCATTCACACTCACAGAAAACGTATCATCCAAAGAAAGTTGACCGCTCTGCAACTGTTCAAAAACCATCATCAGTGTTGCAATCTTAGTCATAGAAGATGGCGGTGTTTTTTCATCACCGTTTTTTTCTAACAACACACGGTTGGTCTCAGGCACCACTAAAAAAATTTGCTTGGCGCCTTGCAGAAGAGGGCTTTGATCTGGCACAGGGTTATAAAAATCCTGGATAGCATTTTGATCCAAAGTCTCTACTTGTGGTTGCACCGCCTTTTGGGGCGTGCCTTTATCCCCTGCCATAACAATGGCAGGAAGTATCATAAAGAAAAAGCTAACAATTAATTGTGTCATTCTACCTTGCATCATAACCTCTCTCTATCAATCCATCACAATGTGAACATCGCCATGGCCCACATCTAAAATTTTATTCATCACTTTTTGTGCTTCGCCAGCATCATCAAACGGTCCAAAACGCACCCGGTAGATGCTTTGCCCATAACGATCTAGTTTTTCAATGGTTGCTTGACCCACCGATGACAACATGGAAGAGATTTTTTCAGCATTTTGCTGGCTGCTAAACGCTCCCACTTGAACATAAGATTTTCCGTATGTACTCAATGCAGACACATCATCGACAGTTTTTTTGATGCTTTCTTGGGTGCCTGCTTGCGTGACGGGCTCAGAGGTCACAACTTTTTTGTTCTTCGTATCACTTAAGGCAGAAACCACCCCGGCAAGCGACTCATCCTTATTCTCAGAAGCATAGGCTTCGGGGCTTGAGGTAGTGGCATCCACAAAAGTTTGAGAGACTTCTTGCGCTTCTTTTTTCATAGGCTCGCCTGTTTCTTGATTCACTGAAACCAGGCCTGCAGATGCAACTGGCATTTGAGCGGCGTTTAAATCATTTTTAACAAATTGATTTTGTGCATACGAGGCAACGGCCAAACTTTCTTCCGGCATGAGCTCAACCCGAACCTTCGCCGTTCCTCTGGCAATAAAACCAAGCAGTTCAGCGGCCTTTCGAGAAAGGTCGATGATGCGATCATTGACAAAAGGGCCCCGATCATTCACCCGCACCAGAAGAGAGCGGCCATTTTCTAAGTTCGTCACCCGGACAACGCTTGGCAAAGGAAGAGTTTTGTGTGCGCCTGTCACCAAGTCCATATCGAAATATTCACCGTTTGCTGTTATTTTTTGGTGAAAGCCTGGCCCATACCAAGAGGCAATGCCAATTTCATCATACTTGCCATCTTCTTTTGGGAAATACCAAGTACCATTAACTTTATAAGGCTTTCCTAATTTATAGATCCCCTCGCCTTTCATATCAAACCAAGCAGGTTTTTCATCAGATTCCTTAATCTCAAAGACTGACTTATCAAAACGTTTAGACTCACTTGAAATCATTTTATTTTCATCATCAATCATCGACCGCTGCGCGCACTGCGACAAGATCAGTAAGGGGGCTAAAAAAAACAGCACCTTTCGCAAAGAAGTAAATTGATTTTGGGTAAAGCTTAAGAATTTCATAAGGGCTCTCTTTAAATTTTTCAACGTAAACACGACAGATTTGATCATAATACAAAAACGATATGAGGTCATCCAAAAACCGGGATGTATATGGCTTTATTCTGCAGAGGGTTGCAGAATTATCCCAGACTCATCCTTTTGAGTTAACTTCCGGGAAATCAACAACAACCCCACTGATAAGATCACAATCATCACCGTTGCAAGGGCATTAATTTCCGGGGTAAGACCAAACTTGATGCTTGAGAAAATAGCCATCGGCAAGGTTGTGACTTCTGCTCCTGAAACAAAACTTGCCACCACCAAGTCATCAAAAGATAAAATAAAAACCAACAACCAGGCCGAAATGAGCGTCGGGGCAATAATCGGAATGGTAATTTTAAAAAAGATGCTCAGCGGTGTCGCGCCTAAATCCATGGCCGCTTCAATGACGGCAGAATCAAAATTTTTCAATCGATTGCGAATCATAATAAAAGCATACGCCATACCAATGGTTGCATGGGCAATGATAATCGTTAACATACCCCGATTTCGCGGCAGTCCGACCCAGTCTTGCAAAACCAAATAAGCCATCAAAAATGCCATACCCAGAACCACTTCCGGTAAAACCATGGGAGCAATGCTGATAAAAGAAAAAAATCTACGGCCCCGCATCTGCGGAAACCGCGTATAAGTGACCGCTGCAATGGTCCCAAGCAAGACCGCAATCGATGCTGATAGAAACGCAACTTGCAAACTGATGCCTGTTGCCTTCATCAAGACCTTATTATTCCAAAGATGGTGATACCATTTAAGGGAAAAACCGCTCCATACCGAAACAAAGCGAGAGTCATTAAAAGAGTACACAATCACATAGATTAAAGGCGCCAGCATAAAGAAATAACCCAACCACAGCGCACCTCGCAATCTTGGAAAAAGATTATACATTATAAATCTCCCTTCTTCTGTGCGCGGTAAATAGGAAACATCAGAACCACTAATAATGCCAGAGACAACATAGAGGCCATGGTCCAATCACGATTAAAGAAAAACTCTTCCCAAATCACCCGGCCAAACATAACTGCTTTACTGCCTCCCAACAGGATCGGGATAATGATTTCTCCCAATGCAGGAATAAATACAAAAAAACAGCCGGTAAAGATCCCCGAAACAGTATTGGGGAGCAGAACCTGGCGAAAGGAAGACCAAGGCTTACATCCCAAATCAGCGGAAGCTTCAATTAATGACCAATCAAATTTTTGCAGGGTGCTATAGAGGGGCAATAACATAAACGGCAAATAGCAATAAACAATACCCAACCCCACTGCAAAGTCAGTGTATAGCAAAGTAAGAGGTGTGCTAATAAGTCCAAGTTTCATCAAAGCAGTATTGATAATTCCATCAGAATTCAACAAACCAATCCACGCATAAACCCGCAAGAGAAAGGATGTCCAGAACGGTAAGAGAATCAATAAAAGCAAGCTCGATTGGTAACGTTTTGGCATCATCACCAGCCCCAACGCCATGGGATAGGCGACAATGAGAGCAATCAATGTTGACAGTCCTGCAATTTTAAGGGAGCGCCCAAAAGCGTAAACATAAATCTTTTCATTAAAGAGGTCGAATAAATTGGCTAGGTAAATCTTAAACTCAATAAATTCCCATGAAAAATTCGTCAGCAAATTTTTATAAGGCGGGATTTGTATGTAAGGTTCTGAAAAGGCAACTTTGATAATTTGTAAAAAGCCTAAGAAAAAGACCGGGAGAATCCAAGCATAAACACACCCAGCCAACAAAAACAACGTCCATTTTTGCGAGGGATTTTTAATGTTTAGCTGTTCTTTCCACATGGCGATCTTTCTCCTAAGACATCAGAACAACAACATTACTAGGATCCCAGCTCAAATATACTTGATCTTCCCAAGTAATTTTCCCCTCCGAGGCCCGAATGTTATTTGGAATCATGGCTTGCATCGTTTTATCGCTGTTTTCTAAACGCACGTGATAAATTGACACGTCTACAAGGTAAGCGATATCTTCAACCGTGCCCATCACGTGGTTGAAATCACGTTTGGTGTAACGTTTTGAAATGTGCACCTTTTCTGGCCGAAGCGCCATACTAATCAAAGATCCCTCGGGAACACTCACAGCCGGTGAAACATAGGCTGGAAGGTTGAAATCTTGCACATCTAAAATCAGGTGATCATCATCTTCATCCACCACCATCCCTTCAAACAGATTCATGGTTCCAATGAAGTTGGCAACATAGCGTGAATTTGGAAACTCATAAATTTCTTGCGGTGTTCCCAGTTGAACAATTTGCCCCTCTTCCATGACAGCCAAGCGACTCGCCATGGTCATGGCCTCTTCCTGATCGTGGGTCACGGTTAAAAATGTTCCGCCCACGGTTTCTTGAATGTTAACCAATTCAAATTGCGTTTTCTCACGAAGCTTACGATCCAAGGCAGCCAAAGGCTCATCCAGCAAAAGCAGCTGCGGTTGTTTGGCCAAAGAGCGCGCCAAGGCAACGCGTTGCCGCTGCCCACCCGAAAGTTGATGCGGCTTTCGCTTTGCCAGATCCGCCATCTCAACCAAGCGTAAACTGTGATCAACCCGTTCTTGGATAGTATTAGAAGTTAGATTTTCTTGCTTCAGACCGAATGCGACATTTTGCTGCACAGATAAATGCGGGAAAAGGGCATAGGATTGGAACATCATACTGACTGGGCGCTCATAGGGCGGCACCCGTGTAATATCAACGCCATTTAAGTAAATCTTACCTTTAGAGGGCGTTTCAAATCCTGCAAGCGTTCGAAGTAAAGTTGTTTTGCCGCAGCCCGAAGGCCCAAGCAAACAGAAGAATTCCTCTTGGTATATCTCCAAATTAACATTTTTCAGAACCGGCACGCCTTCATAGTCCTTACTCAAATTTTCAATGATCAAGTAGGGCGTGACATCGGGGTCTTGCCAGGGTTCTAATTTTAGATTTTTTCGATAATATTTGCGCATTAGTTACCGTTCTTTTTTATGCCCGAATTTAAGCCAGATAGTTAGATATACCACAGCTAAATCACGGGATAAACAAAGAACACACGCAAAAAAACCCGTAACTCACGTACGAGGTCTTCAGGCTAAGAAATTTCAATATTTTAAATCCCAGCAGGTCTCACTGGCTTTCTCTGACGTATAAATTCTCTTCTGACTCTTTGAATGGCCTCACTAACCAATCGCTGCGTCATCGGGCTTTTTGGTAAAACAGCATGGTACTCTTCTACCACAGCCTCAACCGCCTCTTCCTCAGGATTCAATGCCAAGACTCGGACATCATACTCTTCTTCATCAGAAGTATCGGTCAAGGCTTTGATGACAGCGCCTCTGATATCTTCTGGAAATAACGTCAACTCTGACTTTGTTAAGCACATAGAAGAAGTTTTACTTTGCCATGATCTACTTATTCTTTTTAGACCAGATCTTTCTTCGAGGGTTTCAGCTACCTCATCCCCTATGGCGTATCCTTGAAAACCTGCCACGGCCCAACAAATCAATAAAACTATTTTTTTCATATTATTTAAATTTTAAATTCTTACTATTAAAATTAATTACTTAAGTAAATACTTATATTTTTTTATTTTTTATTATATCAGATAGGGATATTACCCCTGCTTTAAAGCGCTGTATTTATTGAGTCGAACCAAAAAATGACGGATGTTGCAACGGCTCTCGAACTAAGCCAGCACGCATTGCTCAGAAACACGAGCATGTCTGCGGCTTAACCTTAGTGTAAAATTTCTTTGAATGACCAGCAAAATCAGTTGACTCTTGTTCAGTTCCAGTGATATATTAAGTCGATAAATGATGGGAGATCTCCACTTATGAAAAAAATAACAATGTATTTTACAATCTTTGCTTCAATGCTGATTCTCAGTCAGTGTAGTCAAAACAATCAAGAACCAGAGACCAATTCAATCATGCGCTGTCAAAGCGAGTGCCGTCACAAAGGAAAGTTGATCGATTATGATCAAACTCAACTTCAAGGCACCTGTGTTTGCGATTGGGAAAAAGACCAATAATTTCATTTTAAGGGGCAGCCGTGATACAAAAATCTGGTTTCGTCATCTCAGTTCTAATTTTAGCTTTTCTGAGCCAGTGCTCAGATGGCTATCCAAACTTCGCAACTGTCCCGCCCCGCCAAGACGAGCGCATCCCCCTCGAAGACGTCAAAGAAGATCTTGAAGTCATGGCTCTAGAAAACGCTCTGCAAAAGAAAGCGGGGATCGCGGCTTTGGGGTCTGATTTTCGATCAAAGGGTTAATCTTGCTTTGCCATAGGATTTAACCTATACAACGCTTATGGTAGCCAACGATCTTTACTGCACCTCTTCTTCCAATGCCTTGTGGTTTCTTAAATCACCTCCTCACAACCTTACCGCTCTTGCCACTCAGTCGAATCTGCCTTCGCGTCTGGTTCAGCTCATGCTCAATCGGGACATTCATCCCCAGGATTTTTCTGCCTTTCTGAATCCAACTTTGGCTGAAACAACCCCCGATCCTTTTCATCTCATTGATATGGATAAAGCGGTAAACCGTATTTGCACTGCGCTTCAATCACATCAAAAAATCACTGTTTTTGGTGATTATGATGTTGATGGCGCCACTTCCTGTGCCAGTCTGATTCTCTTTTTTCGGGCGCTGGGTCATGAGATTTCCTATTACATTCCTCAACGCGCGCAAGAAGGGTATGGCCCCAATATTCCAGCCTTTGATAAACTGAAAGCCAATGGCACAGATGTCATCATCACGGTTGATTGTGGTGCAACGGCTCACGAGCCTCTCGCCCATGCCAAAAAAATAGGGTTAGATGTCATTGTTTTAGATCATCACCTCGGCGCTGAACAGCCGCCAGAAGCAACCGCCGTTGTCAATCCGAATCGCCTTGATGAAGCAACCCCTCATACCAACCTAGCTGCTGTCGGGGTCACGTTTTTATTCATCATCGCTCTCCGGCAACGGCTGCGTCAACTCGGATGGTTTACTGCGGATCGTCCCGAACCCAAGCTCTCATCCCTTCTTCCCTTGGCCGCCCTTGGCACTGTTTGTGATGTGATGACGTTGACACGCTTTAACCGCACCCTGGTGAAGCAAGGGCTCAAGGTTTTAGAAACGTCCGCCACCATGCCGGGCTTAAAAGCCCTCCTTGACCAGGCATCTTTATCTCCTCCTTTCAAAGCATCTCATTTTGGTTTTATCATCGGACCACGCATTAATGCCGCGGGTCGAATTGATGATGCAGCTCTTGGCACCAAGCTTCTTTCGAAAAAAAAGATCGATGCTGAAGCGCTTGAAATTGCCACCCACCTCAACCAGCTCAACCAAGACCGTCAAGCGATTGAGCACGCAACTTTACAAGCAGCGCACGCCCAAATCACGCCTGATTGCCCAGAGCCCTTCACCCTTGTTTCGGGGCAGAATTGGTCGGCGGGTGTCATTGGGTTGGTGGCAGGCCGGCTGAAAGAAAAGTTTTACAAACCTTCTTTTGCGATCAGCTATGATAATACTACTGGTCTTGGCAAAGGATCGGCGCGATCTATTTCGGGATTTGATGTTGGCACAACCATCCAGCAAGCGGTCGCCGCTGGTATTTTACAAAGCGGTGGTGGCCATCCCATGGCGGGGGGATTTGTTATCGCTCAAGATCAGCATGAAAATTTTCAACGATTCTTAACCAAAAAAACCATCAATTTGGTTACCACGCGCAGCTACAGCATTGATAGAGCGCTCAGCCTTGAAGCGGTCACCCTAGAGACTTATAACGAAATTGCGCAGCTAGAACCTTTTGGCAACGGCAATCCAAAACCTCTTTTCTTATTCAAAGATTGTCAGGTGCATTATTGTGCTGTCATGGGTAAAAACCACCTTAGACTCACCATTAAAAATGGCTTTGGCACTCAAAAAACAGCTGTCCTCTTTCGTGCGTTTGAAAGACCCTACGGCCATCAGCTCATGGAATCATCTGGATACACGGTTGATATCATCGGCTCTTTGAATCTGAACACTTTCAACGGCAGTGAAACCATTCAAATCCTCGTCGACGATCTACATATTATTTAATCGGTGGGATCGACGCGGGGATATAGCAAACAGCCAGCCCATCCCCCACTGGCAACAGAGTCATAGACAGATCCGCCACACTCTTTAACCAGTGATTAAACTCAGTTATTTTTTGGATCAAGCGATGCGAGCTATCCAAAACTGAGTGACCCTTGAATCCTAAAACGTTATCAACCACCAATAGGCATCGGCCCTCACTCCGAAGAGCCATACACTTTTCAACATGCCGCTGAAGATCTTTTTTACTCGCATCAATAAAAAAGCAATCAAAGGATCGGGCCTCTTCTTTTAATGCTTGCAAATGGGTGGTAGCTTCAGAGGCCACAAATTCAATGCGATCGTCAACATCGGCCTGGCGCCAAAAATGGCGCGCCAAAGGAATGCCGCTTTCAGAGCGATCCAAAGTTGTAATCTCAGCTGCTGTTGCGAGAGCCATCCACAAAGTACTATAGCCAGCAAACGTTCCAATTTCTAAAATGGCCTTTGGCTGAAAAAGACGCAGACACAAGGCTAAGGTTTGCCCGGCTTGAACCGATAGCATATTATGGGCTTGCTCAGGAAGTGTTTGCTCAATGGCTTGGCGCAACGCTGCTAAAGGCTCAGGGATGGGGCTTGAATGCGCCACACAATAGTCAACAGAATCCACCTAAAACACCGGTGTTTCACGCCATTTGACATTGCAGCCCATACTAGGCTTTTGGGGTCGGTCATTTGCCACACCCGCTGTTAAGGCCATCACCGCATGTCTTAAATCTTCACCGGTCACGGGCACATCATTGTCAGGGCGCGAGCCATCAAATTGCCCCCGGTAAACACACTTTAAGTGGGCATCAAATAGATAAAAATCCGGGGTGCAGGCAGCTTGGTAAGCCCGTGCAACTTCCTGCGTTTCATCGTATAAATAGGGGTATGACAGCTTTTGAGTTTCTGCCATTTCTTTCATGGCGTCCGGGCCATCTTCTGGAAAGTGGTGTGCATCATTGGCTGAAATCGCCACAACGCCTATACCTCTTTCGATGAATGTTTGGCTCAATTTATTAAACACGGGCCAAATATGTTGAACAAACGGACAATGATTGCAAAGAAAAGCAACAATCAGCCCTTTCTTGCCTGTCACATCAGCCAAGGTGCACGGTTTGTTGGTCAGAACATTGACCAGTTTAAAATCTGGTGCAGGGGTTCCTAACGGCAGCATAAGGGAGGGAGTGAGTACCATAAAACTTGTCTTTTCTTTTAAAGCCTAATCATCCTCTTGATAAGAATCAAGCAAAACAAATGTGAGATCGACCGTCGTTGCAGACGTTTCGTTAAAGCCAGCAGATTGGTAGGTGTGTTTTTGATTGGATGCATCACGGATTGCAAGCTTGAAATCTCCTTCCATAATAGAGTCCGCCACAGACCGATACCAGTTTTCTGGACCTTGCTCGTTAAAGCTTACATGATAACGACCTCGATCAAGCTTTAAGTC